>JAODNN010000024.1 GCA_025465355.1 Blastococcus sp. | reverse complement strand
TTCCGCTCGCTGGCGAACTTCGCCCCCGGCACCTTCGAGGGCTGGCTGCACCGGATCACGACCAACCTGTTCCTCGACATGGTGCGCCGCCGGCAGCGGATCCGGTTCGACACGCTGCCCGAGGACACCGAGCGGCTGCCCGGCACCGCACCGAGCCCCGAGCAGGTGTACTCGGACACCCACCTGGACCCGCAGATCCAGGCCGCCCTGGACGCGCTGTCGCCGGAGTTCCGCGTCGCCGTCGTGCTGTGCGACATCGAGGGCCTGACGTACGAGGAGATCGCCGCCACCCTCGGCATCAAGCTGGGAACGGTGCGCAGCCGGATCCACCGCGGCCGCACCCAGCTCCGCGCGGCGCTGGCCCACCTCGACCCGCGGGCATCCGCTCTCGCCGACGGAAGTGGCCAGTAGACGGGGGTTCCGGAGAACGGCCCTCGGGGGCACTCTGGGCGCGTCGACGTGGGCATCGACGTGGGCATCGCCCACCGCTGGAGGCAGCTATGGGAAACATCGCCGCGGGCGGCCCCTCGCTCCCGCAGGAGCGGCGGCTCGTGACCGAGATCCCCGGGCCGAGGTCGCGGCAGCTCACCGCACGGCGCGGCTCCGCCGTGGCGCGCGGGGTGAGTTCCACGCTGCCCGTCTACGTTGACCGAGCCGGCGGCGGTGTCGTGGTGGACGTGGACGGCAACTCGCTGATCGACTTCGGTTCGGGTATCGCCGTGGTCAGCGTCGGCAACGCCGCGCCCGCCGTCGTCGAGGCCGTCTCCGATCAGGTCGCCGCGTTCACGCACACCTGCTTCATGGTGGCGCCGTACGAGGGCTACGTCGCCGTGTGCGAGCAACTGGCGCGGCTGACCCCGGGCGCCCACGAGAAGCGGTCGGCGCTGTTCAACTCCGGCGCCGAGGCGGTCGAGAACACGGTCAAGATCGCCCGTGCCCACACCGGCCGGCAGGCGGTGGTCGCGTTCGAGCACGCCTACCACGGCCGCACGAACCTGACGATGGCGCTGACGGCGAAGAACATGCCGTACAAGCAGTCCTTCGGCCCGTTCGCGTCGGACGTCTACCGGATGCCGATGGCCTACCCCTTCCGCTGGCCCACTGGCCCCGAGCGGTGCGGGGAGGAGGCCGCCGCGCAGGTGATCAGCGCGATCGAGAGCCAGATCGGCGGCAGCAACGTGGCGGCCATCGTGATCGAGCCGATCCAGGGCGAGGGCGGGTTCATCGTCCCGGGCGAAGGTTTCCTGCCCGCACTCGCGGAATACGCGCGGCGCTCGGGCATCGTCTTCGTCGCCGACGAGGTGCAGACCGGCTTCGCCCGCACCGGTGCCTGGTTCGCCTGCGAGCACGAGGGTGTCGTCCCCGACCTCATCGCCACCGCCAAGGGCATCGCCGGAGGACTTCCGCTGTCCGCGGTCACGGGCCGCGCGGAGATCATGGACTCGGTGCACGTGGGCGGCCTCGGTGGCACCTACGGCGGCAACCCGATCGCCTGCGCCGCGGCACTCGCCACCATCGCCACCATCGAGGACCAGGATCTCGTCGGCGCCGCGCGCCAGGTCGAAGCGACGATGCTGCCCCGGCTGCGCGCGCTGCAGGAGCGTTTCCCCGGAATCGGCGACGTCCGGGGGCGTGGCGCGATGCTCGCCGTGGAACTGGTGAAACCCGGCACGAAGGAGCCCGACGCCGGCGTCACCCAGGACGTGGCCAAGGCCTGTCACGCGCGGGGCCTGCTCGTGCTGACCGCCGGCACCTACGGCAACGTGCTGCGCTTCCTTCCACCGCTGGTCATGCCGCAGCACCTGCTCGAGGAGGGGCTCGACGTGCTCGAGCAGGCGTTCGCCGGGCTCGGGACGTCCCAGCCGGAAGCACCGAGCACGGTCATCAGCACGCCTGCCTGAAGATGCGCCGATGCCCGGTCTTCGCCAGGCTGGGCCGAGTCGCTACCGCCGCCCAGAGGTATCGTCCCAGCGTCTTCCCGAGCATGCCGAGAGAGCAGGGGCAGCAGTGGCAACCGCACGTAACGAGGCCCCCAGGGTCGGCGGAGTAGAGGTCCGCTCCATCGACTACGTCCCGCTCGACGAGCGGCACGGCAAGCTGTCCGACCTCGGGCCGCTGTGGTTCATGAGCAACGCCCAGATCGCCACGTTGGCGGTCGGCCTCATCAGCATCACCAGCGGCGGCAATCTGATCTGGTCGCTGATCGCCATCGTGAGCGGAACGCTGATCGGTACCTTCTTCATGGCGTTCCACTCCGCCCAGGGGCCGCAGCTGGGCCTGCCGCAGATGATCCAGTCGCGGCCCCAGTTCGGCTACGTCGGCGCCTTGCTGGTCTGGCTCTTCGCCTACCTCCAGTACGCCGGCTTCAATGTCTTCAACACGATCCTGGCCGGGCAGGCGCTCGACACCACCATCCACGGCGGCGAGAAGCTGTGGATCGTCGTCGTCACCGTGCTCGCGTTCGCCATCGCGCTCGTCGGCTACGACCTGATCCACAGCTTCGAGCGGTACCTCACCTACACGTTCATCGTGGTGTTCGGCGTCTTCACCATCGGTGCGCTGCTCACCCTGCACTTCCCGGCCGGCTCGTTCTCGCTCAGCGACTTCCACTGGACGCCGTTCCTGGCGCAGTTCGGCGTCGTCGCGGGCTACCAGATCAGCTGGGCCATCTATGTCTCCGACTACTCGCGCTACCTGCCGCCGGACGTCACGGTCCGCAAGACCTTCTACTGGACGTACTGGGGCTCGGCCCTCGGGGCCATCTGGTTGATGTGCCTCGGGACCGTTCTCGCCGCCTCGATCAAGACCGGCGACGTCTTCGACACCATCCAGGCCATCAACATCGCCGGGGACAAGGTCTTCACCGGGTTCGGCGCCATCGTGCTGATCTTCGCCGCGGTGGGGCTCATCTCGGTCACCGCGCTGAACATGTACGGCGGCTCGCTCACGCTCATCAGCGCGATCGACTCGTTCCGCAAGGTGCGCCCGACGCTCTCCGTCCGCATCACCACCATCGCCGTCACGGCGGCCCTGTCGCTGATCGGCGCGCTGGCGGCGTCGGAGGACTTCCTCGGCAACTTCTCGAACTTCCTGCTGCTGGTGCTCTACCTGTTCATCCCGTGGACCGCGGTGAACCTCGTCGACTACTTCATCGTCCGGCGAGGCCATTACGCGATCGCGGAGATCTTCAATCCGCGCGGGATGTACGGGCGCTGGGGGTGGCGCGGCATCGTCGCCTACCTCATCGGCTTCGCCGCGATGGTCCCGTTCTTCAGCACCGGCCTGTTCACCGGATTCATCGCAGAGGCGATGGGTGGTGCCGATCTGTCGCTGTTCATCGGGCTGCCGGTCGCCGCCGTTCTCTACTACCTGTTCGGCAAGTCGATCGACGTGGCGGGGGAGACGCGGATCGCTGAGGCCGAAGCCGCCGAGCTCGAGGCTGCCGCGCGCCGGCACGAGGCACTCGGCGCGTGATCGGTCGGCTCGCGCGGCTGCTGGAGGACAAGCAGGTCTCCGCACGGGAACTGACCGAGCGGTCGCTGAAGCTCATCGAGGACGGGAACGAGCGGCTCGGCGCGGTCGTAGCCCTGCGAGCCGAGCAGGCCCTCGCCGAAGCCGATGAGCGGGACCGGGCGCGGGCGGCGGGCGAGCCGGCCGGGCCCCTGGCCGGGCTCCCCGTCCTGGTGAAAGACCTCGAGGACGTCGAGGGGATGACCACCACCCGTGGCTCGCTGCTGCACGCCGACGACCCCCCGGCCGCTGCCGACGGCCTCGTCCCGGGTCGGCTGCGCGCGGCCGGAGCCGTCATCGTTGGCAAGACGAATCTGCCAGAGGCCGCTTTCGAGGCATACACCGCCAACCGGCTCTTCGGCGAGACGCGCAATCCCTGGGACACCCGGTGGTCGCCCGGTGGGTCCAGTGGCGGCTCCGCGGCCGCGCTGTCGGCGGGCATGGTGCCCATCGCCACGGCGACGGACGGGGGCGGGTCGGCCCGGATCCCGGCCGCCTTCTGTGGGCTCGTCGGCCTCAAGCCGACCAACGGCATCGTGGGCCGCTCTCCGGTGCCGTCCTGGATCGACCTGTCCACCGACGGTCCGATGGGTCACTCCGTCGCGGATGTCGCGCTCCTTCTCGACGTCATCAAGGGCCCGGTAGCCGGCGATCCCAGTGCCCTGCCCCGGTGGGAGCCTGCTCCGCTCCCGGATCGGATCCGATTGCTGGCCGCCCCCCGGACGGTGGACTGGGGCCCGCTGGATCCGGTCCTGCAGTCGGCGTTCGACGAGGCACTGATGGTCCTGGAGCGCGACCTGGGGCTGCCGGTGGAGCTCATCGAACCTTCGGCGGTGACCCCGGCCGGTAACGCGGACGAGGACTGGTTCGTGCTGTGCTGCACCGAGCAGGCCCATGAGGTCGGCCGACGCGTGCTGGAGCGGGCCGATCTCTTCGACCCGGTGTTCCTGGGGCACATGCGCACCGGGCTGGCAATCTCGGTGGACGACTACATGGCAGCCCGCCGTCGGCGGTTCGCGCACACGCGCGCGCTCGACCGCCTGCTCGGGGACGACGGCGTCCTGGTGACCCCGACGCTGGCGATGGCGGCACAGCACGCGGACGGCCGGATGGTCGGAGCCGCCGAGCCGGGCACACCGGCCGATGCTCTCAACACGTGCCTGCAGAACATCACCGGCGCACCTGCGCTGTCGGTGCCCGCGGGCCGGTTGCCGAACGGGTTGCCGTTCGGCCTGCAGTTCACCGGGCCGCGCTTCCGCGACAACCTGCTGCTGTCCCTGGGGGAGAAGTGGGAACAGGCCCGGCCGTGGCCGTGGTTCGCGCCAGGATTCCAGCCGCTGGTCGATCAGTTCTGAGGATGGCGCTCGAGGGGGCACCCCGGCCGATCTGGCCGCCCGGTCGGTAGGCCGGCTCGGGGCATCGGAGCGGGGCAGTGCCCCGGCGGATGTGGTCGTCCGATGACGCTCCGTGGCCGCCTCCACCGATGCCCGGCGTCGGTAGGTAGCGTGCCTATGCGGACGGAGCCGTTGCGAAACCTCGCGCCGGCCCGCTCACGGGACAGGGATGCTGCCGATCCCTGTCCGGACCATCCACGTGCCCCGGCGCCGCCGGCCGGCACCGTCGCCGGAAGAAGGCTCATGAGCGAGGCGCTGTGGGTACAACGACCGCAGCCGCAGCTGGACTCCCCGGTGCATGCGATCTGGCGCGGGGCGCCGACCACGCTCGCCGAGCTCCGCTCCCTGCGGATGCAGCTACGCGGGATGCTCGGCAACGGCGGCCGACCGCCCGGGGCCGGTGACGACGATGTGGACCGTCTGCTGCTGGCCTTCGAGGAGCTGGTCAGCAACGGGCTGCGGCACGGTCGGGGGCCGATCCACGTGGTGCTGACCGCCGCCGGCTCCGGTTGGTTGCTGGAAGTCAGCGACGCCGCCGGGGACGAACCGCCGGTCCCTGCCGTTGATCGGGACGCCGCCCTCGGCGGGCTCGGCCTGTACCTGGTCGCGCAGCTCTCCGCAGCCCACGGCTGGACGGTCCAGGACGACCGGAAGGTCGTCTGGGCGCAGGTCGAGTTCACCGGAAAGAGCGCCCTCTCGGACGTCGCGGCCGGCGCCCCCGCCACGCGGTCCGACCAACGGGCGCAGCCAGTCGTCGTCTCGACGTCCGGCGTGGCCGGAGCCGGGACGGTCGTGGCCCAGCGCCGGGCCGGCTCCCGGACGGAGTCGGGTGGCCGCCGGCGGGGTGGCGCCGCCGGAGGTAGTGGTCACGCGACCAGCTGGCGAGCCGTACCGCGCCGGCTCGGCATCGTGGTCACCGCCGTGGTCCTGGCGCTGACCATGGTGCTGGCGTGGCTCGCGTCAGCGGTCAACGCGAACAACACCCAGCGGCTGCTGGCCCAGCAGGTCGCCCAGGCCGCGGCCCTGCTCACCACCCAGGTCGCCATCATCCAGACGCAGATGTCCGACGCCGGCCAGGTCGCCGACGCGACGAACGGCAGGCCGGGACCGTTCACGCGTTTCGCCGATGCGGCGCTCACCGCGCCGGGCATGTCGCTGTCGCTGTGGCGGGTCAGTGGGGAACGGTCCGAGAAGCTGGCCGTGCACGGTCCGGACCCGCAGCTCCCGTCTGGTGGCCCGGCGTCCTTCTTCGCCCGACTGAAGCCCACCGGCCAGCTGGCCGTCGCCGGGATCCTGCAGGGTCCCCAGCCCCGGCTGGGCTACGCGCTCATGCCGGCCGGGGAGAGCGGGGGCTTGGTGGTGTACGCCGAGGTGCCTCTGAATCGCCGGGTCGCGGTACCGCCGGACGGCCCGTTCAGCGGCCTGGACCTGGCCGTCTACCTGGGGCGGACGACGGCCGCGGACCAGTTGGTGCAGGCCACCGCGCCGATTCCGGTCCGTGGCCACACCGCGACCAAGCGGGTGCCGTTCGGGGACACCACACTCACCGTCGTCGCCGCGTCCCGCACCGGGTTGACGGGCCCGCTCTCGGCCGCTCTGCCGTGGATCGTGCTGTGTGCCGGCGGCGTCCTGGCCGTCGGTTGCGGGGCGACGGTGGAGATCCTCTCCCGGCGCCGGGCGGTCGCGGAACGGTTGGCGGCCGACAACGAGCGGCTCTACCGGCAGCAGCGGAGCATCGCGGGCACCCTGCAGCATGCGCTGCTGCCCGATGTGCCACAGGTCGAGGGCATCGAGGCCGCCGCCCGCTATGTCGCCGGCGTCGACGAGCTGGAGGTCGGCGGTGACTGGTACGACGTGATCGCGCGTCCGTCGGGGAGCTGTGTGTTCGTCGTCGGCGACATCTCGGGTCAAGGGCTGCCCGCGGCGACGACGATGGCCGCGCTCCGCTTCGCGCTGCGCGCCTACCTCGCCCAGGGCGACGACATCGCGACCGTCATGACCAAGCTGCGGGGATTGCTCGACATCCACGTCGACCACCAGTTCGCCACCGTCCTGCTCGGTGAGTTCGAACCGGCGGCCGGCCTGATCCGGTTCGTCTCGGCCGGGCATTTCGGCCCGCTGCTGATCAGCGACGGCCGCGCCGTGTTGCTGGACTGCCCGGTCGCGCCGCCGGTAGGGGTGGCGGCACCCACCCCGCCGGTGGTGACGGAGGTGCGCGTCAGCGGGCCCGCGACGCTGCTGGCATTCACCGATGGGGCGGTGGAACGCCGCGGGGAGGTCATCGACACCGGCCTGGAACGGCTGCGGTCGGCGGCCGCCGCCGCGGCCGCGCAGCCACTGGAGACGGTCCTGGACCGCTTGATGGCGATGCCCACCGACAACGGCGGACGGGATGACACGGTGATCCTCGGGCTGCGCTGGACCAGTTGACCCGCAGGCCGGGTGCGGGAGTGGCTATGCCCGCACACGGCTCCGGCCGTCGGCCCCCCTGTCGCCGAGGACGTGTGCTTCCAGCCAGGCGTTGCCGAACGCGCCGCGGGGATCCATCCGCTCGACGAGTCGAAGGAACTCCCCGTGCCGCGGATACAGCGAAGCGATCGTCGTCGCGTCCGCATGGAACAGCTTGCCCCAGTGCGGGCGCGCCTCGAACGGGGACAGGATCCGTTCGAGGTCGACGAGGAGAGCCTCGACGGCCTCCTGCGCCGGCTTCCAGGTGAAGTGGACGGCGACGGTGGGCTCGCCGTAGCTCGTGCTCATCCACAGCTGATCCGGGGCAACCGTGCGGATCTCGGACGCCTGCACGAGTGGGCTGATCCTGTCCGCGAGTGAGCGGAGCGCCTCGAGGGCCCCGATGGCGTTGCGGCGCGGGACCAGGTATTCGGACTGGAGCTCGTCGCCGGCGCTGGGGGTGAAGCCCATGCGGAAGTGGGGGAGCCGGTCGGCCCAGAGCCCGCGCCTGGCCAGCTGTGGGGTGCACGGCGCCGGGTCCAGTCCGATGACGGGATGCCGGTCGACCACGGCGGGAACGGCGCCGAAGAGGTCCCCTTCAGGGTGATCGTGGGCGTCGGTCCGGGATTTGACCCAGACCATGTCGATGTCCCCGCGCCACAGGGTGAACAGGCTGACGCTGTAGCCGCATGAGGTGATCTCGTCGAAGTTGTCGAACAGAGCGTCCCAGCGCAGGCCCTCGAAGACGCGCTGTTCCACCTCGAAGGCGGGTTCGATGTCGAGGGTGATCCGGGTGACCGCGCCCAGGGCGCCGAGCCCGACGACCATGCCGTCGAAGTCGGTGTCGGACGTCGACGAGCGGACGATCTCGCCGCTGGAGGTCACGATCTCGAGTGCCGAGACGGCCGTCGCCAGGTTTCCGTTGGCGACGCCGGAGCCGTGGGTCGCCGTGGCCACGGCACCGGCGACGGAGATGTGGGGGAGCGAGGCAAGGTTGTGCAGCGCGGCCCCCGCCGCACGCAGGACCTCGACCAGTTCGCCGTACGTCACGCCTCCGCCCATGGAGACGGTCCCGGCCTCGAGGTCGACCGCAATCGGTGCGGGGAGGGTCGTCCCGGCGCTCAGGGCGTCGAGTGAGACGAGCTCCGCGGAGTCGGCGATCCCGTTGAACGAGTGGCGGGACCCCAGCACGCGAACGTGGGGGGCACGGGCAACGATCTCCTGCACCTGCGCAAGGCTCGTCGGCCGGTGCAGCCTCGTCGCTCCGTACCGGTAGTTGCCGGCCCAGTTCGTCTCCACCGTCGACACCCCTCGTTCGACCACGGTCGTTCTCCCGTCGATGGCAGCGCTCAGGCGGCGAGCACGACGGCGCGCTCGGCGGCGCCGACCAGCCGGGCGTAACGGCCGTCGGCCTCGAGCAGCTCCTCGTGGGTGCCCTGCTCGGCCACCCGACCGCCGTCCAGCACCGCGATGCGGTCGGCGTCGCGGATGGTCGAGAGCCGGTGCGCAATGGTGATCGTCGTCCGATCCCGGCTGGCCTCGTCCAGTGCCGCCTGCACCAGCCGCTCGGTCTGGTTGTCCAGCGCACTGGTGGCCTCGTCGAGCACCAGCACCCGTGGGTTGCGCAGCAGCGTGCGGGCGATCGCCAGGCGCTGCTTCTCCCCACCGGAGAAGCGGTGGCCCCGGGCGCCGACGACGGTGTCATAGCCCTTCGGCAGGGCGGCGACGGCGTCGTGGATCTGCGCCCGCCGGGCGGCGAGCTCGATCTCGTCGTCCGTGGCGGTGGGGCGGGCGTGCCGCAGGTTCTCCCGCACCGTGGTGTGCAGCAGGTAGGTCTCCTGCGAGACGACCCCGACGATCTGGGCCAGCGTGGCCAGGGGCAGGTCGCGGAGGTCGACACCGTCGATGGTGACCCGGCCGGCGGTCGGGTCGGCCAGGCGGGCGACCAGCGATGCCAGGGTGGTCTTACCCGAGCCGGTCTGCCCGACCAGCGCGAGCGTCGTCCCGGCGGGGACGGTCACGTCGATGTCGGCGAGCGCGGCACGGGGGGAGTCCGGATAGGTGAAGCCGACGCCCTCGAAGCGGACGTCGCCCCGCACCTCGGCCGGCTCGAGCGTCACGGGGGACGGCGGGTCGGCGATGTCGACCGGAAGGTCCAGGTACTCGAACACCCGGCTGAACAGGGCCATGGAGCTGGTCACGGCGACGGCGACGTCGAGCAGGCCCATCAGCGGGCGGAACAGTGCGCCCTGCAGGGTGGTGAAGGCGACCAGCGTGCCGATGGTCATGCCGCCGGACGTGGCCGGCAGCCCGGCGGCCAGATAGATCAGCGCCGGGATCCCGGCGAACACGATGCTCATCGTGGCCATCCGCCAGCGACCGGCCAGATCGGAGCGGACCTCCAGCCCGACCAGTTCCTCGGAGGTCTCGGCGAACCGGCGGTTCTGTGCGGGGCCTGCGCCCAGGGTCTTGGACAGCAGCACGCCGCTGATCGAGAGCCCCTCCTCGACCTGGGCATTCATCTCGGCGAGGGAGCGCTGGCGCGCGGCGGTGACCGTGCGACGCATCAGGGCCACCCTGCGGGTCAGCCAGATCGCCGGCGGCAGCACGAAGAGGGAGAGCAGGGACAGCCGCCAGCTCAGGGCAACCATCGCGATGACGGTGCCGACGACGGTGGTGGCATTGGAGGCCAGCGAGGTCGCGGTGCTGGTGACGACCGACTGCATGCCACCGATGTCGTTGGTCAGCCGCGACTGCACCTCCCCGCCCCGTGTGCGGGTGAAGAAGCCCAGGGACTGGCGCTGCAGGTGGGTGAAGACCGCCGTCCGCAGGCCGTGCATGACCCGCTGACCGACGGTGGTCGACAGCCAGGTCTGGACGACGCCCAGGATCGAGGTCACCGCTGCGACGGCGACCATGCCGGCGACGGCCCAGGCAAGCAGGACGACGTCCTGGTGCGGCAGGGCCCGGTCGATGACCAGGCGGATGAGGAACGGTGAGGCCAGCGCGATGGCCGAGGAGGCGACGATGAGCGCCACCACGACGGCGATCTGCGGGCAGTAGGGGCGGAAGAGTGCGGCGATGCGCCGCAGGGAGACCGGCGAGCGGTCCAGCTGTGCCCGGTCGGCGGGGTCGACGGTCCGGCCGGAGCCGCCGCGCCCTCCGCCGCCGGGAAGTGTGGCGGGGCCAGGTATGACGACCACCTTCTCTGCTTCGGGAGATAAGGAGGTTACCTCACGGTGTGGTAACCGCGCGGCGGCTTCTATGATTCCCCGCGTGGCCGATGACCAGACCGCGGACCTGGGCGAGCTGCTGATGCGGGCCGCACGCTCCCAGCGCGGCCGCTGGCGCGACGTCCTCGCGCCGTGGGACCTCTCGCCGCACCAGGGCCGTGCGCTCGGGGTGGTCTGCCGGGGGGGCGAGGTCCGCATCTCGGCGCTCGCCGAGGGGCTGCGGATCGCGCCGCGATCAGCAACGGAAGTCGTCGACGGGCTGGAGCAGCGGGGGCTGGTCGAGCGGGCCCCCGATCCGGCGGACCGCCGGGCCGTCATCGTGCGGCCGACGCCGGCAGGGGAGCGGGTCCGTTCCGAGATCGACGCTGCCCGGGCGGCTGACTCACGCGCGTACTTCGAGCAGTTGCCGGCCGAGGATCGGGCCGCCCTCGCCCGCATCCTGCGCTCCCTCGTGGACTGATCGCCGACACTCCCGGGATCGGCTCGCAGCCGCGTCCGCGGACCGGCCACGACCGCTTCGGCGGTCGTATTCTCGTCGCCAGCGGGCGACTTCCCGCGCCCGCAGGTCGGTCGGAGGAACCGATGACGGAGCGCGCCCAGCAGTCCTATCAGCCCAGCGACCAGGCAGAGCGGCAGGAGATTCCGATCTCCCCTGCCTCCCCGATCTGGCGCGAACAGACCATCCCGCGCATACCCGTGGTGCGCGCAGACCCCGACGGCGATCCGACCATCCTCGGGTTCCCCGCTGAGGTCCCCGACGACCAGCCCGCAATCCCCGAGGCCCAGCCCGCAACGGGGGGCTACGCCTCCGGGCCCGCCGTCAGTGCCCCACCGTATGCACACGGCGCGGCGCCTTACGGGCAGGAGCTGACTCCCGCGCCGGAGGAACAGCCGGCCATGGCGCCGGCCCGCCCCAGGCGGCGGGTGGTCCTGCGGCGCGCCGACGGCGTCGGTGGCCTGTTCCTCCTCCTGGCCGGCATGGCTGCCGGCGTGAGCCTGTTGTTGCGCTGGCGACACGGGAGCGGGGCCACGGGGGCGGCTCTTGTCCGGCAGGGGGGCGAGGCGCTCAGGTCAGGGGCCGTGGACCTGGGGCGCAGCGGCTTGTGGCAGCCGCTGGCCGTGGTGCTCGGTGGTGGCGTCCTGTTCGCTCTCGGGCTGCTTCTGTTCGTGCCGGCACGCAGCCACCGCCTCCTGGGGGTCCTCGCCCTCTTCGTCGCGCTGGCGGTCGCCGCCGGCGTCCTGGTCCCGCTCGCCGACGCCAACTGGAACGTCGACCGCTTCACCATCGGGATGTGGTTCGCCGTTGCCGTGGCGACGCTGGGCCTGCTCGGCGCGCTGAAGGCGATGCTGACCGGTCCGCGCCACGAACCGAAGCCGCCCCTGTGAGCGGTCCGCCGTTCGTCGCCGTGCCGCCGATGCCGTCGGCTCACGGCTGCGGCGACCGGCCGCTGCAGAGGATGACGTCGTGGCTTCCGAACGTGTCCTCCAACCGCACGGTCGCGAGCTCCGCAGGGGTGAGCTCCACGAGCCGGGGGCGTGTCACGGCGTAGCAGCGGTAGCCGTCGTCCGTGCACAGCTCTCCCAGCAGGGCGCGTAGTCGTGCGGTGCCGGCCAGGACCTCGACGACCAGGGTCGGATGCCGCTCGGCGAGGTAGTCGCGGCTCGCCGCCAGCAGCGCATGTTCCTGCCCCTCGACGTCCAGCTTGATCAAGTCCGCTCCCTCGACGAGCGCCCGGACGTCCACCGCCGGTACGTCGATCACGGCGGGCACACCACGCGCCATCTCGGCGGGGAGCTCGGTGTCGGGGGACAGGAAGGCCACGGTCGGGGTGGCCAGCTGATCGGCCGGCACGAGCAGCTGCGTCGAGGGGACGCCGGCACCGGGCACCGCAGCGGCATGGATCAGCTCGACCGAGCGCACCCGGTTCAGGGCGAGATTGGCCCGGCAGATCTCCACCGAGAAGGGATGGGGCTCCACCGCGACGTGATGCGTCCCGGGCGCGGCCCGACCGGCCTGGACCGTGAAGTACCCGACGTTCGCCCCGAGCTCGAGCACCGAGTCCGAGCGTCGGCAGCAGCGCCGCCACCACGGGAGCAGTTCGGGCTCCCAGCCCTGCTCGCCGTACCAGTAGAGCTGCGCCAGCACGAGCGACTCGGCCGCGACGAACCGGAGGCCGGGGTCGTCGACCAGGCCGAAGGTGGACACCGATCGGGGGATGCCTCCCTCCCGCAGCGCGCGGAGCATCGCGAGCCGGATCCGGCCGGGCAGGGAGGAGGCGATGTTCGACGGCAGGGGCCGGCGCACCAGGTCGGCGACCGTGGTGGGCAGCGCACCCACGACCGTCCTCGCGGCGGTACGGACCGCAGTCGTCATGCCGTCTCCGCGACGCGGCGCAGTTCGCCGAACAAGCGGGCGGCGGACTCCTCCCAGGTCGGGAACGTCAGGGCGCGGCGGGCGGCCGCCGTCCCCATCCGCAGACGCAGCCCGTCGTCGTCGACGAGGCGTCGCAGGGCCGCGGTCAGCGCGTCGACGTCGTCCGGAGGGACGGCGAGACCCTCCGCGCCGTCCCGGGCCAGGTGCGGAAGGTTGCCCGCGGCGTACCCGAGCACCGGCAACCCGGCCGCCATGGCCTCCCCGTAGACCGTGCCGTACGGCTCCCGCGAACTGGCCAGCGCAAAGGCGTCCGCGGCCGCATAGAGCGCCGCGACCTCGGCCACCGACAGGGGCCCGTGGACGACGACCCGCCGGGCCAGGCCCGGGGCGGCCAGCCGGTTCCGGACCCGCGCCCCGTAGCGCGGCTCCGCGTCGGGATCACCCACGAGATGCAGCGTCACCGAATCCTCCGGCAGCCGGCTGACCGCTTCCAGCAGGTCGAGCAGGCCCTTGCGCGCCACCCAGTTCCCGACCGACAGCAGCGCCACGCGCCGGCCGAGCCGCAGGTCCCCGGGCGACGCGCCGGGCGAGGGGGCCACGTCCCGTCCGGGCGGGACGACCGTCAGCCGTGCCCGGGGCAGCCCCACGGCCACCAGCTCGTCGGCGAGTGCGGCGCTGGCCGCCACCAGCCGGACGGCGTGGCGGTAGGCCCACCGGTCGAGAGCCGCCTGCGTGACCCGCCGGACCGGACCGTGGTCGATCCCCCCGGGCGGCTGGTGGAGGATCGCGACCACCGGGGCGCGGGGCCGCCTGGCCGGCAGCCACGGCCCGAGGTAGCCGGCGGCGATGCTGTCGAGCAGGACCACGCCGGGACCCTGCCGCGCCAACGTCCGCAGGACGACCGGTCCTGCGGCGAGCGGCAGCGGGAACGGCGCCGCCGGCACGGAGACGAACCGTAGGCGGGCGCCGAACCGGGGGGCGAGCGCGGCGATGCGCCGGTGGTAGAGGTAGCCGCCGGTGAGCGTTCCGGGGTCTCCCAGCGTCACCAGCGAGACGATCAGCGGGTGCGCATCGTCCATGTCGCCCCGACCCCCTTCGGGGCGGCCGGCCTGTTCGGCGGCGGGGAGCGCTATCCGGTCGAGCTCGTCCGGGCGCTGGCTCGCCATGCCGACGTCGATCTGGTCGCCTTCGGACCGCGCGCGGGCGTCGTCCGTGACCCGTCCGGGGTCCGCGTGCGCACCCTGCGTCCGGTGGGCTACGGGCGCGGTCATCCGGTGCACCCGCTGGCGCCGCAGCTGCTGTGGGCCCTCGATCGCGCCGACGTCGTCCACACCCACCACACTCGCAGTGCACCGAGCCGCGTGGCGGCGCTCGCCGCGCGGCTGCGCGGTCAGCGGCTGGTCACCACCGACCACGGGCTCGGCGGCGGTGGCTGGCTCGGCCTCCTGCCTGCGCTGTTCGACCGGTTCCTGACCGTGTCCCGCTTCTCCGCGGACGTCCTCGGAGTTCCTGCCGACCGGACGCGTGTCGTCTACGGCGGGGCGGATCCGCAGCGGTTCGCCCCCGAGCCGGGGCTCTCCCGGGACGGCGTCCTCTTCGTCGGGCGGCTCACCCCGCACAAGGGGGTCGACCGGCTGATACCCGCGCTGCCGGAGGGGGCGCGGCTCACCGTCGCCGGCACCGGCGGGCACGACGCCCGGCCACCCGAGCGGGACTACCCGCTCCTGCTGCGGCGACTGGCGCGTGGGCGGGATGTCGTCTTCCCGGGGGCGGTCGCCGAGTCCGCCCTGCCCGGGCTCCACCGCGGGGCTGCGGTCTTCGTGCTGCCGACCGTCAAGCAGGACTGCTACGGCCGGCGATTCGCGATCTCCGAACTCCTGGGGCTCAGCGTGCTCGAGGCGATGGCGAGCGGGACACCGGTGATCGCCAGCCGCCTGGACGCGCTGCCCGAGGTGGTGCGCGACGGTGAGACGGGATTCCTGGTGACCCCTGGCGACGTCGACGAGCTCCGTGACCGCATCGCGCAGCTGCTCGGGGACCGCGCGCTCGCCGCCCGGATGGGGCGGAACGGCCGCGAGCTGCTGCTCGCGCGGTTCACCTGGGACGCGTGCGCACAGCGCTGCCTCGCGGCCTACGAGGAGCTGCTCGCGCCCGGGGCTCATACGGGGGCGGTGTAACCCCCGAACGCGGTCGGGGACTCCCAGACGCGCACGGCCAGCGTCAGCCCCGGCTGCCGGGCGAGGGCCGCTGCGAGCTGCCCGTGCAGCCACCGCGCGAACAGCTCGACGGTCACCGCCTCCGCCTCGGCCGGCTGGATACGGTCGAGGTCCGCGCCGTCGACCTGCGCCGCGGCGTCCCGTAGCGCCTGCTCGAGCAGGTCGAGGTCGACCACCATGCCGCGCTCGTCCAGGTCCTCCCGGCGGACGACGACGTCGAGCCGGTAGTCGTGCGAGTGCCGTTCGCCCTCCGGTGGCGGCATCCCGGGCATGACGTGGAAGGCGCGTACGCCGAGTGCGGTCCCGGTCTCGTACATGGGCTATGGATAGCGCAATGCGACGTGCAGGACACCAGGAGCGCGGCGGTCCAGTGCCTGGTAGGCCAGCGGCGCGTCGTCGAAGGCCATCTCGGTCGTGGCCAGGGCCGGCAACGGCAGCTCGGCGAGCAGGGCAGCGGCCACCTGGCGGCGACGGGCGACATCCCACCGTCCGGCCAGCCCGGCGGGAATGGAGGACACCTGGCTGCTGCGGATGGTGAGCCGGCGTCGATGGAAGGCGCCTCCGAGCGGCAGCACCACCTTCTGCTCGCCGTACCAGGAGCCCACGAGCGCGGTGCCCTCGTGCGCGAGCAGGGGGAGCGCGGTGGGAAGGGCCTCGGGGCTCCCCGACAGCTCGACGACCACCGGTACACCGGCCGGCGGGAGGCGGGACGGCAGCTCCTCCGGTGGAGCCGCGGGGATGCCGAGCGACAGTGCCAGGTCGCGGCGCTCGGCGAGCGGGTCCCCGGCGACGACGGTTGCGCCGGCACGTTGCAGGAGCAGCGCCGTGATCAGCCCGACGGCCCCCAGGCCGAGGACGACGACGGTCTCGTGCGCCACCTGACCGGCGTCGAGGCTGAGCTGCAGCCCGGTCTCGACGAGGGCGAACAAGGTGGCCGACCGGGGGTCGGTGCCGTGCGGCAGCACGACGACGTCGGCCTCGGACACCACGAACCGGTCCTGGTGCGGATGGAAGGCGAAGACCAGCGTCCCGGCAGGGAGCGAAGCGGTGGACCGCTCGACCCTGCCGACACAGTTGTAGCCGTACGGGAACGGGTAGCGGAAGCTGCCGCCGAGCGCTCCGATTCGTTCGTCCAGCGGAAGGTCCTGGTCCAGCAGTCCCCGGTAGCAGAGCAGCTCGGTGCCGGTGCTGATACCCGAGTGCAGGGTCCGGACGAGCAACTGCCCCGGTCCGGGCTCCCGGACGTCGACGGAGGCCACCTCGACCCGTCGCGGCGCCACGAACAGCAGTCGGCGGGCCTGCACGCCAGTTCGCCTCCCGGTGCTTCCGACCGCGTGTGATCCGGCCGAGCGACGGTAGCGTGCGGAGCCCCGTGAGCGCGCGAGCGAGGAGTCGGGCTGATGGCTGCTACATCGTCGGAGCAGGGCCGGTCATCCGTCCGGGAAGCGGCGTCCGCACCGATCCCGACCGCCTACGGAGAGTTCCAGGCACGTGCCTTCGAGACGTCGTCCGGACACCTGCACCTCGCGCTGGTGCTCGGCGCGATGGGCGACGGCGGCTCGGTGCTGACCCGACTGCACTCGGAATGCCTGACCGGCGACGCCCTCGGCTCGCTGCGCTGCGACTGTGGCGTCCAGCTGCGGTCGGCGCTGCAGACGGTCGCAGCAGAGGGACGGGGAGTGGTGCTGTACCTCAATGGCCACGAGGGGCGCGGCATCGGGTTGGTCGACAAGCTCCGGGCCTACGTCGAGCAGGACGCCGGCGCCGACACGGTCGACGCGAACCTGCGGCTCGGCCTGGATGCCGACCTGCGCACCTACGACGACGCGGCAGCTGTGCTGCGGGCCCTCGGTGTCCGGTCCGTGCGGCTGTTGTCCAACAATCCCGCGAAGGCTGACGGACTGCGGCGCAACGGAGTCGTCGTGGAGTCGCTGCGCTCGCTGGGCACAGCCGCACATCGGCGCAATCGCGCGTACCTCGCGACCAAGCAGGCACGGCTGGGACACCATCAGCCGGCCGGGAACACCCTCGAGGAGTTGCCCGCTGCCCCCGTCGACGTCGGCCGCCTGCTGGGTTCGCAGCGGCCGCGCGCCGACCGGCCGAACGTCCTGCTGAAGTACGCGCAGACGATCGACGGGCGGATAGCGACACAGACCGGCGATGCACGGTGGATCAGTGGGGAGCCGGAGCGCCGGGTGGCGCATGCCATGCGCGCAGGCTGCGACGCCGTGCTGGTGGGGGCGCGCACGATGCTGCAGGACGATCCGCAGTTGACGGTGCGGATGGTGCCCGGGGCGTCGCCGCTGCGCGTGGTGCTCGATTCGACGCTGCGCACCCCGCTGACCGCGAAGGTGCTGTCCGACGACGCCGCGACGCTGATCGTGTGCCGGCCCGACGCCGACCCGGCGCGGCGGCGGGCACTCGCCTCGGCGAGCGTGATGGTGCGCGAGGTCGCCTCCGGTCCCGAGGGGCTGCGGATCATGGACGTGCTGCGCCTGCTGCGCTCACTCGGTGTCGCGTCCCTGCTGGTCGAAGGCGGCGGCCGGGTCATCACCTCGATGCTGCGGTCCGGTGCGGTCGATCGGGTCGTGCTCTCGGTGTCGCCGACCATCATCGGTGCGGGGGTGGATGCGGTCGGCCCGCTCGGCATCAGCCGGGTCTCCGAGGGAGTCCGGTTGGTGAACCGATCCGTGTACCTGGCCGGCGACGACGTCCTGTTCGGCTTCGACGTGGAGGACCGATCCGCGGTCCCAGGCCGGTAGCAGGCTCGTCACTCTCCCGCATGTCGCCTGGCGAACTCGGGTGCGTGTTCGGGTCGCAGGCCGACGCCGATGAGGTAGGCCGGAACCAGGGACACCTGTGGAATGCGGCGCATCAGGGCCAGCACGGGTTTCGGCGGCCCCATGCGCCGGCCCTCGATGATCGGCGTCACCAGAGCGCGGTGCAGGAGCCGCTGCAGGGCCTGAACGAGGATCGTGGGCAGCACCCGGCGGGCGCGCACCGCCGCCAGTTCTGACGGCGTCACCGCGCCGCGCTGCCGCAGGTGCTCGGCCAGCAGGGACGCCGCGGCCACGGCGTCCTGGACGGCCAGGTTGATGCCGACGCCGCCGACCGGCGACATCGCATGCGCCGCGTCGCCGATGCACAGCAGCCCGTCGACATGCCAACGGCCGAGCCGGTTCACCCGCACGTCGAGGTGCTTGACGTCGTCCATCGACGCCAGCGCGTCGACCCGGTCGCCGAACTCCGGCATGAGTTCCGCGATGTCCTGACGGAAGCGCTCTATGCCCCGCGCCCGCAGTTGCTTGTCGGTCCCCTTCTTGCCGATGTAGGCGATCTGGAGGAAGTCGTTGCGCGGGATCACTATGGCGAACCTGCCCTTGGCCGCCCGCGGGGTCAGCGCGGCGGGACGGTCGTCAGGCACGCGCGGGAGCCGGAACCACCAGGCGTCGATGGAGACGGGGAACTCCTCGAGCGGCAGGTCCGCCTGCTGGTGCGCGATCGACCAGCGGCCGTCACACGCCACGGTGAGCTCGGCAGGGATCTCCCCGGTGGTTCCCTCCTGCGTGCGGTAGCGCACCCCGCGTACCCGTCCGGCCTCGCGGATCAGGCCGGTCGCCTCGGTCCGCATCCGGAGGGTGAAGGACGGTTCTTCCCGCGCGGCCTCGGCGAGCAGGTTGAGCAGGTCCCACTGGGGCACCATCGCGACGTAGGGATACCGCACGTGCAGCCGGCGGAAGTCCGCGACGACCACGCTCCGGTCGCCGCCGATCGGGAACACCACCTGGTCGACCCTGCTGTACGGAAGCTGGGCGAACCGCTGCGCCAGACCCAGTTCGTCGAGCAACTGCAGCGTCGACGGGTGCACGGTGTCGCCGCGGAAGTCGCGCAGGAAGTCGCCGTGCTTCTCCAGGACGGTCACCTCGACGCCGGCGCGGGCAAGCAACAGAGCCAGCACCATTCCGGCGGGACCACCCCCGATGACCACGCACGTGGTGCGCTCACTCATGATCGCCCCCCGCCCGATGGTGGGGGGATTCTCCGCCGCCGGGCGGCTCCTGGAAACGGATCCCGACACCGGGTCCTGGATCGGTTGCGGCCACCTGATCCGGTCGGCGCCGCATCTGGTCGGTGCCGTGCTCAGGAGGCCGATCCGTGGGTATGGGATCCGGCGCCGACGGGACAGAGGTGCCCCCATGACCATGACCGCCCGCACGGACCGGTTCCAGCGGCGACACCCCGCCGCCGGGTTTCCGATCGCGGTGTTCTACAAGTTCGCCGACGACGACGGGCACTTCCTGGCCGCCCTGATCACCTACTACGGGTTCCTTGCCCTGTTCCCGCTCCTGCTCCTGCTCTCGACGGTGCTGGGCCTGGTCCTGCGCGGAGATCCTGCGCTGCAGCACCGGGTCTTCGATTCAGCGCTGAGGGAGCTACCGGTCATCGGGCCGCAACTGGGGCACCCGGAGCATCTCGGTGGCGGCGTCACCGGCCTGATCATCGGGACCCTTGTCGCGCTCTACGGCGGGACGGGCTTGGGTCAGGCGTTGCAGCACACCATGAACACTGCCTGGGCCGTGCCGCGCAACAGCCGACCGGATCCGATCAGGGCCCGCGGGCGCAGTCTGCTGCTGCTGTGCGGCCTGGGCCTCCTGGTGGTGGGAAGCACGGTGCTGTCGACGCTGGGCAGTGGCACTGCCACGTACGGCCGTGGTCTCAGCGGGGGACTGCACGTCCTGCTGACGGTTGCTGCGGTCATCGTGAACGCGGGCGTGTTCGTGCTCGGATTCCGGTGGACCACCGCGCGCAGGCTCACCATCGGGCAGGTGGCTCCGGGCGCTCTCGCCGCCGCGGTGGTCTGGCAGCTGCTGCAGTCCTTCGGCGGGATCTACGTCACGCACGTCGTCAAGGGGGCCAGCGCCGTGAACGCGGTGTTCGCGCTCGTTCTCGGGCTCATGGCGTTCATCTACCTGGCTGCCACATCGCTGGTGCTGTGCGTCGAGGTCAACGTCGTCCGGGTCGACCACCTCCATCCCCGCGCCCTGCTCACGCCGTTCACCGACGATGTCGAGCTCACCAGCGGCGACGAGCAGGTGTACGCGAAGGCCGCGCGCGCCCAGCGCGCCAAGGGCTTCCAGCGCGTCGACGTCCACTTCGACCGCGGCGGGAAGGAGCCGGGCGCAGGGCATCCACCCGAGGCTCGCCGGCCGTCGCCGGCGGAGTCCGCGCAGCCGCAGAGCCGTGAGGACCCGTGACCGGCTCGATGGTGCCCGGCTCCCGACGAGGGGAACCGGGCACCATCGCGGTCGGTGCTCAGGCCACGAGGAGTGGTCAGCCGGCGGCGGACGGCGTCAGCTCCGGCTGAGCACCCGCGTCGCGGCCGCCGAGGCCCCGGATCGGCTCCGGCGCGCCGCCCTGGACATCTGCGTCGGCATCATCGGCGTCGGCATCGTGCGGGTCGAGCATGGTGGCCTCGTCGAAGGGGCTCCGCCCGGACAGGGCGGCGTCGAGCGCAGACCTGTCGAGTTCCTTCGTCCAGGTGGCGATGAGCACCGTGGCGACCGCGTTGCCGGCGAAGTTGGTGACCGCGCGCGCCTCGGACATGAAGCGGTCGATGCCGACGATGAGCCCCACCCCGTCGAGCAGTTCCGGCCGGTGGGCGGAGAGCCCGCCGGCCAGCGTCGCCAGGCCGGCGCCGCTGACACCGGCCGCGCCCTTGGAGGCGACGATCATGAACAGCAGCAAGCCGATCTGCGCCCCGATCGAGAGCGGGTTGCCGAGCGCCTGCGCGATGAACAGCGACGCCATTGTCAGGTAGATGGCGGTGCCGTCGAGGTTGAAGGAGTAGCCGGTCGGGACGACGATCCCGGCGACCGGCTTGCTGACTCCGGCGTGCTCCATCTTGGCGATCAGGCGGGGGAGCGCGGACTCCGACGACGAGGTCGAGACGATCAGGAGGAATTCCCGGCCGAGGTAGCGCAGCAGGGACAGGACGTTCACCCCCGCCACCAGCCGGAGCAGGAGGCCCAGGACGACGACGACGAAGATCGCGCAGGCGGCATAGAAACCGAGCATGAGGACGGCGAGGCTCTTCAGCGCGTCGACCCCGGTCGAGCCCACGACGGCGGCGATGGCCCCGAAGGCGCCGATGGGCGCCACCCACATGATCATGCCCAGCACGCGGAAGACCAGCTTCTGCAGGAGGCCGACCCCGCGCAGCAGCGGCTCGCCCGCGCGGCCCATGGCCTGGATGGCGAAGCCGACCAGCAGCGCGACCAGCAGCGCCTGCAGCACCGATCCGGAGGTCAGTGCCGACAGCAGGCTCGTGGGGATGAGGCCGAGCACGAAGTCGGTCGTCCCGCCGCTCTGTTCGGCGTTCGCCGCCAGGGTTGCTCCCTGCCCGCGCAGGGCGTCGGTGATGTGCAGGCCGCCGCCCGGGTGCAGCAGGTTGCCCACGACCAGGCCGATGGCCAGCGCCACCGTCGACATGACCAGGAAGTAGCACAGGGCCAGCCCGCCGACGCGGCCGACCTTGGCCGCCTTCCGGATCGAGCCGATGCCCAGCACGATCGTGCAGAAGATGACCGGGGCGATGAGCATCTTGATCAGCCCGACGAACGCCGTACCCAGCCACTTGAGCTCGGTCGCAAACGCCGGGAAGAGCAGGCCCACGGCGATGCCCAGGGCGACGGAGGCGAGAACGGCGAGGTAGAGCCAGTGGGTGCGGTCGCGCCGGCGCTTCGCCGGCGCCGCTCCGAACACGGTGGCTGAGGCCATGGCTGCTCCTGAGGGTCGACCGGGGCCGGGGCCCCTGGGGTGATCGGCCCGGTGTGGGCCCGGTCTCACAGTGGGGTCGGAGGTGACGGCGGTCACCCATTCGTTCATTGCGTTCACAGATCGGGTGTCGAACCGGCCCAGCCCCCTGGGCGCGCGGCGGGGGACGACACTTCCGGGCGTGCGCATC
Source organism: Blastococcus sp. (assembly GCA_025465355.1). Lineage (GTDB taxonomy): Bacteria > Actinomycetota > Actinomycetes > Mycobacteriales > Geodermatophilaceae > Blastococcus_B. The sequence goes on along the minus strand of JAODNN010000024.1, from coordinate 69,118 downwards.
CCAGCATCGGTCCATCGGCGCCGGCCCGGGGACGCCAGCCTGGCCGGCCGGCTGCTCGTCCTGCAGGCGCTCGTGGTCCTCGTCGTGGTCCTGACGTCGGCGGTGGTGGCGTACCTCGACGCCCGGCAGAGTGCACGGCGCAGTGCCGAACAGCGGACGACGGCGATCGTCGAGAGCCTCACCCATTCCCCGCTCGTCGTCGAGGCGGTCTCCGGTCGCCACCCGACCGCGGTTCTCCAGCCGTACGTCGAGCGGATTCGCGCAGCCACCGGTACCTCGTTCATCACCGTGCTGGCCACGGACCGCACCCGATTCACGCACCCGACCCCGTCGGAGATCGGCAAGCCGTTTCTCGGCACCATCGCCCCGGCCCTGGCCGGCCGGACCTTCACCGAGACCTACACCGGCACCCTCGGGCCATCGGTGCGGACGACGGGCCCGGTGTTCGGGGGCGACGGGCACGTGGTGGCACTGGTGTCGGCCGGCATCACCGTGGACACGATCGGCCATGACCTGGCCTCCGCCCTGCCCGGAATCGTCGGAACGGCGCTGGCGACGCTGGCGGTGGGAGCCGTGGGCAGCTGGGTCCTCAGCCGTCGACTGCGCCGGCAGACCCACGGACTCTCGCCGGCCGAGCTGGCCCGGATGGTCGACTACCACGACGCCGCGCTGCACGCCGTCCGCGAGGGGCTGCTCCTGGTGGACAGCGACGGGCTGGTGCAGCTGGCCAACGACGAGGCTCGCCGCCTGCTCGGGGTCGACGGCGATCCCACCGGCCGGCACGTGACCGGGCTCGGACTGCCGCAGGACCTGACCGAGACTCTCGCCCGGCAACGTCCGGCGAAGGACGAGGTCCACCTGACCGGTAGTCGCGTCCTGGTGGTCAACCAGGCGCCGGCGCGGCCGTCCGGCGCTCCGGCCGGCACGGTGGTCACGCTGCGGGACCACACCGAGCTGCAGGCGCTGACCGGGGAGCTCGACAGCATCCGGGCGTTCGCCGAGTCGCTGCGCGCGCAGGCTCACGAGGCGGCCAACCGGCTGCACACCACCGTCTCGCTCGTGGAGCTCGGGCGCCCCCAGGAAGCGATCGACTTCGCCACCGAGGAGCTCGCGTCGGCACAAGCGCTGACGGATCAGGTCGTGGACGCCGTGGGAGAACCCGTGCTCGCGGCTCTGCTGCTGGGGAAGGTGGCCATCGCGCACGAACGAGGGGTGCGCCTGGAGATCGACCCGGCCACAGCGGTCGGCAGCACCGGGATCCCGGGCGGCGATCTGGTGACGATCGTGGGCAACCTGGTCGACAACGCGATCGACGCCGCGCTGGCGGGGAACGCCCCCCGCGAGGTGCAACTCGCGGTCTGGGTGGACGACGGGCGGCTGGAGCTCCGGGTCGAGGACACGGGGCCCGGGCTCGCCGACGAGGACCTGCCGTACGTCTTCGAACGGGGCTGGACGACGAAGGAGACGACCGGCGCGCCCCGCGGCCTCGGCCGTGGCCTGGGGCTGGCGTTGGTCGGGCAGGTCGTGCGCCGACACGGTGGAACGGTGTCCTGCCGGCCGGGACCGGGTGCGGAGTTCCGGGTGTCCCTGCCCCTGCCGAGCCCGGCGCAGGTGGCCCCATGATCCGGGTTCTCGTCGTGGAGGACGAGCCGGTTGCGGCGGAGGCCCACCGGGCCTACGTCGACCGGACGCCGGGGTTCACGACGGCCGCGGTAGCCGGTACGGGAGCGGCGGCGCTGGCAGCCCTGTCGCGCCTGCCGCTGGACCTGGTCCTGCTGGACATGAATCTGCCCGACACGCACGGTATCGAGCTGTGCCGGCGCATCCGCGGGGCCGGCGCCGAGGTCGACGTTCTCGCTGTGACGTCGGCACGGGAGCTGTCCACGGTTCGGGCCGCTGCGGCCCACGGCGTCGTGGGCTATGTGCTCAAGCCGTTCACCTATCCGGCCCTGCGGGGCCGGCTGCTGGCCTACGCCGACTATCGGGCGCTGTTGGCTCGTGGGGGCGATGCGGTGGGCCAGTCGGAGATCGACCGGGCCCTGGACGCCGTCCGCCCGTCGGGGTCGGCGCCGTTGCCGAAGGGGATGGGTCGGGAGACCCTGGACGCGGTGGTTGCCGCGGTCCGCGGTGCCGACGGGCTGTCCGCCGCCGAGACCGCCGAGCGCATCGGCGCATCCCGGATCACCGCCCGGCGGTACCTGGAGTATCTGGCCGACTCCGGCCTGGTCGACCGGGCCCCGCGCTACGGCGGTGCCGGACGTCCGGAGCTCGAGTACCGCTGGCGGTGACCCGCTGTCGGGGAGCGGCGCGGACCGCCGGATGCGAGCCTCACATCAGCCGCCGTGAGCTCCCGGGGGGTCGCGGCGGTCAGGCCCCGCCACTGCAAACGTCTGGTGGCGGGGCCGCCTCGACCGATGAGGGGCGGCAGCGGGCGAACAGCGACACGACCGAGGACCTCTGTGGCGGCCCTGGCAGCCGGTGGGCATAATTCCTTCCGATCGGTTGTGCGCAACGTAGGGGTGAGCGGGAGTGGCCGGGACGGGCTCGGGGTCCGTGGGGGAAGGCGGTCTGGACGTCGTCCAGATGTTGGATCAGTTCGAGGACGTCGCCGGCTTCCTCGACTCCCTTGTCCGATGGGCGGTGGACAGCACCCCCGGGGCCGAGGCCTGCGGATTGACCCTCGAACAGGCCGGCCGGGGCCGGACGGTCACCTACAGCGGCGAGCTGGCGGCGCGGGGAGACGAGCGCCAGTACGAACTGGACGACGGCCCCTGCCTGCAGGCGATGCGGTCCGGCCAGGTGGTCACCGTCACAGACATGGCCGCCGAGCGGCGCTGGGGACTGTATCCACAGCGTGCCGTCGACGCCGGGGTGTGCTCCTCGTTGTCGCTCCCGCTGTCGGTGGGTGACCAGGGCCGAGGGGCTCTGAACCTGTACGCCACCCGTCCGGACGCCTTCACCGATGCCGACGTGCGTGCCGGACACTCCTGGGCCGGCCAGGCCAGCGGCGCATTGTCGGTTGCCTGGCGGATGGCTGAGCGGCAGGCGACGCTCGACAACCTGACGCAGGGCATGGTGACCAGGCAGGTGATCGGGCAGGCCATAGGTCTGCTGATGGCCCAGCGCCGGTGCACTGCCGAGGAAGCCTTCGGACTGCTGAAGGCAGCCAGTCAGCGCAACAACGAGAAGTTGCGTGACGTCGCGCAGCGGATGGTCGTCGGCCACGAGGAGCACGTGTTCGCGTCGCGGTGACGCGCGCACGTCGCTACCGGTGCTGTGGTCACAACTCGCTCCGGACCTCGGCGGCGGCCTGGGCGAGCGCGCGCATCTTGCCGGTCGCCGACGCCCGGGGCAGGTACTTGAGGCCGCAGTCGCTGGAGAGCATGAGCTTCTCCACGTCGACGTGGTCGAGCACGCGCCGTACCCGGTCGGCGATGGTCTTCGGCGTCTCGACGTCCGGTGTCGAGAGGTCGAGGACGCCGAGCGCGATGCCCTTTCCACGCAGCGGGCGCAGCGTTGCGGGGTCGAGGTGCGACTGGGCCGTCTCGACGGACACCACGTCGGCCGGTGTGTCGGCGAGTTCCGGCAGGAACGAGTAGCCCTCGGGACGTTCGGACACCATGGCGGCGTAGCCGAAGCACAGGTGCACGTGCACCGGGCCGGCGGCGCCGGCCAGGGCACGGGTCAACGCCTCGGTCCCGTACTGGCGGGCGGCCTCCGGGCGGGCCTGCAGCCACGGCTCGTCGATCTGGACGATGTCCGCGCCGGCGGCGAACAGGTCGGCGATCTCCGCACGGACGACGTCCGCGTAGGCCAGCGCCAGTGCGCGATCCTCCGGGTACCGGTCGTTCTGCGCCTGCTGGGACATGGTGAACGGCCCCGGCACGGTGATCTTGATCGTGCGGTCGCTGTGCGTGCGGAGAAACCGGACGTCGTCCACCTGGACCGGGGCCGGCCGCTGGATGTCTCCGGTCACCCGCGGCACCGGGATCTCGATCCCGGATCGGTTGCGCACCGAACCCGGATGCTCGATGTCCAGCCCGTCGAGCGCGGTGGCGAAGTGGTTGGAGTAGGACTCCCGGCGGATCTCCCCGTCCGTGACGATGTCCAGCCCGGCCTCCTCCTGTGACCGGATGGCCGCCAGGGTGGCATCGTCCTGCGCCTCACCGAGGAACTCAGGCGGGATGCGCCACAGCTCTCTCGCGCGTACGCGCGGCGGGAACTGGTGGCCCAGCCGGTCCCGGTCGATCAGCCAGTCGGGCTGGGGCAGGCTGCCGACGATCATCGTGGGCAAAGGCGGGAGCTGGGCGGGCATCTGGTCCTCCTGTCAGGCGTCAGGAGATCATCCGTGGTCGCCCGGCCTCGCGCCATGTCCGCTGCTGGAGTCCGGTAGTGACCGCTGGTCACGCGGCGCCGGTATCGGCAGCCTTCCCGCTACCGGCCGACCGGACGTAGGACTCGAATGAACGGTGTCACCTTCCGCGAGACACGGAGCCGAGACACGGAGCAACGATGAAGTACAACGAGTTCATCGAGTCCGTCCGGCAGCGGACCGGGCTTCCCCGTGAAGCCGCTGAGGCGCTCACGCACGCGACCCTGCAGGTGCTGGCCGAACGGCTCAGCGGCGGCGAGGCCGAGGACCTCCAGGCCCAGATGCCCAAGGAGCTGAAGGAAGACCTCGCCGTACCGAAGCAGAAGCCGGCCGAGTCGTTCGGTGCCGCGGAGTTCACGCGGCGGGTCGCCGAACGAGCCGGGATCGACGAGGTAGCCGCGCAGATGGGCGCGGCGGCTGTGCTCGCGACGATCGGCGCCGCCGTGACCCCGGGTGAGTTCGACGACGTGCTGTCACAGCTTGGCCGCGAGTTCGCCGCCCTGATAGGGATGGCGGAGCCGGCGGCCGGGAACGGGGCTGGGGCCGGATCGGCGGCCGCAGACCCGCTGCGGCAGGTCATCCTGTTCCCGGTGACCGCGACGCGGACGGTCGTCGAGGATGTCGTGTCCACCGTGCGTCGTCCCGACGGGCTGCTCTACCTCGGCGGCCTGGTCGGCCTGGCTGCCCTGGGTGTCCTGGAATGGCCGGTGGCCGCTGTCGCCGGTCTGGGCGCCGCAATTGCCAGCGGCGCACGTCACGCCCGGGCGTGACGACCCGGTCGGGACCAGGCCCCGCCTGCGCCTGACCTGACGCCCTGAATCATCCGCGGCTGGTGATCACACCTGTGGTCTCGAAGAAGATCGACGTGGCAGGGCGGCCCCTCCGAGCGGTCAGGAAGCCGGGACACACGACGCCGCGACAGAAGGCGTGCGCTCGGGCGTGCTCCGGGACCGCAGGCCGAGTTCGTCCATGGCCTCCTCGTAGCACTGGTGCAGGAGGGCCAGACGCTCCACCAGCCGGCCGGTGAACTCTCCGTCCTGGCTGACCGTGGTGGGCTCATTCATCAGGTCGATGAACAGCTCGCTCACGCGGGGGTGCCGTTCGTGCCAGAGCCGCGCCGCGGCAGACGGTGGCGGGCCGACGGCCGCGATCAACCGCTCGGCCACCGAGCGGTGCAGTTGCCTGGTGACGGCGACGGCGTCGCGGTCCTGCTCGGTGTACCGCAGGCGAATCCGGAAGGGGTGCCAGCCAGGGGGGCGCTCGCTGTGCGGACTGGGAGCGACCAGCCCGATCGCGCGCCCCAGAAGCGGTACCAGGGCGCCGCGTTCGGCGTCGGTCATGGAGTCGTTGGCGCGTCGCAGGACGATCGCCAGTTCCCGGTCGACGCAACGCGGGGAGTCGGAGAAGGGTTCTCCGGCCAGCACCGATGTGTACTCCATGAAGCACGCTCCGTGCCCTGTGCGCCGGTGCTTGCCCCTGCTGAGGATCGGCAGGGACTCAGGGACTGTCGTGCCGGGCGTGGTCGTGAGCCTGGTCGTGGGCCTGGTCGTGGGCCTGGTCGTGGGCATCGTGTGTTCCTCTCCTTCGGATGGTTCCCTCGGGGCGGGTGGGCCGGCTCGGAGTGCGGTTGCGGGGCGGTCAGGCGGACCGGAGGTCGTCGTGTCGGGCGACGGCGCGGCCTGATCAGCCGGGCCAGGACGGCGACGTCGCGCGGCGGTGCGGGCGCTGGCATGGCTCCGACCCCCCTGCGGACGGTCCTGCTCGGTGCTGCCCGTTCCGGCTGACGCCGGTGGTCGCCCGACGACGACAGTCTTCCCCCGCTCACGGCAGCGGCGCATCGTCCCGAGCAGACGAGATGTGCCCGCCGTCCGGCCCGGCGGGCCGTGACGGGACTCCTTGGCCCATGACCTGCCGGGGTGCCGGTCAGTCGACCGGTTTGGTTTTCGGTTTACCGACGACCGGTTCGCCGTTGCGGCAGATCGCGCTTCACCATGCCGATCGCGACCCAGGCGGCGGTGAGGGCTGCCAGGCCGAGGAAGACGATGGTCAGGACGGGATAACCCCAGACGGTCCTGCCGTGCGGGGCCGAGGAGAACAGCGCGGCGGTGATGACGAATGCCGCGATCATCACGCCGGCGGCCACCCGGTTGGCCATCTTCTGAGCGCCACGGATGACCGCGCCTTCATCCAGGCCCTCGAGATGAAGAGTGATCCGCCCCTCCGCGAGGGACTCCAACACCTTGTTCAGGCGGTTCGGCAGTTGCTCGGCGAATGCGGCGGCATCCAGTGCCGAGCGCATCACCTTGGCCGGGCGGGCCGTCTCGAGCATGCGTTGGCGCATCACGGCGGCCGCGTGCGACTCGACGATCGTGTCGATCCGGATATCGGGATCCAGGGTGCGGGCCACCTGGTCGAGGTTGAGGAGCGCCTTGGCCAGCATGCTCAGTCCGGCGCCGGGGCGGAGCCCACATGACGAGGCGGCCACGGCAAGCTCGGCCAGGGTTCGGCCGGCGGCCAGCTGGCCGACGGAGGCACTTCCGTGACGCAGCAGCAGGTCGGCCACCCGGGCTCGCATCCCGTCGGGGTCGTACCCCTCGAGGCGGTCACCGAGGCGTTCCAGGGCGTCGGCTGTGTCCGAGGAATCCCCCGAGGACATGGCGAGCAGCAGCCGCAACAGCTGTTCCTGGGTCTCCGGTGACAGCTTGGCGACCATCCCGAGATCGATCAGGGCCAAGCGGTGATCCCGTGTCAGCAGGACGTTCCCTGGATGCGGATCGGCGTGGAAGAAGCCGTGCACCAGTACCTGCTTCAGGTAGGCGCCGACCAGCTGATCGGCCAGGTCCGCGCTGTCGAGCTCCGTCCGCCGGATCGGGCTGAGCGAGTCGATGCTCCGCCCGTCCACGTAGTCCATGGTCAGCACCCGTGAGGTCGTGTAGTCCTCCACTGGTTGCGGGACGATGATCCGCTCGGAGTCGGCGAGGATCTCGCCGAGCACCTTCAGGTTGTCGGCCTCCCGGCGGTAGTCGAGTTCGCCCAGCAGAGAGCCCCGGAACTCCTCGACCATGGAGCCGAAGCCCAGGCGTGCGGCCTTCTCGGAGTGGTTGTCCAGGAATTCGGCCAGCTCGGCGATGACCTCCATGTCCTCGAGTGCCCGACGGCGAACGCCCGGGCGCTGCACCTTGACCGCCACCCGCCGCCCGTCCCGCAGCATCGCTCGGTGAACCTGCCCCAGGGAGGCGGACCCGATGGGATCGGGCTCGAAGCCGGCGAATGCCTTGGAGATCCGCACGCCCAGCTCGTCCTCGACCACCCGTTCGGCAACGCCTGGTTCCATCGGCTCCACGTCGTCCCGAAGACGGGACAGCGCGTCGAGGTAGACCGGAGGCAGCAGATCCGATCGGGTGGACAGGAGCTGGCCCAGCTTGATGAAGGTCGGTCCCATCCGGATGAGCTCGTCGACGAGCCGGCCCGCATCCTCCTCGGTGGCGGCACTCCCGTCGGGTGCGAACCCGTCCAGATCCAGGTCCAGATCCGAGGTGGCTCCCATTCCGCTGAGCGACGCACCCCGGTGCTTGAGGAGTAGGCGGCCGAGGGCCGCATAACGGACCGCGTGCCCGGCGTTGAGGGAGGAAGCCACGTCGGGGGAGTACCAAGCAGAACGGTGCTTCAGTCCTGACCGGCGCAAACGGCCCGTCGAACCGCCGGATCGGGTGAATCCGGAAGCACCCCGCCACCCTGCTGCGGGCCACCCGCAACGGAGCGCCTCCGACGCGTCCTGCCCGTCGGCCGAACGAGCAGCGGCCATGATCACGTCGTGCTGAATCGACTGTCGGCCGTGCCGGCCGACCGCCTGAACCTGGTGCTCATGCTGCTTCTGACCTTCGGGACGGGGATCGTCGACGCAGTCGGCTACCTGGGTCTCGACCGCGTCTTCACCGGCAACATGACCGGCAATGTCGTGATCCTCGGCATGGCGCTGGTCGGGGCCGACGGTCTGCCGGTCGTCGGCCCCCTCCTCGCGCTGCTGGGCTTCATGGCCGGGGCTGCCGCCGGCGGCCGGGTGCTCAAGCGCGCCCGGCCGGGCTGGTCAACCGCGACCACCCTGCTCTTCGGCGTCGTAGGCCTGATCATGCTGGCGCTCGTCGGCGTTCTCCTCGTGGCGGAACAGGACCCGCCGCACGCCGTGGCGCTCGCCGTGACCACCCTCGTGGGCGGGGTCATGGGGGTGCAGGCGGCGACCGCGCGCTTCCTCGCGGTCAAGGACGTGACCACCGTGGTCGTCACGTCCACCCTCACCGGCCTCGCCGCCGACTCCGTTCTCGGCAGCGGCAGGGGCGGCGGCAGCGGACGCCGCGCAGCCGCGGTGGCGCTCATCCTGGCCGGGGCAGGCGTCGGCGCCGCCCTCGTGGCCTGGCACGTCGCCGCCGGCCTGCTGCTGGCAGCGGTCGTCGTCCTCACCGTCACCTCGGTGGGGGCCGCCCATGGGCGCGGGGCTCCCGTCCCGGCCAGGGCGCCCGTCTGACGGTCCGGGCGCAGAGTTGCTACGCAAACGTTTGTGACACGTGGGGCTGCTGGGGCGACTCCTGTGACACGGTGAGCAGCCGCTCGGGCCCAATCGTGCAGCGCTTCTGGACGTTTCCCCTGGTAGGGCCTGCACCAGGTGGAAACAGGTGATTGACCTCATTGTGATGCTGCCCATAACATCCGGGCAATCGTTTGCAGTCTCATCCGGCAGGACCAACGCAGGAGCGAAGGCATGGCTCACACCGCGGCTGGCGCACAGCTCCAGATCGCCTCCCATTCGGGCGCCGAGGGCGGATCCGGGGGAGGCCGCTCGAGCGTCGCCCCTGGTCCCGCGTCGGACCCCGTGATCGTCGCCCGTTCGGTCACAGCCGGCTACGAGAACCGCCGCACGAAGACGAGGCTCATCGCGCTGCGCGACGTCTCGCTGGAGATCCAGCGCGGTGAGTTCCTGGCCATCGTGGGTCCGTCCGGATGCGGCAAGAGCACCTTCATCAACATGGTGGCCGGCTTCGTCCGGCCGCTCGAGGGCACGGTTGAGGTCGACGGGCAGCCGGTCCGCGGAACGGGCAGCGACCGCGCGATGGTCTTCCAGGACTACGCGCTGCTGCCCTGGCGGACGGTGGAGCGCAACGTGCTGTTCGCGATGGAGAACCGCCGCAACAAGCCGAGCAAGAGCGAACAGGCCGCCCGCGTGGCCGAGGCGTTGAGCCTCGTCGGGCTCACCGGCTTCGAGAAGGCGTATCCGCACGAGCTCTCCGGGGGGATGCGCCAGCGCGTCGGCATCGCCCGGGCGCTGGTGACCAAGCCGGACATCCTGCTGATGGACGAGCCGTTCGGCGCCGTCGACGCGATGACCCGCGAGGCCATGCAGGCCGAATTCGAGCGGATCATCGCCCAGACCCGGCAGACCGTTGTCTTCATCACCCACTCGATCGACGAGGCCGTCATGCTCGGCGACCGCGTCGTGGTCATCTCGAACCGGCCGGGCACGATCAAGGAGGTCGTCGATGTCGACCTTCCCCGCCCCCGTTTGACGGGTGACGCGAAGGGCTCGCTGCGGTTCGCCGAGCTGCGCGAGCACATCTGGTCCCTGCTCCAGGACGAGGCGCTGGGCGCGCAGGAAGCGAAGTGAATCCGATGACGACGACATCCAGCACGAGTGCCACCACGACCGACCCGGCGGCCCGGCAGATCGGCGGTGGCAAGGTCGTCGAGGAGCTGCAGGTCTCGCGCTTCGCGCCGTTCCGCAACACCGCCATCACCGTCGTGAATCTCGGCATCTTCTTCGTGATCTGGGAGGTCGTGGCCCGGGCCGAGGTGCTGAACCCGCTGTTCTTCCCCCGGATCAGCGCAACGTTCGAAGCGATGTACACGGGCTTCCGCGACGGTGTCATCGCCCCGCAGCTCGGCCACAGCCTCTCGAACCTGCTGATCGGCCTGCTGATCTCAGCGGCCATCGGCATCCCGGTCGGCTTGTTCATGGGGGCCAGCAGGACCGCCGATCTGATCCTGAGCCCCTACGTGTGGGCGATGACGTCGCTTCCGCGCGTCGCACTCATCCCGCTGCTGATCCTCATGCTCGGCTTCGGCAACGGGATGCAGCTGACGATCATCGTCTTGTCCGCGGTCTTCCCCATCATGGTCAACTGCATGGCTGGCGTGAAGACCGTCGACCCGTCCCTGCTGCGTGCGGGCCGGGTGTTCGGTGCCGGCAGGGGTCAGATGTACACCAAGATCATCCTCCCTTTCACGCTGCCGTTCGTGATCTCGGGCATCAACCAGGGCATCGCCCGCGGCCTGGTCGGGATGCTCATCGGCGAGCTGCTGGGCGGAGGCGGTTCAGGTCTGGGCTTCCTGCTGGACCGCGCGGGTGACCAGTTCGATGCGCCGATGCTCTACGCCACGCTGCTGATCCTCGCCGTGATGTCCGTGGCGCTGGTGCAGTTGATGCGCTGGCTGGAACGGCGCGTCGCCCCCTGGCGTGACGTGGCCGCCTGACCCACCCCCCGCTCTCCCGGATCCGGGCCTGCCAGAAGGCGCCCGGATCCGGTCGGACACCCCGCATCCGGTTCGACCACGAGGAAGAGGAATCCATGTTCCGCAATCGATTGCTGACGGGTGTGGCCGTCATGGTCATGCTCCCCGCTCTGGCCGCCTGCGGGTCCAAGGGCTCAGGCACGACGGGCGCGGCGCCCACCAAGCCGTCCAGCGAGGCGGGCATCAGCGGCGAGATCGACAAGTCCAAGGTCCAGCCGAACCTGGTCGTCGGCGTCGACAACCCCTACTACCTCTTCCACGAGGACATCCTGGTGGCCCAGCAGAAGGGTTACTTCGACGAGGTCGGCATCAAGAAGGTCGACATCAAGACCATCGAGGACCCGCTCCCTGCGCTGATCGGGGGCTCGCTGGACTTCGCGCTCTACGACACCGACACAGCCATCGCCGCGGCGGCCAAGGGCGCCGGTGACGTCACGTTCCTCAGCACCTACCTCGGTGGCGAGGCGAACATCCTCGGCGTCCGCGCCGGCATCAACACCGCCGCGGACCTCAAGGGCAAGACGATCACCGGCGGTCAGTTCGGTTCGCGCAACGACTTCCTGATCCGCAAGCTGCTGACCGACAACGGCATCAATCCCGACAAGGACGTCAAACTGGTCAGCACCGGTGGCCAGTCCAACGAGCGGCTCCAGTCCGTCATCGCCGGCACCGTCGACGGCGCGTCCCTCCAGCTGCGCCACCGCTCCCTCCTGGAAGCCGCGGGCGGCAAGTTCCTGTTCGAGGAGGTCGCCCAGGTCCCGCAGAACGGGTGGTCCGTCGGCAAGTTGCTCAAGGAGAGTCCCGAGACCGTCGCCGCCTTCCTGACCGCCACGCTCAAGGCCCGTAAGTACATCAACGACACCGCCAACAAGGACGCGGTACTGAAGCTCGTGGAGGACAAGGGGTTCAAGGTCCCGCAGGAGTACAAGGACGCGTACCAGCACGAGAACGCTGCCGATTACCACACCGGTGACGGCGGCTTCGAGGTCTCCGAGATGGACGATTTCATCAAGACCCAGATCGACCTGAAGGTCATCCCCGCGGGCACCGACTGGCGCAAGTACACGAACCTGGTGCCGCTGTGGCGGGCCCAGAAGGCGCTGGGTCTCCCGCTCCGCCCGGCCTTCACGGACGTCAAGTGACCGTAGGAACTGCCTCCGCCGACGGGCTGCGACTGCTGTCCCAGCACGACCTCGGCGGCCGCGGGGACGGGATGCAGGTGCTCCGCGAGGGCGACGTCCTCTACGTCGCCCACAACGGCACCACGGGTGCGGGCACGTCGATCCTGGACGTGTCCGACCCGGCTCGTCCCCGCCTGGTCCGCCAGTGGGACGCGCCGGCGAACACCCACTCCCACAAGGTCCAGATCGCCGACGGGTTGCTCCTCGTCAATCACGAGGGGTTCCCGCTCCGTCCGCCGGGGCCGCAGGGTCCCTGGTCGGCCGGGCTGGCGGTCTACTCCCTGGAAGATCCGTACGACCCGAAGCAGATCGGCTTCTGGGAGTGTGGCGGCCGGGGAGTCCACCGGATCGTCTGGGAGGGGGGCCGGTACGCGCACATGTCCGCGACGCCGCCCGGTTTCAACGACCGGATCTGGGTGGTCGTCGACATGGCCGACCCGACCAACCCCGTTCCGGTCGGCAAGTGGTGGTGGCCGGGCCAGTGGCTCGAGGGCGGCGAGCAGCCGACCTGGCCTGCGGGCAAGCGATACGCCGCGCACCACGCCCTGGTCGACGGCGACCGGGCGTACCTCGGCTACGACGACGCGAACCTCGTCGTCCTGGACGTGTCGGACCTGGCGAACCCGAAGCAGGTCGACCACCTGACCTGGGGCGGAGACGCCACCCATACCTGTCTCCCGCTCAGCGGACGGGGGCTGGTGGTGGCGACGGACGAGCAGCAGAAGGACGGCCCCGGCGCACGCGAGCTGTTCATCCACGTCCTCGACGTCTCGGGGCAGAAAGCGCGCTACGTGTCGCAGTTCCCGGGCCCGGGGGAGCAGTACGGCCGGCAGGAGCTCCGGTTCGGCCCGCACAACCTCCATGAGAACCGGGCCGGGTCCTACCGCAGCGAACGGCTGCTGTTCGCGACGTACTTCAACGCGGGGGTGCGGGTCTACGACCTGGCCGACCCGGAGAACGTCCTGGAGGTCGGTCACTGGGTGTCGACGGTGCCCGAGGGACAGGCGGCGGCCCAGGCGAACGACCTGTTCGTCGACAGGGACGGGCTGGTGTGGGTCACCGATCGGGTCTCCGGCGGTGTCGCCTGCCTGGAGCCCGACGACGGTCTGGCCGTTCTCATGACGGAGGCGGCACTGTGACCGCGGTGACCGGGGGAGTCTCTGCCCCCGGTCACCGCGCGCGCGGGATCGACCTCGTCGCCTACACCGATGTCGCCGGCAGCCCGGTCTTCAAGCTGGCGATGCAGGTGGTGGAGGACCGCTGGTACCTCTACGCCACCCACTTCTGGGAGCCGCGCATCTCGGTGATCGAGGTGACCGACCCGGCCCGGCCGCAGCTCGTGGCCGCGATCGAGGGCCCCGAGCACACGGCCACCTGGCAGGTCCAGGTGGCCGACGGCCTGCTCGTGCAGGGGATGGAGCAGATCCCCGTTCCCTGGGGCGGCGACCCGAGCCTCCCCGGTGACGAGGGCGTCCGGATCTTCGACGTCCGGAACCCGCGCGAGCCGGTGCTCCTGAGCCATTGGCGCACCGGCGACAACGGCGTGCATCGCAACCACTACACCGGTGGCCGGTACGTGCACGTCGCGGCCCATCAGCACGGATTCGACGGGAACATCTACGTCATCCTCGACATCGCGGATCCCCGCGAGCCGAAGGTCGCGGGGCGGTGGTTCGTCCCCGAGCAGTCCCGCGCGGGCGGCGCCGCGCCGGATCGGCGGATCTCGCTGCACGGCCCGGCGTACGTCGAAGGCGACCGGGCCTACCTGCCGTACGGGGCGGCAGGTCTGGTGATCCTCGACATCTCCGACGTCACCCGGCCGCGCCAGGTGTCGCGGCTGGAGATCGGTGCTGCGTTCAGCAGCATGATCGCGATGCACACGGCGATTCCACGCCCGGGGCGGCGGCTGCTGCTGGTCAACACGGAGGCCATCGCGGAACGCAGCCAGGAGCCGTACAACTTCGCGGGCATCGTCGACATCAGCGACGAGACCACGCCGCGCCTCGTCTCGCTCCTGCCCGTTCCGGTGCCGGAGGGGGACGCCGGTTACCCGAACTTCTCGGTGCGGGGTGGCCGGTTCGGCCCGCACAACCAGCACCACCCGCAGAACGGGGATCCGAACCTGTTCGACTCCGACGACCTGATGTTCCTCACCTGGTTCAACGCCGGACTTCGGGTCTACGACATCCGGGACGAGTACCTCCCGCGGGAGATCGCGTCGTACCTCCCAGACGACCCCACCGAGCGCCGCGGGCTGCTGCCCCAAGGCCTGGTGACCCAGTCGGAGGACGTCCTCGTCGACGCGCGCGGATACATCTATCTCAGCGACAAGAACCACGGGCTGCACATCCTGGCCATGTCAGGAATCTGACGAGACGCCGGCGGCGTCATGTCCTGGCGTTGGTGACCCGCCGGCCGTGGGCTACGTGGACCGCTCAGTGCGTTGAGGCAGCACGACTTCACCCCCTGCGGATGATGCCCGTCGGGTCGGCTGCCGCTGAGGCTCAGGGCACAGAGAAGGGGGGACGCGATGGTCCAGCAGCGTCCCAGTGCCGTCGGCTCGCCCGAAACCGCAGCGTCAAGGGCCCGTCTCAGCGGCGGGGCCATCGCCGCGCTGTCCGGCGGCGGCCTGCTCGTCGTCTTCATGCTGCAGAACCGTCAGAGCGTGACCCTGAGCTTCCTGTTCTGGCGCTTCACCTGGCCACTGTGGCTGTTCACGTTGGTCGTCGCGCTGCTCGGCGCATTCGTGTGGTTCGGGCTCGGCGTGCTGCGTCGCCACCGCCGCCGTAAGGCGCGGCGGTCCGCCCGCGACGACTGAGCACCGTCAGCTGGGTCGGCCGCGGGTCAGGCCTCCTCGAGCGCTTCCCCGAAGTCGTGCAGGAGCCGCAGATGGTTCTGGTGAGCGAGCAGGTGCCCGGCACCGATGGCCGCGGCCACCGGCCATTCGATGAGCCCCAGGACGGCGAGGGTCGCCACTCCACCGAGCCAGGCCAGCGTGTCGGGGGGCGGCAGCCGCAGGGTGCCGAGGGCCGGAAGGACGACCGTGACGGTGTTCTTCTCGATGATCTTCAGCAGGGCCCCGTGGCCGATGGTGAGGTGCGGTGCGGCTGAAGCGGTCTCGGGTGGCGTCGCGGCGACGTCCACAACTGAGGTCATGACGGGGTCCTCCCTCGAACGTGGTCAGCGCCCGCTGGCCGCCGTGTGCCGGTACTCCAGGAGAGCGTCCAGATGATGTGCCGCGGCTTCCTCGTCGCGGGTGGCCGCCGCGCTCAGGGACCACGCGGATCGCAGGCGGGCCAGGCGGAGCGCGCCGAGGGCCTCCTCGATGCGCCGATCCAGGGTCGTGAGATCCGGTGGGGAAGGTGCGGCGGCTGTCATCGTGAGCCTGCCCTTCTCCCGCGTCCGATCGCTCCCCAGCGTGGGGGCTGCGTCTGAACGCAGGCTCCGCCGCCTCTGTCGGGCGCCCGAGCGCACGGAAGGCGGTCGCTGACCACGCAAGCGTGGCACCGACTGCGGTCAGGCGCGTCGTCCCAACCGGATGAGAGGCCGGCTGCCCGTACCGGGGCTGCCGGTCCGGAGGCACGGGCGGGACGGGTCTCCCGCCGCGTGGGCATGGGTAGGTCCGGGGTATGGCGCGGGTCGAAGGTGTGGGCACCGTATCGACATGGGCGCCGCTGCGTCGTCCATGGTTCCGGGCGGTGTGGATCGCGCAGCTGGTCGCCAACATCGGCACGTGGGCGCAGACCGTCGGCGCCCAGTGGCTCATGGGCGACCTGCACGGGACCCCGCTGCTGATCGCCCTCGTCCAGGTGGCGGCGACCCTCCCCGTCTTCCTGCTCGTCGTCCCCGCCGGGGCGCTCGGAGACGTCGTGGACCGGCGGCGGTTGCTGCTGCTCAGCGAGGCGCTGACGGCCCTCGCCGCGGGGGCGCTGGCAGTGCTGACCGCCGCGGGCGCCGTCACGCCGGCCCGTCTGCTCGCGCTCACCGCCCTGTTGGCCGCCGGCCAGGGGCTGTCCGCCCCCTCCTTCCAGGCGGTGCAGCCCGAACTCGTGCCGCGTGCGGAGCTCCCGCAGGCCGCGTTGCTCAACGGTGCGAACGGCAACGTGGCACGGGCCGTCGGGCCGGCCGTCGGCGGCGTGCTGATCGCGGCAGCCGGTCCCGCGGCGGCGTTCGCGCTGAACGCGGCCTCGTTCCTGGGGGTGCTCGCCGTCTTGTACCGCTGGCCGCGCCCACCGGTGGCTCGGCCGCTGGGCGCCGAGTCGGTCTGGGGCGCTCTCCGGGCCGGAGCCCGCTACGTGCGCAGCGCCCCGGCGTTCGCGGGCGTCCTCGTCCGGTGCGCGCTGTTCATGGTCTTCGCCGGAGGCTTGTGGGCACTCCTGCCGGCAGTCGCGCGCGGCCCGCTCCAGCTCGGCCCCAACGGGTACGGCGGGCTGCTCGGCGCCGTGGGTGTCGGAGCACTGCTCGGCATCGCCCTGCTGCCGCGGATCCGCCGGCACTGGAGCGGCGACGCCGTCGTCGGGCGCGCCGCCGTCCTCTTCGCCGGCACGGTCGCGGTCGTGGGGACGGTCCAGTCGGTTCCGGCCGTGGTGGGGGCGCTGGTGCTCGCCGGCCTCAGCTGGATCGCGGTGCTGTCGACCCTGAGCGCGGCGGCCCAGCTTCTCCTGCCCGCGTGGGCCCGGGCCCGCGCACTGGCCTACTACCAACTCGTCGTCATGGGCGGACAGGCGGTGGCGGCGCTGGCCTGGGGCGCGGTGGCGAATGCGTACGGCCTCCGCGCCGCCTTCCTCATCCCCTCGTGCGGTCTCGTCGTCGTCGCAGCCGTCGGGCTGTTGCTGCCGCCGCTGCGTGCCGACCGCGACGTCCGGCACAGCGTGCTGCCGTGGCCGCGACCGTCGGGTGCCCCGGACTGGCCGGCGGACGCCGGGCCGGTGCTCGTCACGGTGCAGTGGCAGGTGCAGGCGGTCGCGGCCCCGGCGTTCCTCGTCGTGATGCGGCAGATGGGGCGTGCGCGCAGACGCACCGGGGCGGCGCTGTGGGGTGTGTTCCAGGACGCCGACGATCCCGAGCTCTTCCTCGAGATCTTCACGGTCGCCACCTGGCACGAGCACCGCCGCCAGCACCTCGAGCGCGCAACGGTCGCCGACGCCGACCTGGAACGGCAGGCGCGCGGTTATCTGGTGCCCGGGACGGAACCGGAGACCCGCCACCTCGTGTGGGCCTACGCGGTGTCGCGGGCGTACCCGGACTCCGAGCCCGATGTCGTCCCCGACGCGTTGCCCGAGCCGGCGCCGACCGCCGTCAACGCCGCCTGCGACCCCGCGTGAGCCGGCCGGGCCGCCGGGCGCAGCCCCGTCAGCTCCGCGCGGTGACGGCACTGCCCGCGTCGCGCGGCATGCCCAGTGCCTCGCCGGCCGAGACGAGCAGGGCGGCGGCCAGGACGACGAATGCGACACGGAACGATGCATCGACCCCGTCGCCGAGACCGGTGACGGTGGCGAGCGGACCGCCCACGCGAACCAGCAGGGCCCCCACCGCCACTCCGAGACCGGAGCCGAGCTCCTGGACCGTCGACATGAGCGTGTTGGCCGACGACATGCGGTCGGTGTCCACGTCCGCGAACGCCAGGCTGTTGTAGGCGGAGAACCCGATCGACCGGAAGATCCCACTCAGGGCGAGGAGTACGACCATGACCGTCAGGGGCGTGGAGGCCTGCAGCGCCGCGATGCCCAGCAGGCACGCGGCCGAGGCGAGGGTGGCCGCTGCGATGACCGGGCGGATGCCGAAGCGGCGCATCGCCGGCGTGGTCAGCGGCTTGATCGCCACGTTCCCGACGAACAGCGCGATGAGCAGGCCCCCGGCCTGTGCGGCGTTCCAGCCGAATCCGACCTGGAGGAAGACCGGTAGCAGGAAGGGGACGGCGCTGATCACGGCCCGGAAGACGGTGCCGCCTGAGGCGGTCGCGCGGAAGGTGCGGATCCGCAGCACCCGCAGGTCCAGCAGCGGAGAGCGGGACCGCAAGAGGTGCATCACGGCCAGGGCGAGCGCGACGGCGGCCAGTGGTAGTACCACGACCAGGAGAGCCCGGTCGGGCGTGGCCGAGCCGACGTCCTCGAGCCCCACCACGAGCGCGGCGACGCCGACGGCCGTCAGAGCGAACCCACGCCAGTCCAGCCGGCGTCTCTCGGCGCCGCGGCTGTCAGGCACCAGTCGGGCGGCGACCGCGAGGCCGGCCACGCCGAGCGGGACATTGATGAGGAAGATCCAGCGCCAGCTGGCGTAGGTGCTCAGCACGCCGCCGAGCGCCGGGGCGACCACAGGCGCGATGAGCGCCGGCCACGTCAGGTACGCGATGGCCTGGATCAGCTGCGACTTCGCCGTCGTGCGGAGGACGACGAGCCGGCCGACCGGCACCATCATCGCGCCACCGGCCCCCTGCAGGACCCGCAGCGCGGTGAGCCAGCCGAGGCTGGGGGCGAGGGCGCAGCCCGCGGAGGCGAGGGTGAACACCGCGATCGCCGTGCCGTACACCCGGCGCGCGCCGTAGCGCTCCGTGAGCCAGCCGCTGACCGGGATGAGCACGGCGAGGGTGAGCACGTACGCGGTCACCGCGACATTGACCGCGACCGCAGGCACGCCGAAATCTGCGGCGATGTGCGGCGCGGCGGGCGCGATGACCGTGCCGTCGAGGATCTCCATGAAGTAGCTGCCGGCGACGAGCAGGGCGAGCCGGCGTTGCGTCCGGCCGCCGGGCTCGACGCCTCGCCCGAACTCCGCGCTCATGCCCCCGCACCGGCGGTCGCCGCCGCCCGGCAGTCCCGCCGGTCGGGGCTGGTCACGGCGCGTCGGGCAGGACGCGCAGTTGCACCGACCGGTCCCGTGAGATCTCTGCCTCCACGCCGGCCAGCCACCGAGGCTCACCGGTGTCGGAGCCCGTGACGTCCAGCGCCACCGCGCGGAGCACGGGGGAGTGGGTGATCCCCACGGTGAAGGCTGTGCTGTCCTCGCGGTCGGCCAGGCTCGCGGCGAACGTCCTGATCCGCGCGGCCACCGCGGCGGCGTCGTCACCGGGCGGGCTCTTGTGGGCGACCCACCAGCCGACGCGGTCGGGGACGGTCAGCCACTCCCCGAAGAAGGCGATCCCTGGGATGTCCGTCTCCTCGAGGCCGGGCACCTGCGCAGCGAACGCCGCCTCGCTGCTCACCATGTCCACGCGGACCCCCGCGAGGTACAGGTCGGGGTTCCGCAGCGCGAACGCGACGCCCTCCTCGAGCACCTCGGCGCCGGCCTGACGGGCACCGCGGGCCACCGCGGCGGCGGTCTCCCGGGTGCGGCGGGTCTCGCCGCTGAGGACGCGGACAGGGCCGTCGGCACGGGCGGCGAGCCGCCGGCCGACCTCGGTGGCGGTCTGCAGGCCCTCGTCGGTGACCGGGACGTCCCCGCGGTGGGAGGTCACCTCGCCGTGGCGGAGCAGGAACAGGCGCTGGGTCATGGGGACCTCCAAGGGGTCGGAAGTTCGGCGGGGCGACGCGAGCGTGCCGGGGTGCTGCCCCCGCAAGGGCGACGGCACCCCGGCACGTCGGCGCGGATCGGAGGTCGGGCCTCAGCCGGCGGCCGCCGTGGCGGAAACCGGGACGACCGCCTCCTTACGCGCGGCCCATTGGGTCAGGAAGAGCTGGAAGACCGCGTCGGCGAAGGCGTCGTCGTTGATGTGATTCTCCATCTCGACGACCTCGACTGCCGGGTCGAGCGCGGCGCGCAGCGTGTCCAGCAGCGGCGAGACGTCGACGCCGTGCCACTGGCTGCCCTCCTTGAAGTAGTTGTCCAGCCCCAGCAGGGGCAGGGCCACCGCCTTCGGGCCGGGGGCCCGGTTGACGTGGTCGGCGATGTACTCGCCCAGCCGCCGCATCTCGTCCGGCGTCGCGAGCAGGGACGTGATGTTGGGGTTGTGGATGATGATGTTCCGCTCCTCGGTGGCGTACTCCTCGGGGACCGTGTCGATGGCGCCGAAGTTGAAGCACTCCGCGGCACCGGGGACGACGACCTGCGGGATCCCGGTGCGGATGGCCGCCTCCATGCGCTCGCAGCCGGGGTCGAAGATGCCCTTGTTCCAGTGGTTGATGATCTCCGGCAGCGTGAAGTCGATCAGTCCGTCGATGACGCCCGAGTCGATCAGGTGCTCCATCCCGGCACCCTCACCGACGGCGTGGAAGGTCACGACCTCGAAGCCGTTCTCCTCGAGGTTCTTGCGCACGCGCATGACCCCCGGGGTGGTGACCCCGAACATCGAGATGGCGATGAGTGGCTTGCTGGCCTCGGCGTGCGACCTGGTCGCCTCGTAGCCGCGGGCCATGCCCGCCGCCGCGTGCGCGGCGTTGCTCAGGACCAGCTTGGAGATGCGGTTGAGCCCGGCGATGTCGGTGACCGCGTTCATCATCAGCATGTCGGAGTGCCCGACGTAGGGCCGGGTGTTGTTCGAGGCCATCGTGCTGACGATCAGCTTCGGCACGCCCATGCCGAGATTCTTCAGCGCGCCGCTGAGCAGGTCGGTGCCGCCCGTGCCGCCCAGGCCGAGGACGGCGTCGATCTTCCCTGCCGCGCACAGCTCCTCGAGGACCGACTGCAGGCCCTGGCTCATCTTCGTGATGGCGGTGTTGCGTCCGCCGGCGCCTCCCTCGACACCGGCGGAGAAGTCGCCGAGGTCGATGCCCGCGCGCGCGGCGACCTCGGTCGAGGGGACGTCCGGCGGAAAGTAGGGCTCACCGAGAACGCCACAGTCGACGACGAGCACGTCGACTCCGGCGGTCAGCAGAGCATCGCGGACGAAGGCGTACTCGGTCCCCTTGGTGTCAAGGGTTCCGGCGAGACAGACGACGGGGTTGCGCGACATGGTCACTCCTCTGTGACTGTTACGGGTGGTGGTGCCGTCGGGCGACCTTTCGAAGCGCCCGCCGTCGTCGCCCCGCAGGGCGACCGTGCTCACTCGTGCCGGCCGGTGCCGGCCGTCTGGATCGCCGCCCAGACCCGCTCGGGGGTCAGCGGCAGGTCGCGGATCACGACGCCGGTCGCCTGTGCGACCGCTGCGCCGAGGGCGCCCGCCGTGCACAGCAGCGCGCCCTCGCTGATGCCCTTCGACCCGTAGGGGCCCGGGCCGTCGTGGTTCTCGACGGCGCCGGTGATCAGCTCCACCGGGACGTCCTTGAACGTCGGGATCCGGTAGTCCAGGGCCCCCAGGTTGCGTATGCGGCCGTGCTCGTCGAGCAGCAGCTGCTCCATCTGGCTGTGGCCCAGCCCCATGATGGCGGCGCCTTCGTCCTGCGAGACCACCTGCAGCGGGTTCAGCTCGGTGCCGACGTCACTGACGGTCACGTGCTTGGTCAGCAACAGCTCGCCGGTCTCGCGGTCCACTTCGACCTCGATGGCGGTGGCGTTGAACTCGTAGAACGCCGCGTCACCGCCGAGTGGGTGGTTGCCCTTGCCACGCAGCCGCCGGGTGCCCTGGCCGATGAACTCGCCGCGCAGTGAGCCGAGGGCCTTGCGCGCCGCCTCGGGCAGGCTCAGCTCGCCCTCGGGGGTGACCAGGGTGCCCCGGCGCTCGCTGAGCTGGTCGGCCGGCACCCCGGTCGACTCGGCGTAGAGGTCCAGGACCCGCTGCCGGACGTCGCGGCAGGCCTCCAGCACCGCCGAGCCCATGAACACCGTGGAGCGGCTGGCCGAGGTCTGCAGGTCGAACGGCACGGTGCCGGTGTCGCCGCTGACGACGCTCACCTGGTCCAGCGGTGTGCCCAGCTCGTCGGAGACGATCTGCTGCCACAGCGTGCGGGCGCCCTGGCCCATGTCCGAGGTACCGGCATAGACGATCGCGCTGCCGTCGCAGAGCAGGCGGACCAGGCTCTGCGAGAGACCCGAGGTGGCACCCGGCTTGATCCCGACGGCGATGCCACGGCCGCGATTCGGGGCCAGCGGCTGATCCCAGCCGAGCAGCTCCGCGGCCTTCTCCAGGCTCTGGTGCCACTCGCCGTCGGCGGTGGCCTCTGACGCTCCACGGACGAAGGCCTCACCCTTCGCGACGAGGTTGCGGCGCCGGATCTCCAGGCCGTCCAGGCCCAGCCGCCGGGCGCCGGCATCGAGCTGCGACTCCAGCGCCCAGGCCACCTGAGGGCTGCCGAATCCCCGGAACGCCGTGCTCGGCGTCGTGTTTGTCATGACCGCCCGCGCGGCGATCCGCACCCCCGGGATCCGGTAGGGCCCGGCCGCGACATAGCTGCCCTTGCCCATCACGCGAGGCGCGACGTCGGCGTAGGCACCGATCTGGAAATCGGCGTCGACCTGGTGGAAGGTGAGCTCACCGTTCTGCGTGAACCCGGTGCGCGCCGTCATCCGGCAGCCCGCCCGCCGCATGCTCTGGAAGGTCTCCTCCAGCGACAGCACCAGCCGGCAGGTCCGCCGGGTGCGCAGTGCGAGAAACGCCAGGAGCGGCTCGATCTTCGGGTTCTGCTTGCCCCCGAAGCCGCCTCCGGGGTCGGGGGCGAAGACCCGCACCTGGTTCAGCGGCAGCCCGAGGACGGAGGCGAGCGTGCGCTGGAGCAGGTACGGGTGCTGCACGGGTGAGTAGACGTCGAGTCCGCCCTGGTCGGTCGGGACGGCGACGGTGCCCCCGGGCTCGATGGGGAAGTGGGTGACCATCGGGAACGTGTAGACGTTCTCGACCACGACGGCGGTGCGGGCCTCCTCGGCGGCCACGTCGCCCCAGATGTACAGGGCGTCCTCCAGCACATTCGTCGCCGCAGCCGGGTCGCCGGGGCGGATCGACGGGTCCTGGACCAGGTGCGCGCCCGGCGCCAGGGCGGCGTCCAGGGTGTAGGCCCCGGGGAGCTCGCGGTAGTCGACCCGGACGGCGCGGGCGGCGGCCTGGGCAGCGTCGAGGGTCTCGGCGACGACCGCGGCGACCGGCTCACCGTGGTAGTTCACCCGCTCCACGGCCAGCACGGGACGGTCCTGGTGGGACACCCCGAAGCGCGGCATGGGCGACGGAAGGTCCGCGGCGGTCACGACATCCACGACGCCCGGGATCGCGCGGGCAGCCGTGGCGTCGACACCGAGGATGTCGGCGCAGCCGACGGGGATCGTCACCAGCGCCACCTGGAGGGCCCCGGGGAAGCTCAGGTCGGCGAGGAACCGCTGCGCGCCGGAGGTCCGGTCGCCGCCGCCGTAGCGGAGCACCGGCCGGCCGACCTGCCCGCGCGGGCCGGGGTCCTCCGGGAGGTCGAACGGCTCGACGGTGCGTTCCGGCGCCTCAGTCATCCCCGCCACTCCTCCTCGCAGCGGTGGCCTGCACCGCCCGGACGATGCGCTGGTAGCCGGCGCAGCGGCACAGGTTGCCCGACATCCCCTCGCGGATCTCGTCCTCGCTCGGCGAGGGGTTGGTCCGGAGCAGGTACTCCGCCGCGACCACCTGGCCGGGGATGCAGAAGCCGCACTGCACCGCGCCGGCGTTGAGGAACTCTTCCTGCAGGTCGGTCAGCCCGTCCTGTGACAACCCCTCGATCGTGGTGACCTCGTGGCCCTCCGCCTCGACGCACAGGACGAGGCAGGAGTTCACCGCCCGGCCGTCCAGCAGGACGGTGCAGGCGCCGCACTCGCCCTCGGCGCAGCAACTCTTCGTGCCCGGCAGGCCCACCTCCTCGCGGAGTCCGTCGAGCAGGGTGCGGTGCGGCGGGACGGCCACGCTCCGCCGGCTGCCGTTGACGGTCAGCGTGACCGTCTGCAGCTCGTCCAGCAGGTGGTCATCGGCGCGTGCGCTCGTCATGACGCCATCTCCCTGGGGTGTCGGCGGTCCGCGGCAGCGAGGACCGCACGCTTGGCGAGAACCCGGAGCATCGCGAGCCGGTACTCGCGACTGCCCCGGACGTCGGAGATCGGGGACGCGATCTCCAGTTGCTCGTCCAGGACCCGGTCGACGCCCGCCTCGTCGGCGGGGTCGACGGCAGCGGACGGCTCGGTGCGCAACGGTCGCGGACCCACCGCGCCCAGACCCAGCACCACGTGGCCGTCGGCGTCGATCCGCGCGGCGACGCTCACCGTTGCCAGGTCGACGCCGCGGCGCCGGGTGAGCCGGCGGAAGGCCGATCCGGAGCCCTCCTCCGGCCGGGGCAGGTCGAGCCTGGTCACGAGCTCGCCGGGTCCGCACAGCGTCCGGCGCGGGCCGAGAAAGAACTCCTCCAGAGCCGCCGTCCGGTCGCCCTCTTGCGAGCTGATGACGACGCGCGCGTCGTGCACGAGCAGCGGCGGTGCGGTGTCGGCGGCGGGGGAGGCGTTGCACGAGTTGGCCACCAGGCTGGCCCGGTTGCGGATCGCCACCGACCCCACGGTCAGGGCGGCCTCGACCAGGGCGGGGAACCACCCCCGCACCACCGGGTGGGCGACCAGCTCGCCGAGGGTCAGGGTGGGTCCGATCCGCACGCCGTCGTCGGTCACGACGATCGGCTCGGGCAGGTCGGTCACGCCCTTGAGGTCGACGAGGAGCTCCGGCTCCAGGGTGTGGTGCCGGAGGCCGACCAGGAGGTCGGTGCCCCCCACCAGTGGGCGTGCTCCCTCACCTGCGGCGGCGAGCGCAGCCAGCGCGTCCGCCCGGGTGGTCGGCCGGTAGTAGTTCGGCATCGTTGCCCGTCCTTCCGGGGACGACCGGTCAGGGATTGACGATGATCTTGATGGCGCCGCTGCTCCGGTCATTGAAGACGGCCAGCGCCTTCTCGTACTCCGAGAGCGGGAACTGGTGCGTGATCAGCTCGCCGACGCGCATCCGCCCGTTGGCGATGAACGGCATGACCCGCCGCATCTCGCCCGCCGAGGCCCGCGAACCGACCAGCTCGAGCTCGTCGAGCACCAGCGGCTGGATGCGCAGCGCGACGTCCTCGGTCGGGATCCCCACCATGGCGCAGCGACCGCCACGGCGCAGCATCGCCATGGCCCAGGTGAGGGTCTCCGGCACGCCGGCGCACTCCAGGACGACGTCGGCGCCCAGGCCGCCGGTCAGCTCACGGACGGCGGCGACGGGGTCGCCCGCGGTCGTGTCCACGGTCTCGAATCCCATGGCCGCGGCCTTCTCCAGGCGATAGCCGCGGCCGGCGAGAACGACCCGGGCGGCGCCGCAGATGAATGCGGCGTCGCCGGCCAGCAGGCCGATCGCGCCGGCGCCGGTGACCACCACGGTGTCGCCGGCCTTGATGTTGCCGCGGCGGGCGACGTGCAGGGCGATGCTGGCCGGGTCGACGACGGCGCCCTCGTCGAAAGAGACGTTGTCCGGCAGCCGGAAGATGCACTTCACGTTGTGGACGGCGTACGTCGCGTCCACGCCCTGGGCGTTGTGTCCGTACTGTGCGTGCAGCCCGGGCTTGCCGTAGTTCTCGCAGAGGTTGTACTGGCCCTCCACGCACTTCTGGCAGGCGCCGCAGGCGTTGTGGCTGGTGCCCGCCACGCGGTCGCCGATCTTCCAGCCGAACGCCTCGGCGCCGGGACCCAGGGCGACGATCTCGCCGGCCCACTCGTGGCCCGGGGTGAACGGGAAGGCCGGCGGCCAGAACCCCGGGTAGTCGCCGCGGATCAGGTGGGCGTCGGTGCCGCAGATCGCCGTCGACCGCACGCGGGCGAGGACCTCGTCGGGACCCGGCTCGGGAACGGGCTTCTGCTGGATCTCGAGGACGTTCGGCTCGCTGACCACCAGGGCCTGCATCGTCTGGGTCATGTGCTTCCTTCTGCGTGTCGGAGCCTGCGTGTCGGAGCCGTCCGCGGAGACGCCAGGGGCGCCGGAGTCCTGACGCGGGAAGGGCGTCGGACGGGAGGATCCGCACTCGCGACGGTCATCGGCAACTGCAAGTGATCGCCCTCACCGATAATCGAACGCTAGCCCCGCGCCGGACGGGACGTCAAGCTCTCATCGATAATCGACGGAGCGTCGTGTCGCGGGATCCGGATCCCTGCCTGGGGGCGCGGGGGAGGGGCGTCGAACTATTCGGCGAGGGCGTCCAGCACGGCGGGCTCGTCGCCGTCGGCGGCGCCCGTAGCGCGGGCCGGGTAGTGCGCCTGGAGCAGCTCACTGACGTTGAGCTGGTGGGTCCGGGCGGCCTGCGCGGCCCGGTCGCCCTGGCGCTCCCGCAACGCCGACAGGATGGTGCGGTGCTCGAGCACGATGCCGCGCACGTCGACGTCCGGGAGCGTGAGGGTGATGAACGTCCGGGCGACGGGGGCGAGCTGGTCGAACACCCGCTCGAGCGCGTGGTTGGCCGATACCTCGGCGATGAGCTGGTGGAACCGTGCGTCGGCCTCCGTGACGGCGGGGAAGTTGCCCTCGTCCAGCCGGGTGAGCATCTCCTCGACCAGCGCATCGAGCTCCGCGAGGTCGTCGTCGGTGATGAGCTCGGCAGCCAGCCGGGCGGCGAGCGCGTCGACCTCCGAGCGCACGATGCTCACGTCCGCGAGTTCCTTGCCGCTCGGCAGTCGGACCCGCGCGCCGCGCCGGGGGTGGATCGTCACGATCCCGATGGCGGCCAGGTCGCGCAGGGCCTCGCGGATCGGTGACTGGCTGGTGCCGAGCTCCTTGGCCAGCTGCAGCTCGACGATCCGCTCGCCGGGTTGGTAGTGACCGTGGACGATGCGGTCGAGCAGCAGGCGCTTGACCGTGGTCGAGAGGAGCTCGCCACCGAAGTCCGAGCGCGGTCGGCTCGCGGTCATGGAGGCCTTTCCGGTCGTCGCCGCAGGGCCCCCGCCGGTGATCGGCGGAGGTCTGCGGCGGAGGGTCAGCGGGTGGAGTCTCGCAGGTCGAGCCGGCGCCGGGCTTCCTCCGGAGTGGCGATGTCCCGGTGCAGCAGCCGCGCGATGGCGGTGATCCGCTCGACCTGCGCGGCGTTGGACTCGGCCAGCCTGCCGGGGCCGTCCCACAGCGAGTCCTCGAGCCCGACCCTGGCGTTCCCGCCGAGCGACAGGGCGATCGTCCCGAGGCGGATCTGCGCCGAGCCGGCACCCAGCACCGACCACTCGAACTCGTTCCCGAACAGGCGGTGCGCCGTCCGGTGCATGTGGGCGAGGTCCTCGAAGTCGGCGCCGGTGCCACCCAGCAGGCCGAAGACGGTCTGGACGAAGAGGGGCGGACGCACCAGGCCCCGGTCGAGCATGTGCGCGAGGTTGTACAGGTGGGCGGTGTCGTAGCACTCGAACTCGAACCGGGTGCCCTGGTCGCCGCAGAGCTTCAGGATCCGCTCGATGTCGGCGAAGGTGTTCTTGAAGACGACGTCCTTGTTTCCCAGGTGCTGCCGCTCCCATTCGTGCTGGAACGTGGGGTAGCGGTCGAGCATCGGGAACAGGCCGAAGTTCATCGAGCCCATGTTGAGCGAGGCGAGCTCGGGGGCCAGCTCCACGGCCGGGGCGATGCGCTCGTCGACCGTCATGTGCGGACTGCCGCCGGTGGTCAGGTTGATGACCACGTCCGACTGGTCCTTGATGATCGAGAGGACCTCCTTGAACAGTGCCGGGTCCTGGACCGGCCGGCCGTCCTCGGGGTTGCGCACGTGCAGATGGACGATGGCGGCGCCGGCCTCGGCGGCACCGAGGGCAGCCGCGGCGATCTGCTCGGGCGTGACCGGGAGCGCGGGGGACATGGTGGGGGTGTGGATGGCGCCGGTGGGCGCGCACGTGATGATCGCCGTCGTCGAACCTTGTCTCGCCACAGGTACCCCCTCGTACGATGCTTGTTAACGATTATCGACCGTACTCGTCGCGCGGCGGCGGGCATAGCCCGGAGGAGTGGTCGTGGCGGCAGGGCTGCAACGGGTCGCGGACAGCGGCGAGGCCGTTCAGGGGCCGCTCGTCGTCCTGGCTCCGGACAAGTTCAAGGGCTCACTGACGGCCGCCCAGGTGGCCGACGCGCTGGGCCGAGGGCTGCGCCGCCACCTGCCCGGTGTCCGCCTGCGGGTGCACCCGATCGCCGACGGCGGCGACGGAACCGTGGCTCTGGTCCTTGACCACGGCTTCGAACCGGTCGTGCGGGACGTGTCCGGGCCCGTCGGCGGGACCGTCCGGGCGACGTATGCGCTGCGCGGTGACACGGCCATCGTGGAGATGGCCGCGGCCGCCGGCCTGTCCCTGGTTCCCGGTGGTCCGGACGATCGCAGTGCCAGAGCGGCATCCACGTTCGGCGTGGGCGAGCTGATCTCCGACGCGCTGGACCGGGGGGCCGGGCGGATCGTTCTCGCCGTCGGGGGCAGCGCCACCACCGACGGCGGCGCCGGCATGGTGGCTGCGCTCGGCGCCCGCGTCGTGACGCGGGACGGCTCGGCGCCGACGCCCGGTGGGGAAGGGCTGCTCGGCGTCGAGCGGCTGGAACTGGCAGGCCTCGACCCGCGGCTGGAGAGCGCCACCGTGCTGGTCGCCTGCGACGTCGACAACCCGTTGACCGGAGTGCACGGGGCGGCGGCCGTGTACGGCCCGCAGAAGGGTGCCGCATCGGGCACGGTCCGGCTGCTCGACCGTGCGCTCGACAGATGGGCGGACGTGGTGGCGGCGGCGACCGGTCGCGACCTGCGCGAGTTACCCGGGATGGGTGCGGCGGGCGGCCTCGGTTTCGGCGCGGCGGCGGTGCTGGGGGCTCGGGTCGTGTCCGGGGTCGAGTACCTGCTCGAGCTGAGCGGTTTCGGCGAGAGCGTTGCGGGGGCCGACCTGGTCGTCGTCGGGGAGGGGTCGCTCGACGAGCAGAGCCTGCGGGGCAAGGGCCCCGTCGGGGTGGCCGGCGCCGCCGTTCGCACCGGGGCGCGGGTGGTGGCGGTGGCCGGACGCAGCGCGGTGGACGGTGAGCGGCTGCGCGCTGCGGGGATCTCGGCGGTCTACACGCTGGCCGAGCTGGAGCCGGATCTCGGCAGGAGCATGGCGGGGGCCGCCGGGCTGCTGGAGCGCATCGCGGCACGCGTCGTCGCGGACTGGCTGGACGGATAGATGCTCGATAATCGTTGGTAGGGTCGACGAAATGTCACACCCACAGGAGGTCCCGGTGAGCACCGATCCCGAACGCGGCCCAGCCGCACGGCAGACGCCCCAGGACGTTCTGGCGGCACTCTCGCTGCCGACGACAGGCACGGCCTACTCCCTGGCGCTTCCGCGCTACACGGGGATGCCCCTGTTCGGGTCCCACCCGCCCTTCCAGGTGACCATGTACCGCACGCCGGGCGGCCTGCGGGGCGACGGCGAGCAGCCCTGGGGTCCGCGCAACGACGTCAACCTCGGGTACATGGCCGAGGTCGTGAGCGGCACCTCGCACAGCGGTGCGCACGTCGACGCCCTCGCACACATGACCATCGGTGACGACGACCACTGGTACGGGGGCGGTAACGCCCGCGAGCACCTCGGTGACCGAGGGCCGAAGCTGGGCGATGCGTCGAAGCTGCCCCCGTTCATCACGCGCGGCGTGCTGCTCGACGTGCCGGCCTACCGCGGGCTGGAGGCGCTGCCTGCGCACGAGCCCGTGACGGCCGACGAGCTGGAGGCGGTAGCCAAACACCAGGGTGTCGAGGTGCGCGCAGGTGACGTCGTCCTGATCCGCTCCGGCTACCTCGCCCATTGGCCGGACCGCGAGGCGCTCGACCGGCACAAGACCGCCGGGCCCGACATCAGCGCCGCGCGCTGGCTGCTGGAGCGAGGCGCGGTCGCGGTCGGCAGCGACACCGAGACGTTCGAGGTCCAGCCCGCGCCGGACCCGGGAGACCCTGCCAACCCGCAGCCGGTGCACACCCTGCTGCTGATCGAGAACGGGATCTACCTGTTCGAGTCGATCTGGCTCGAGGAACTCTCGCGGGACCGCGTCTTCGAGTTCCTCTTCATCGCCCTGCCCCTGAAGATCGAGGGTGCGACCGGCTCGATGCTGGACCCGATCGCCATCGTCTGAAAGGCAGAACTGGTCCGTGGGGGGCGACCCCGCCGTGGCGCAGACAGCGGGAGCCGGTGCGCCACGGCGGGGTCGGTGCCGGACGGCTCAGACGTCGATCGTCTCGTAGGTCTTCACGCTGCGCTCGGCCAGGTACTCGATGGCGTACCCGAAGACGTGCTCCTGGAAGTGCGGCGTCGCCTTGTGGTCCTCGTACGCCTGGGCGTCGGCGTACTGCTCGTACAGGAAAAAGGTCTCGGGGTCCTCGGGCGAGACCTGTGCCTGGTAGAAGAGGTTGCCCTCCTCGGCGCGGGACAGCGGGGTCATGGTCTTGATGACTTCGGTGATCCGCTTGCCCTCCCCGGGCTTGGCCTTCCAGATCGCGGCCACGACGAACGCCATGTCAGCTGTCCTTTCGATGGGGTGTTCCGACGGTGTTGCGCAGGACGCCGATGGGACCGGCCTCCATCTCGATGACGTCACCGGGCTGCAACCACCGATCCAGTTCCAGCCCCGAGCCGCCGGTGGCGGTGCCCGAACCGAGCACCTCACCGGGCAGCAGGGTCTGATCCTGGGCGGCATAGGCGATGAGGTCACCGAAACTGTGGTGCATGGCGGCGATGCTGTCCCCGCCCCAGCGTTCGCCGTTGATCCGCACCTCGAGCTCGAGGGTGGCGAGGTCGATCTCGTCGGGGGTGACGATGCACGGGCCGAGGACGTTGGAGCCGTCCCACTCCTTGGCCTTGGCCGGGCCCATGCCGACCGGCAGCTCCCGGCGCTGCACGTCGCGGGCGGACAGGTCGTTCCAGAGGGTGAAACCGAAGACGTAGTCCAGCGCCTCGGCTGCCGTCACATCCCGGCAGGGCCGCCCGATCACCGCCGCGAGCTCCAGCTCGTGGTCGAGCTGGCGGGTGTAGGAGGGCCAGTGCACCTCCGTGTCCGGCCCGGTGACCGTCGTGCCCACGCTCCGGTAGAACGCCGGCACCTCGTACCACTCGGCGGGGATGTCCCGGCCCAGGTTCTTGAAGGCGTTCTTCAGGTGCCCCTCGAAGGCGAGGAAGTCCCGGAACGAGGGGGGAACCAACGGTGCCAACAGTCGCGCTCCCGGCACCGGGCGTTCGTTCCCGAGCGGTGCGTCCGCTTCGATGAAGGCGATCATGTCGCCGTCGAATCCGACGTCGAGCACTGTCTCCCCGTCCAGCCGGCCGACCCGGGCCGAACCGTCGGGGGATGCGAAGGTCACGAACTTCACGGGCTGACTTCCTCCGGTCGGTGGGTGCAGGGGACGTCCGCCGGCAGCGCCGGACGACCTCAGACGGTGGTGATGGGCCGCGACTGGAGCAGGTAGAGGTCTCCGGCCGCGTCGAAGGCCCACTCGATGTCCTGCGGACCGCCGTGCAGTTCGGCGAGCATCCCGCCCATCCGGGCCAGGGCGACGCAGTCCTCGTCGGTGAGCACCCGCTCGGCGTCCACCACCTTGGATCTCTTCACGACCCCCTCACGGGAGAGCGTGTAGGTGTCGGGCGTGTGCTCGCCGGAGACGACGGCCTCCCCGAGCCCGAGGGCCGCCTCGACGACCATCCGGTCCTTGCGGCCGTGCACCGGGTCGACGGTGAACAGGACACCCGACTTCTGGCTGTCGATCATCTGCTGGACGACGACCGCCATGGCGACGTCCTCCAGCGAGCCCTTGTTCCGGCGGTAGAAGACCGCCCGCTCGGTGAAGAAGGACAGCCAGCACTCGACGACGTTGCGCAGCACCGCGTCGAGCCCGTCGGTGTTGAGGAACGTCTCCTGCTGGCCGGCGTAGCTGGCGCCGTCCGAGTCCTCGGCGCAGGCCGAGGAACGGACGGCGACCAACCCCTGGAGCTCGGCGTACCCCTCCTCGATCAGCTCCCGTGGCGGCCGGGCCGCCGCGACCAGCGTCCGCGCGGCCTCGACGTCGTCCCGGCGCATGGCCGCACGGAGCGCGTCCTCGTCGACCGCCGCCCGGAACGCGGCGGAGGTGATCACGAAGCCCGGCGGAACGGGGAGCCCGTGGGCGGTCATGGACGCGAGGCTGGCGCCCTTGCCACCGGTCAGGTCCACGGACTGACAGCGTGGGTCCTCGAAGGGCAGCACCAGGGGAACGTCGGCCCGGGTCGAGTCCTCGGTCGCCATGGTGGTGGCGTCCTCCCTGGTCGGCAGGGTCTGGGTCATCGGGTCCTCCGGTCAGACGAGGATGTCCACGCGGCCGGTCGAGCCATTGACCCGGATCCGGTCACCGGTCTTGATCCGCCGGGTCGCGTCCGACGTCCCGACCACGGCCGGGATGCCGAACTCGCGCGAGACCACCGCCGGGTGCGAGGCCATGCCACCGGCGTCGGTCACGAGTCCGGAGATCTTCGTGAACAGGACCACCCAGGCCGGACTGGTCATCCGGCAGACGACGATCTCGTCCCGCTCGACCAGGTCGAACTCCTCGGGGGAGAGGACCACCCGCGCGGTCCCCTCGACGACACCGGCGGACGCCGGCAGACCCGGCACCTCGTCGGCGCGCTCCGGGGCCGGCCGGGTGAGCTTCTCCGGGAACGCCCACAGGGACAGGTAGGGGAACGCGAGGGCTTCCTCGGTCGCGGTGCCGACCCAGTCGCGGGGCCGCAGCTCGTAGGCCTCCTCGCGGGCGTCCCGACGGTCGGAGACCAGTTCCTTGGCGTCGAACGAGTTGCTCCCGGCCATGAGCCGCCGGAGCTCGTTGTACCGGAGATACATGACGTCCTCGGCGTCGTCGAGCCTGCCGTCCTCGACGAGCTTGCGGCCGATGGCGATGAGCACCAGCCGGACCCGGGCGTTGGTGCCCTGGTCGATGTAGAAGTGGTGGTCCGGCGTGAGGGGGTTCATCCGGAGGCTCAGGTCCAGCGCCTGCTGCAGGGCGTCGCGCGCCTGGCCGGGCTCGACGCCCTCGAAGACCTCCGCCTTCGCCTTCTCGAGGTCCGCGGCGACCGCCTTCAGCTCGGAGGGGAAGTCGTAGTCGGCCTCGAGGTAGCCACGGACCGCCTCGACGATCGGCGCCGGGTTCTCCCGCCAGGTCGTGAAGGAGAACTCGTGGGCCCACATCGACTTGAAGCCGAAGACCTTCTGGTACGGCTCGATGTGGTCCGCGAGGAAGGCGCGGCCGGCCTCGCTGCCCTCGAGGGCGCGGATGACGTCACCGGCGGTGGGCCGCTCGAACGCGCGGGAGACCTCGCCCTGCTCCTTCCTGACCCACTCCTTGATCTTCCAGAGCTCCTCGATGGAGTCCCAGTTCCGGTTCTCGGTCGAGCTCTGCAGCCGGCCCATCAGCGCGGAGTGATCACCGTCGCCCTTGGCCGCGGCGATCGCAGCATTGAGGTTCATGGTGGAGGAGAACTGGGCGAAGTTGAGCACCCAGTGGATCTGCCAGTGGCGGTCGTGCATGTCGATCGCGTCCTCGAGCAGGATCGCGAGCTCCACCAGGCCGGCGCCGTCGTAGTCGTACTCGTCGAACCGGACGAAGTTGTGTTCCATCTCGGGGCGGAGCCGGCCGCGCCACCACTCGAGGAAGTGCTCGGCGTAGTACGGCAGTGTCCAGCCGAGGTAGCCGCCGAGTTCCGCCGGGTCCTCGGCGGTGAGCGGCACCCGCGGGGTGTAGCGAGCGCCGTACTCGGACGTCTCGGCCGACAGACCGACCTCCGCGGGGACGGCGGCGGTGTACACGTACCCGTTGATCACCTTGGAGATCCAGTCGGAGGCGAACGGCGTGCCGAATCGCCGGAACATGTAGTCGCACTTGATCCACCAGCCGCCGATGTCGGCGTACATGGGCGAGACGGGGTTCGGAATGTGCAGGTCGTCGTGCACCCAGAAGAGTTCCTTCTGACCGGCCTCCCACTGCACGGGGAACTCGTCGTCCCCGAAGAAGCTCGCCAGGACGGTGTCGTCGCTCATGCCCACTCCGGTGTGAGGGTGTCGGTGATGTGCGGGGGCGGTACGTCGGTCGCCGCCCTGCCGCAGGCAGCCTAACTATCGATAATCTGGCAGCCACATGTGACGCACGTCAACCCTGATGCGCCGATTTTGTGATCCACGACGCTCCCCAGGGCCCACCGGCGGTCATTCCGGCGTGTTGACAGCCGTAGTCAGCTCCGTACTATCGATAACTACGTCAGGCCGCCACGGGCGGTGACCGGGGGAGGAAAGCCAGTGGATGGGCCGCTTCGACGCACCGGCGTGCTGCGCGACGAGATCAAGGACCGGATCGTCGAGCGCATCCTCGACGGCACCTACGGGCCGGGCGACCGCATCAAGGAAAGCCTGCTCGCCGCCGAGTTCGGCGTGAGTCAGGCCCCGGTGCGTGAGGCATTCCGGGATCTGGAGGCCATGCGCTTCATCGAGTCGCAGCCGCACAAGGGCGCCCGCGTGCGCGAGGTGACCGCCGAGGAGCTCGTGCAGATCTATCCGGTGCGCGCCGCACTGGAGGAGGTCGCCGGCCGGGAAGCCGCGACGAGGCTGACCGAGGACCAGTTGGGTGCTCTTGCCGAAGAACTCGCCGGCATGCGCCGCGCCGCCGACGGCGACGACCTGCATGCCCTCCTGGTCCACGACACCCGGTTCCACGAAATCATCGTCGAGGCATCCGGCAATCAGGTGTTGCTGGAGGTCTGGCGCTCCCTCCGCGTCGAGGCTCGGACCCTGGTGAGCGTGCTGCGCAGCCACTCCGATCTGCACGCCATCGCCGAGCTGCACCGGCCCGTCCTGCAGGCCGTCCAGTTCCGTGACCCGGACCTTGCGGGCAAGGAGATGCGTGCCCACATCGAGTTCTTCGGCGCGTCCGTGGTCGGCCGCATGGGCGCGGCCCGGGACCAGTGACCTCGTTCCTTCCTGATCGCACCCCCGAGCCGACGGAGACTTCTCGATGCAGCAGCTCAACGACCGCGTCTTCACCGAGACCAAGGTGCGGGGATGCAATCCCAGCTTCGTGGTCACCTCCGTGGGCCCGGTCGTCATCGACACCCCGCAGCTGCCCACGCGAGCAGTCGAGATGCGGCAGTTCGTCGAGACGTTCGGGCAGGTGCAGTACCTGATCAACACCGAGCACCACGTCGACCACATCTTCGGCAACTACTACTTCCGCGGCGCCGGCACGGTGGTCAACCACCAGGGGCTCTACGACAACTTCATGACCGTCTATCCGGAGCTCGATCCGTTCGAGTACGCCCGGGAGGCGCTGCCGACCGACGACCCCGACGGCATCCCGCTGTTCCCGGACCGCGACGAGTACTACGCCGATCCCAACAAGGGGCAGATCGTCTTCACGGGAGACCTGTCCCTCCGCGTCGGCGAGCACGACTTCCACCTGCTGCACACTCCAGGTCACACGGCCGGTCAGATCGCCGTCTACGTTCCGCGGGAACGGATGGTCTTCACCGGCGACAGCGTCTTCTGCGGCTGTCAGACCTGGCTCATGACCAGTGACGTCGACCAGTGGCTGGCGTCGCTCGAGCGGATCAGGGCGCTGGACGTCGACGTTCTCGTCCCCGGCCACGGGCCGGTCACCGACCTCGCCTACGTCGACAAGCAGCGGGCCGTGCTGCTCGGCTGGAAGTCCGCCGTCGCCGAGGCTGTTGCGGCCGGCTGGTCGAAGGAGGAGACCCAGGCGAGGGTGAAGTTCGCCGACCTGGGCCCGGTCGACGTCGGGCAGGAATACATGCTCGAGTACGTCGAGACGCTCAATGCCGGTTCGCTGTTCGACAAGCTCACGGCGCGCCGACCCGCACCGGTGCTGCCGCGCAGTTGAGCCCTTCTCCGTGGTGGGCTGCCGCCTGCCGTGTGTGCCACCGGCCGACCGGACGGCCGCGGGGTGAGATCGGTGCCCTCTCGCAACGTGCCACCGTTCGTGTGAGGCATGGCGACGCCCGGGGTAGGGGTTGTTCCGTTACCCGGTAGCGACCGAGACGAGGGAACTCCGTGAAGGTCGTGGTCGTAGGCGCGACAGGCAACGTCGGCACCGCGGTCGTGCGCGCATTGACCGCCGACGACCGGGTGTCGGAGATCCTCGGGATCGCGCGGCGGCGTCCGGAGTGGGAGCCGCCGAAGACGACGTTCGTGGCAGCGGACATCGCCGGCGACGACCTCGTCCCGCATCTGCGGGGAGCCGACGCCGTCGTCCATCTCGCCTGGCTGTTCCAGCCGACCCACCGCCCGATGGTGACCTGGCAGGCCAACGCGGTCGGGAGCGCGCGGGTGTTCGCAGCCGCATCTGCAGCGGGCGTCGGTGTCCTCGTCTACGCCTCGTCCGTCGGCGCGTATTCCCCGGGCCCGGGCCGGCGGGTGGACGAGTCGTGGCCCACCCACAGCGTCCCCACAGCGGCGTACGGGCGGGAGAAGGCCTACGTCGAGCGGTTGCTCGACACGTTCGAGGCCCAGCATCCCGGCACCCGGGTCGTCCGGCTACGTCCCGCGTTCATCTTCCAGCGGCAGGCCGCCACCGAGCAGCGACGGATCTTCGCGGGGCCGCTCCTGCCCAGCGTGCTGCTCCGCCCCGGCCGGCTTCCGGTCGTTCCCTGGCCGGCAGGATTGCGGTTCCAGGCGCTGCACGCCGACGACGTCGCGGAGGCCTACCGGCTGGCCGTCGTCGGCGACGGGCGGGGCGCCTACAACGTCGCCGCCGGCCCGGTCATCGACGCCGCGTCCGTCGGTGAGGTGCTCGGGGCGCGCGTCGTCCCGGTGCCGGGTCCGCTGGTCCGCGCCGGCCTCACGGCCGCATGGCAACTGCACCTCGTCCCCGCTGAGCCGCGGCTGCTCGACCTGGCGATGCAGCTTCCCCTGCTGGACACCACCAGGATCCGGACGGAACTCGGCTGGTCGCCCACCGTGTCCTCCTTCGACGCGCTGCGCGAGGCACTCGAGGGCATGGCAGACGGCGCCGGCGCGCAGACCTCGCCGCTCGCCCGCGACTCACTGGCCGGGCGCCTGCAGGAGGGGGTGACCGGCGTCGGGGAGCGATCGACCTGACGCATGGGCAGGCAATCGGGGCCCGGCGGGGGTCGTCGTAGCCGGGGAGGCCGGTCAGCGGGCGGCGACCTCACTGGTCTTCTGCGCCGGCGTCTGAACTCGGTCATGGTCGCGTGGCATCAGCAGCACGGCGGCCAGCATGGCCACGGCGAGCACCGTCGTCCCGAGGAACACGTGGTGCACCGCTGTGGTGAGCGCTCCCGGTGCCACCCGGTCGCCCTGCGCCCCCGACCCGCCGAGGGTGGCGTTGACGATCGCGCCGAAGACGGCGACGCCCACGGCGCTGCCTGCGGAGCGGAAGAACATGTTGGTGCCGGTGACCACCCCGCGCTCCTGCCACTGCGCCGCCGACTGGGCGGCGATCAGCGTCGGCGCCGCGGCGAAACCCATGCCGAGGCCGATGACGAACGCCGTCGCGGCGACCAGGACCACGCTCGAGGACCCGTCGAGCAGGAGCAGCAGCGCCGACCCGACGACCACGACGGCGGCGCCGACGAGCGCGGTGTATCGGATGCCGATCCGGAGGTAGACCCGGCCGGACTGCGACGCTGACAACGGCCAGCCGAGCGTCAGGGCGGCCAGCGCGAACCCGGCGACCAGCGGGCCGGTGCCCAGCACGTCCTGCACGAACGTCGGCACGTACGAGGTCAGCCCGATCAGGACGGCGCCGACGCAGGCCGCGACGAGGTTGGTTGCGACGAGCAGCCGGTTCCGCAGCAGCCGCAGCGGGACGACGGGATCGGCCGCCCGGTGCTCGATGGCAACGAACACCCCGAGCAGGACGGCGCCCGCGGCGAGGACGGTGATGCTCTGCGGCGACCCCCACGCCCAGGTCTGCCCGCCTTCGAGCAGACCGAGGATGAGCAGCGTCAGGGCGACGGTGAGCACGCCGGCCCCGGCGTAGTCGATGCGCGGATGGCGCCGCTCGACCTGCTCGTGGAACCGCAGGCCCACCGTCGCCGCGGCGACCAGGCAGAGCGGGATGTTGACGAAGAAGATCCACCGCCAGCTGACGTACTCGGAGAAGACGCCGCCGAGCGTCGGGCCCACGACCGACGACACGCCCCAGACGCTGGCGAGGTAGCCCTGCACTTTCGCGCGTTCCTTCAGCGAGTACAGGTCACCGACCATGGTCATCGATATCGGCTGGACCGCGCCGGCCCCCAGGCCCTGCACCGCGCGGAATGCGATGAGCGCGCCCATGCTCCACGCGACGCCGCAGAGGATGGAGCCGATGAGAAACAGGCCGATGCCGAAGAGCATCACCGGTTTGCGCCCGAAGACGTCGGCCAGCTTGCCGTAGACGGGCACGGTCACCGCCTGCGCGAGCAGGTAGACCGAGAACAGCCACGGGAACTCGGCGAAGCCGCCGAGGCTCGCCACGATCGACGGGACGGCGGTGGCGATGACCGTCGCGTCGATGGCCACCAGAGCCGTGGACAGCATGATCCCGATGAGGACCGGGTCCCGCTCCGACCGGAAGCCGACACCCGACGACGCAGCGGCCCGGTCCACGCTCACTGCTCCGAGGTTAGGACCACGGAGCCGACCGCTGTACGGCGGCCTCCGGGAGCCCGTCCACCCCGGGCCGCGGCACTCCCGGAGCAGCAGGCGCCTCGTGGTGCCATCTCGTCGGGCCACGGCCGACGCCGTTGACGGGGCCTCCGGACGCCGACGATGCTTCGTCCGTACCTCGGCCCTAGTGACGCGGTGCCTTTCCGGTGCCGTCATGCGGCACGAGGGCGCCGTCGGCGAGGAGGACGCGATGACAGCGACGCAGGCACGCAGCGCCAGGGCCGGTGACAAGCTTCTCGGCCGGGTGGCGTTCGTGACCGGCGGCACCCGCGGGATCGGTGCCGCGATCTGCCGGAGTCTCGGGAAGCAGGGTGCCGACGTCGCTGCCGGCTACAGCGGCAACCAGGAGAGGGCTGAGATGTTCGCTCAGGACTTCGCCGGCGCCTATCCGGAGAGTCACATGAGCGTCCACCGCGGCGACATCGCGGACCCGGACGACTGCCGCCGGACGGTCGACGAGGTGATCGAACAGCACGGCCGGCTGGACATCCTGGTCAACAACGCGGGGATCACTGCGGACCGCACCGTGCTGAAGATGACGGACGAAGACTGGCGTCGGGTCATCGACGTCAACCTGTCCGGCGCCTTCTACCTCTCCCAGGCCGCGCTCCGGCACATGCTCGACCGCGGCAGCGGGCGCATCGTGATGATCTCGTCGGTCATCGGCGAGACCGGCGGCATCGGGCAGGTCAACTACGCCTCGGCCAAGGCGGGGCTGTTCGGTCTGACCAAGACCCTCGCCCGGGAGGCCGCGATGCAGCTGCAGCGGGCCGGCAACACCGACGGGATCGGGATCACTGTCAACGCCGTCACCCCGGGCTACACCGCGACGGAGATGCTGGACAGTGTTCCGGAGAAGGTCCTGGACGGGCTCAGGGCCAAGATCCCGCTCGGGCGGCTCGGTGACCCGGAGGAGATCGCCCGCGTCGTCCATTTCCTGTCCGCGGACGCCTCCGCGTACATCACCGGACAGGTCTGGGGCGTCAACGGCGGCCTTGACATGTGACGCCGACAATGTGACGCCGACATGTGACGCGGGCAGGCAGCCGGTAGTACGGATTCCTCCGCCGTCGACGGAACTCACCAGGGAGAGGTCTACGGGTGTTCAGTCGTATCGCCGTCGTGAACCGAGGTGAGCCCGCCATGCGGCTCATCCGTGCCGTCCGTGAGCTGAACGCGGAGCACGGCTCGGGGATCCGCGTCATTGCGCTGTACACCGAGGCCGAGCGCCGTGCGACGTTCGTGCGCGCCGCCGACGACGCCGTCCTGCTCCGGGAGACCGGTGCGGGCAGCCCCTACCTGGATCACGAGGAGCTCGCCCGGGCCTTGCGGGTTGCCCGCGCCGACGCCGCCTGGGTCGGGTGGGGCTTCGTCGCGGAGGATCCGGCGTTCGCCGAGCTGTGCGCCTCCCTGGGCATCACTTTCATCGGCCCGCCCCCCGAGGCGATGCGGCTCCTCGGCGCCAAGATCGAGGCGAAGCAGCTCGCCGAGCAGACGGGGGTGCCCGTCGCACCCTGGAGCGGGGGTCCGGTCGAGGGCCTGGACGACGGCCGGCGGCACGCGGCCGTGATCGGCTACCCGCTGATCGTGAAGTCCAGGAGCGGGGGTGGCGGGCGCGGCATCCGCATCGTCCGTTCCGAGGCCGAGCTCGAGGAGGCGCTCACCCGCACGAGGGCGGAGGCGGAGCGCACCTTCGGCGACCCGGTGATCTTCATGGAGCGGCTGGTCGAGGGTGGCCGGCACGTCGAGGTGCAGGTCATGGCCGATCAGCACGGCACCGTGTGGGCGCCGGGCGTGCGGGACTGCTCGGTGCAGCGGCGCAACCAGAAGCTCATCGAGGAGTCGCGCTCACCCGCGCTGAGCCCTGAGCAGGACATGTCGCTGCGCGAGTCGGCGCGGGCGCTGGTCAAAGCCGCCGGGTACGTGGGCGCCGGCACCGTCGAGTTCCTCTACCAGCCCGACGAGAAGCTCTTCACCTTCCTGGAGGTCAACACTCGGCTGCAGGTCGAGCACCCGGTCACGGAGGAGACCACGGGCCTCGACCTCGTGAAGCTGCAGTTGCACGTCGCCGCCGGAGGGCGACTCGACGGCGCTCCGCCGCAGGAGTTCGGGCACGCCGTCGAGGCACGACTGAACGCCGAGGACCCCGAGCAGGGGTTCGCCCCCGCACCCGGCCGGGTCGAGCTGCTGCGGCTGCCCACCGGTCCCGGAGTGCGGGTGGACACGGGCATCTCCGTCGGTGACGAGATCTCACCGCTGTACGACTCGATGGTCGCCAAGGTCATCGCCTGGGGGAGCGACCGACCGGAAGCGCTCGCCCGTCTGCGCGTGGCCTTGCGCGACACCACGGTGGTGCTCCGCGGCGGGACGACCAACAAGTCCTTTCTGCTCGGCCTGCTCGACCGGCCCGAGGTCGTGGCCGGCACCGCGGACACCGGCTGGCTCGACCGCGCCGGCGTCGTCATCGAGCAGCCCGTCCAGCGTGCGTGGGTCGCTCTCGTCCAGGTGGCCATCGACGTCGCCGACGCGGAGGAGGCCGTGGAGCGGGCCGCCTTCCTCGCCTCCGCCCGCGGCGGCCGCCCACGCGCGCCGCACGAGGTGGGACGCACGCTCGAGCTCGGCTACCGGGGGCAGGTGTACCGCCTGTCGGTCGCGAAGGTGAGCCGGGACCGGTACCGCGTACAGCTCGACGGCCGCTACGTCGACGTCGACATCGACCGGCTCGGCCCGCTGGAGAGCCGGCTCACCGTGGTGGAGGACCGCTTCTCCGTCGTGGCAGTGCCGGGCACCGGCTCGTACCTGGTCGAGGTCGACGGCGTCTCCTATCGCGTGCTCAGGGACGTGGGAGGCGTGGTCCGCGCCTCGGCGCCGGCGGTCGTGGTGGCGATCCCCGTCGCCGTGGGGCAGGAGGTGGAGGCCGGCCAGACGGTCGCCGTCCTGGAGAGCATGAAGATGGAGACGGCGGTGCGGGCGCCGTTCGCCGGCCGGGTCCGCGAGGTGGCCGCCGCGGTGAACGCCCAGGTGGACGGCGGTGCGGTGCTCCTCCGGATCGACCCGACCGGCGGGAACGAGGAAGCGGTGTCCGGGGATCGGGTCGAGCTTCCCGGCGACCACGACCACGACCGCGGGCCGCTGGACCCCCGGGAGCGGGCCCGGTCGGTGCTGGCGGCGCTTCAGGCGCTCATCACCGGTTACGACCTCGACCGCGGATACGCCCAGCGCCTCGTCACCGAATATCGCAGCACCCGTGAGGAACTACCTGCCGACGACTCGGAGCTCCTCCACGCGGAGTACGACGTCCTCACCACGTTCGCCGACCTGGTCGAGCTGTCGCGCAATCGCCCGGCCAGCGAGGAGGAGGCCGATCAGCAGGTACACAGTCCACGGGAGTACTTCCACGCCTACCTGCACTCGCTGGACGCCGACCGCGAGGCACTGCCGGAGAGCTTCCGTGCCCGCCTGTCCCGCGCCCTGCGGCACTACGACGTCCCCGACCTCGAGCCGACGCCCGATCTCGAGGGGGCTGTCCACCGGCTGTTCCTCGCCCAGCAGCGCATCCCCGACCAGCTGCCCGCCGTGCATGCCCTGCTGAACCGCTGGCTGACGGCGGGACGGCTGCCCAGCGGCCAGGCCCGGGCCGAGGTCGGGGAGGTGCTGGACCGGCTCGTCGTCGCCACCCAGCTCCGGTACCCGTCCGTGGGCGACCTGGCGCGCGCCGTTCGCTACCGCTGGTTCGAGGAACCCGTCGTCCGGGGGGCCCGGCAGCGCGTGCAGCACGAGGCGGAAGCGCTGCTGACCGAGCTGACGGCCGCCGGTGCTCGGGGCGACACCACCACGACCGTGGAGAAGATCGAGGCGCTGGTCGCAAGTCCGGAGCCGCTGATCCGGCTGCTGGCGCAGCGCATCGACCGCCCCACGCCCGAGCCGGACCCCCTCCTGGAGGTCCTCACCCGCCGCTACTACCGCAGCCGCAACCTGGAGGATGTCCGATCCTTCCTGCTGGGCGGCCACACCTGCGTATCCGCCACCTACGAGCTGAACGGGCGCCGGCTGCACCTGGTCGCCCTGATGGTCGGGATGAAGGACCTGCCGGGCGCCCTCTTCTCGCTGGCGGGATCGGTCGCGGACGTCTCCGACCCGTCGAGCCTTCTCGTGGACGTCTACCTGTCCTGGCCCGACCGCCCGTCGGACTCCGACGCGATGGTGGGGGAGCTGCGCGAGCATCTCGTCGGGGTCGCGCCGCTCTCGGCCGCCCGGCGGATGACGGTGACCGTCTGCACCCCCGACGGAGACGCGGAGGCGGTCACCCTCCGGCCCGCACCGGATGGCTCGGGTCTGGTCGAGGACCGGCTGATCCGGGGACTGCACCCACTGACGGCGCAGCGGCTGAACCTGTGGCGGCTCAAGAACTTCGACGGTCGCCGCGTCGAGTCACCGGAGGACACCTATCTCTTCCACGTGACGGCGAAGGACAATCCTGCCGACGAGCGGTTCATCGCCATGGCGGAGGTGCGCGACCTGACCCCGCTGCGCGACGACACCGGCAGGATCCTCGGCTTCCCGACGGTGGAGCGCCAGCTGACCGCCTGCCTCGACGGGCTCCGCCGGGCGCAGTCCCTACGGCGCTCGCGACGGCCGCTGGAGCACAACCGGGTCTACCTGTACGCCTGGCCGTCGATCGAGGTGCCCCTGTCGGAGGTGGCGACGTTCGCCGAGACCTCGGCTCCGCTGACCGTGGGCGCCGGCCTGGACCAGATCGTCCTGCTGGCGCGCCTCCAGGAGGAGCCGGGCGTCGCCCCCCGTGACGTGGCGCTGCGCTTCTCCTACCGGCCCGGGGCGGGCGTGCGCATGCGGGTGACCGACCGGCCGACCGAGCCGATGCGGCCCCTCGACGAGTACACCGAGAAGGTGCTGAGCTCGCGCGCCCGCGGCACCGTCTACCCGTACGAGCTCGTACCCGTGCTGGCCGGCCCCGACGGAACCTTCGTCGAGCACGACCTGGACGAGCAGGGTCGGCTGGTGCCGGTCGATCGGCCGCCCGGCCGCAATCGGGCGGGGCTCGTCGTCGGGCTGGTCAGCACTCCCATGCAGCGCCACCCGGAGGGCATGCAGCGGGTGGCACTCTTCGGCGACCCCACGAAGGCCCTCGGCACCGTCGCCGAGCCCGAGTGCGCCCGGATCATCGCCGCCCTCGACCTGGCCGAGGCCCGCGGGATCCCGGTCGAGTGGTTCGCCCTGTCCTCCGGCGCCCGCATCTCGATGGACAGCGGCACGGAGAACATGGACTGGGTTTCCCGGGCGCTGCGCCGGATCATCACCTTCACCCAGGCCGGGGGCGAGATCAACGTCATCGTGGCCGGGATCAACGTGGGCGCGCAGCCGTACTGGAACGCCGAGGCGACGATGCTCATGCACACCAAGGGCATCCTCGTGATGACGCCGGACAGCGCCATGGTGCTCACCGGCAAGCAGTCCCTGGACTACTCCGGTGGGGTCTCGGCCGAGGACAACTTCGGGATCGGCGGATACGACCGCATCATGGGCCC
Organism: Blastococcus sp.; assembly: GCA_025465355.1. Taxonomy (GTDB): domain Bacteria; phylum Actinomycetota; class Actinomycetes; order Mycobacteriales; family Geodermatophilaceae; genus Blastococcus_B. The sequence continues at coordinate 24,967 of JAODNN010000024.1, read as the reverse complement.
CAACGGCCAGGCCCAGTACTGGGTGCCGAACCTGACGGCCGGCGTCGACCTTCTGTTCCGGCACTACGAGCACACCTACCGCGCACCCGGCGAACGGTGGGCCCGCCCCGCGCCCACGCAGGACCCGCGCGATCGGGACGTCCGCGAGTTCCCGCACCCCTCCGGCGTCGGGGACTTCACCAGCGTCGGCGACATCTTCTCCGCCACCGCCAACCCGGAGCGCAAGAAGGCGTTCGACATCCGGACGGTCATGCGCGCGGTCACCGACCTCGACCACCCCGTCCTGGAACGGTGGGCCGGGATGGCCGAGGCCGAGACGTCCGTCGTCTTCGACGCCCATCTCGGGGGACATCCGGTCACGGTCCTGGGCGTGGAGTCGCACCCGATGCCCCGGCGGGGGAGTTACCCGGCCGACGGGCCGGACCAGTGGACCGCGGGGACGCTCTTCCCGCGGTCGTCGAAGAAGACCGCGCGCGCCATCAACGCGGCCAGCGGCAACCGGCCCCTCGTGGTGCTGGCCAACCTTTCCGGGTTCGACGGCTCGCCCGACTCCCTGCGGAATCTGCAACTGGAGTACGGCGCCGAGATCGGCCGCGCGATCGTGAATTTCGACGGCCCGATCGTCTTCTGCGTGGTCTCCCGCTACCACGGCGGCGCCTTCGTCGTGTTCTCCGGCGTCCTCAACGACAACATGGAGGTGCTCGCGGTCCAGGGGTCCTATGCCTCCGTCCTCGGTGGGGCCCCCGCCGCGGCGGTCGTCTTCACCCGCGAGGTCGACAAGCGCACGGCGGCCGATCCGCGGGTGCGAGACCTGGAGGCGGCTCTCGGGGTGGCCGACGCGGTGGAGCAGGCACACCTCCGTGCCGAGCTGGCCACCGTCCGCGCCTCGGTGCGGTCGGAGAAGCTCGGGGAGGTCGCCGCCGAGTTCGAGGCGGTCCACGACATCGAACGCGCCCGCCGGGTCGGCTCGGTGCACGCCATCATCCCTGCCGCCGAACTCCGTCCCCGCCTCGTCGAGGCAGTGGAGCGGGGGATGGAGCGCGTCGGCCGGACCTGACCCCGTTCCAGCAGTCGAGAACCCGAGGAGAGTGGCATGGACGCCTTCGTCCTGAACCGGCACGGTCGCATGGTCTTCCCGTCCAACATCATCCCGGAGCTGGACTTCTCGACCCTGGAGACGCTGGAGCAGCTCGACGAGGTCATCCGGCGTGACTTCGAGACCAAGGCGCCGAGCGGTACGGACATCCTGGAGAAGGTGCGCACCGGCGCCTACGACAGTCGCTACGCCCTGATGCGCGACCTGGCGCTGAACCTGTTCTGGGCCAACCGGTTCTCCATCACCATGTACGAGAAGCGGCCGACCCGCTGGGCGGACGTGCCGCGCAACCGCACCGACGTCTTCCTGCCGGTCCTGGAGCCCTGGGAGGACGGCGGGACCAAGGTGGCCGCAGTCGGGGAGGCCTACCCGTCGCTGCCGGCCCGCTGGGACGCGGCCGTCGAGGACCGGATCTTCGAGGTCCTGTTCGACGTGTTCGCCAACCGCAAGCACCACGCGTCCACGCTGCCGGCCGTGAAGCCAACGGTCGCCGAGTTCCTGGACGGGCCCGGCAACCTCACCTTCCGGCTGCCGCACTACGACCCCGACTACCCGGTGTACGACTATGCCGACATCCTCGATGTCGACGAGGACGTGCCCGAGCTCGAGGCGCTGCACCGCTGGGCCATGGTGCTGCACAACCAGTACCCGTGGGAGCGGTCGCAGGTCGAGCTGGCCGAGGCCGGGGACCTGAAGGACGACGACTACGTGGTCGCCTTCCACCCGCGGGACAAGGAGGTGCGGGGCTTCCTGCGCCGGCTGCGCGGCGACCTCCCGAACCGGGCCGTCACACCGCCCCGGGAGTCCCGGCCGCCGGTGCGGCCCTTCCCGGCGATCGACATCGGGCGGTTCGCCGTCCAGCCGCATCTGGAGTCGCTGGCCGCGGTGCACGGCGACCAGGTGTGCACGAACGAGGACCTGATCCGCAACTCCGCCTACAACTGGTCGCCGATGGGCGCCGACGAGATCCGCGAGAAGACCGGGATCGAGCAGCGCCGGTACAGCTCGATCAGCCTGGAGGACCTGGCGCTGCGGGCAGCCGAGGCGGCCCTGGCCAAGGCGGGGCGGGAGCCGGAGGAGATCGGCGCAGTCCTGGTCTGCACCTGCACGAGCTCGCGACTGATCCCGTCGCTGGCCACCTACCTCTGCGGGCAGCTCGGCATCTACCAGACCCACGCGGCGTACGACATCATCGCCGCCTGCGCCGGCATGCCCTACGGCCTCGCGGAGGCCACCCGGCTGCTCCAGGAGGTCGAGCGGCCGGTGCTGGTGGTCTGCGCCGAGAAGTTCTCGGACAAGATCGGCAACGTCCGCACGTCGCGGATGATCTTCGGGGACGGCGCGGCCGCGATGGTCGTGGGCGTCGCGGCCGAGGGTGACCCCCGCGACTTCTCGTACATGCAGACCTACGCCAGCGGCCCGGCGAGCGAGGTCAACTCGATCCTCTGGCCGAACCCGGAGTTCGACAACAACATCACCGTCTTCGGGCCGCAGGTGAAGGCACTCGCCGGGCGTTACCTGGCGCAGATGATCGACGAGCTGAGGGACCTGCCGAACCCGGACGGCGGCGCGGGCACGCTGCTGGACAGCATCGACCTGATCGTGCCGCACCAGGCCAACAAGACGATGGTGGTGCAGCTGGCCCAGCGGGCGGGGCTGAGTCCCGACCAGCTCTACTTCAACATCGAGCAGGTGGGCAATGCGTCGTCCGCCAGCATCCCGCTGGCCATGCACGACGCCGTCCGGGACGGCGTCGTCACCGAGCCGCTGCGCATCTTTGCGCCGGGGTTCGGCGCGGGCGCGGTCGCCGGTTACGCGGTGATGCGCCTCGACCCGGCGGTTGTTGCCGTCGAGCAGCCGGTCGGGCCCTCCCGCGAGGCGGTGGAACCCGGCGCTCACGTGTACGGGGTGCCCGCATCGGAGGAGATGCGGCAGGCATTCGCCTGAGCACCCGGACGGTTCGCGCAGCGGACGGAACCAGGCTGCGGGCCTGGAGCAACGACGGCACCGGCACACCGGTCCTGCTGTGCAACGGGCTGGGGGCGCCGCCCGCGGCCTGGCCGCGGGTTGTGGCCCCGGACAGTGGCTTCCGCGTGGTGACGTGGGCTCACCGGGGGCTCGGCGGCTCCGCGCGGCCCACGGACCGCAGCCGGGTGCGGGTCGAGGACCACGTGGCCGACGCCCGTGCTGTCCTCGACGCCTTCGAGCTCCCCTCGGCGGTGGTGATCGGCTGGTCGCTGGGGGTCAACGTCGCGTTCGAGTTGGCCCTGGAGCAAGCCGCCCGCGTGCGCGCCGTCCTCGCCGTCGCCGGTGTCCCCGGGGGCAGCTTCGACGCGCTGTTCGCCCCCTACCGCGTGCCGCGGGCGGTGCGCCCCCGGGTGGGCCGGTTCAGCAGCCACCTGCTGCCGCTGGTCGGACCGCTGTTGCCCGTCCTCGTGGCGAGCCTGCCGCCCTGGTACGACCTGCTCGTTCCGGCGGCGGTGCGCGGGCCACTGCAGGAGGCCGCCCATCCGGGTGCGCTGCGAGCCGTGCTGGAGGAGTTCTCGCGCCACGACTGGCGCTGGTACCGGCACCTCGCCGTCGCGGTCGGCGAGCACCGACCGCTCGACGTCTCGAGGGTGCGCTGCCCGGTCACGTTCGTGGCGGGGCGCTACGACTCCCTCGTCGACGTCGCTGACGTCCGGGCCGCGGCGCGGGCCGTGCCGGGCGCGCGGCTGCGTGAGGTGGCCGGCACGCACTTCCTGCCGCTGCAGTACCCGGGCGTGATGCTGGAGGAGTTACGACGGCTCTCCGACCGCGTCCCGAGCACGGAGTGAGCGCGCGTCAGTCGCGCTCCCGGACGTAGGACCCCGGGGCCGCGTCCAGTGGCGGGTGCCCGGTGCTGCCGGTCGCCGTCGGCGCGGGAACCTCGTCCCCGGAATGCTCGAGGGCCCACTCCGCCCACGGCTCCCACCAACTGCCGGTGTGCCGCTCGGCCGCTGCGCGCCAGGCCTGCGCGTCCGGCCCCGGCGCGCCGCCGGTCCAGTAGTGCGCCTTCGGATTGCCGGGCGGGTTGACCAGGCTCTGGATGTGCCCGCTGGAGCTGAGCACGAAGGTGGTCTCCCCGGAGAGCAGCTGCGTCGTCCGGTAGCAGCCGTCCCATGGGGTGAGGTGGTCGGTGAGGGCACCCGTGACGAACGTCGGCACGGTGATCCGGCCGAGGTGGATCGGCGTCCCGAGCACGCGCAGCGCCCCGGCACGGGCCAGGGCGTTCTCGCCGAAGATCTCCAGGAACTGTTCGTGCAGCCTGGCGGGCAGGTTCGTGCCGTCGGCGTTCCACGCGAGGATGTCGAAGGCCGGAGGGTCCTCGCCCATGAGCCATTCGCTGACCAGGTAGTTGAAGATCAGGTCGTCGGGGCGCATCCAGGTGAACACCGAGCCCATCTCGCGCGCACTGATCACGCCCTTGCGGCGGGAGTTCCGGCGCGCGATCTCGAGGAGCCGCGGGCCGGAGAAGGCGCCGAGCGGCGCCCGGCTGGCGAAGTCGAGCAGCGTCACGGCGTAGCCGGCGGCGTGCACGCGGTCGTCGGCGGTGGCGGCCAGGTGGTTGAGGGCCGTCGTCATGATCTGGCCTCCGGCGCAGAAGCCCATGGTCGTGACGTCGGGTGAGCCGGTGACCTCCCGCGCGACGTCGACCGCGTCGAGGACGGCGCCGGCATAGGTGTCGAGATCCCAGTCCGACTGCTTCTTGGTCGGGTTCCGCCAGCTGACCATGAAGACCTGCAGGCCCTGACTCACCGCGTACTCGACGAAGCTGCGCCCCGGCCGCAGATCGAGGAAGTAGAAGCGGCCGATCGGCGGCGGCACGATCACCAGCGGCCGCTGCCGTACCTGGGCAGTGGACGGCGCGTACTGGATCACCTCGATGACCGGGTCGCGGTACACCACGGAGCCCGGCGTGATCCCGAGGTCCTCGCCCACGGTGAAGGCGCTGCGATCCACCTGAGTGGGCAGACCGCCGTTGCGCCGGAGGTCGTGGAGCATGTGCCCCACCCCACGGACGACGCTGCGTCCGGCGGTGTCGAAGGCGCGTTTCAGAGCGGCCGGGTTGCCGAGGAGCGTGTTCGTCGGGGCCATCGCGCTCGTCAGGGCGTTGACGACGAATCGCGCCTGCTCCACCTCGCGCCAGTCCGCCCCGCCGGCCTCGTAGTCGGCGACGAGGCGGTCCAGGGCACCGGTGACCGCCAGATAGGACTGGGCCAGACGGCGGTAGCCCGGATGTGTCGCCCACGCCGGGTCCGCGAACCGCTTGTCCCGGGGTGCGGGAGCGATCTCGTCCGTGCCGCGCAGGACGCGGATCGCGTCGCGCCCGAGGCGAGCCGTCTCCCGAACAACCGGTACGGGGCGACCGAACGTGGCGAGCAGGGCGCGGGCCATTCCGCGGGGGGAAGGAACTCCTGGCGACTCGGCGCCCTCGACCGTGGACAGCGCCTCGGTCTCGGTCTGCGGCGCCGGCTCGACCGAACGGGGCCGCTGCCCGGCCGGACGTGGCGTGGTGGTCGTCGTCGTCGTCGACATCGTGCCCCCAGGGCGTGACGTAGGTCACCGCACCCGGTCACCGTAGCGCGGTCCGGGCGGGGAGCAAGGGTTTCCTCCGGCGCCACCACTGGTCCTCGCGGAGGGCCTCATTCGTCGTCGAGCAGCAGTTCCGCGAGAGCGGTATGAGTCACGAGACCGCCGATGAGGCCGCTGCGGACGGCGGCACGGACGGCCGGGGCCCTGGCCACGCCGTAGGGGATGGCGATGACCTCGGGGATCGCCTGCATCTGCTCGTGGTTGATCCCGATCGTGCGCTCGGCGAGTTCGGTTCTGACCGGTTTCCCGTCGGCGTCCAGGAAGACACCGGAGATGTCGGCACAGACGCCGAGCCGGCGCAGCTCCTGGCGGTCGAACTCCGACGAAGCGTCGTACAGGGTTGACTGGCCGGGCTCCCACAACCCGATTCCGGCCACCGCTCTGGTGACCGACGGCAGTTGGTCGAAGGCCCGCGCCACCTCCGGCTGCTGGCGGAGCGCGCGGGCTGTCGCGGCGTCGGGGACGGTGAACGGTGCGTAGAAGAGGTGGGCCGCCCCGCCCGAGGCGCCGGCCACGTTCCGGACGACGTCGACCGAGGTGTCGCGCCCGTCCGGGAGCGCGAGCGCGCCCGTGAGTTGGACGACCGGTGTGCCTGGCAACGGGCGGAGGGCCCGAACCATCGCGCTCACTGCGCGCGCCCACGCGAGACCGAGCACGTCCTTGGAGGTGATGACCTCGCCGAGCAGCTGAGCTGCTGCTCGCCCGAGATGGTCGCGGAGCGAGGCCGCGTCGTCTTCGGGAGTGTCGACGACGATCGCGTGCACCAACTGGAACCGCTCCGCGAGTCGTGCCGACAGGTCGACGTCGATCTCGCCGTGGTGACTGATCTCGATGCGGACCAGCCCGCTGTCTCGTGCCTCGTCGATGAGCCGAGCCACCTTGAAGCGGCTCAGGCCGAACTCCCGGGCGAGCTCGACCTTGGACCTCCCGTGGAGGTAGTGGCGGCGCGCGATGGATGCCATGAGCACGGCCTGCGCCGGCCCGATGAGTCCGCCCGTCATCGACCCTCCTGCTCGTCTGAGCGTCGGGCGCCCCCCGTGAGACATCCGCTTGACGCGAGTGTAGGTCGGGATCGAGACTTATTTCACACCTGGCATCAAGGCTGCTCATATGAGCAGCTAGCGCGGTGGGGGGCTCATCGATGAAGGCGACGCCCGCAGACCACGACGTCGCGACGGTGAGTGGGGCTCCCGCGGCCCGTGGTGCCCCTCTCGCGCGGCTCGCCGGCGTCAGCCAGGGCTCCGGCTCGTGTGGACGAGAGCGGTCGGCGCAGCGATGAAAGGACCTACCTGTGCCTAGATGCATGCGACACGGCGCCGGCCTCGCGCCGATGATCGTCGCGACCCTCGCGGTCACCGGTTGCGCCGGGTGGGGCGGCGGTCCCGGAGGCGGCGGTGGGGCGAACAGCATCAACGTGCTGATGGTCAACAACCCGCAGATGATCGACCTGCAGAAGCTCACCGCCACGAACTTCACGAAGGACACCGGAATCTCGGTGAACTTCACCGTCCTTCCCGAGAACGACGTCCGGGACAAGATCAGCCAGGAGTTCTCCAGCCAGGCGGGTCAGTACGACGTCGCCTCCCTCAGCAACTTCGAGGTCCCCATCTACGCCCGGAGCGGGTGGGTCGCGCCGCTGGACAGCCACGTGGCAGCCGATCCCTCCTTCGACCAGGCGGACATCCTCAAGCCCATGACGACCTCCCTGTCAGGGCAGGACGGGAAGCTCTACGGCGAGCCCTTCTACGGCGAGTCCTCCTTCCTGATGTACCGCAAGGACGTGCTGGCGAACGCGGGCATCACCATGCCGGCGACCCCGACCTGGCCGCAGGTCGCCGACATTGCGGCCAAGGTGGACGGCACCCGGCCAGGGATGCACGGGATCTGCCTGCGGGGTCAGCCGGGATGGGGTCAGGTCATAGCCCCGATGACCACGGTCGTGAACACGTTCGGCGGCACCTGGTTCACCAAGGACTGGCAGGCCCAGGTCAACGGCGAGGGCTTCCGCAAGGCGACCGATTTCTATGTCGGCCTCGTCCGCGCGCACGGAGAATCCGGAGCGCCTCAGGCCGGGTTCACCGAGTGCCTCAACGACCTGGAGCAGGGCAACGTCGCCATGTGGTACGACGCCACCTCCGCCGCCGGGTCGCTCGAGGCGGCCGACTCCCCGGTCAAGGGCAAGATCGGCTACGTCGCCGCGCCGGTGGTCCAGACGCCGCACTCCGGGTGGCTCTACACCTGGGCGTGGGCCATCCAGCAGGCGAGCACGAAGAAGGACAACGCCTGGAAGTTCATCTCCTGGGCCTCCAGCAAGCAGTACGAGAACCTCGTCGGTTCCCAGGTGGGCTGGTCCCGGGTGCCGGCCGGCAAGCGCGCGTCGACCTACTCCAACCCGGAGTACCTGAAGCAGGCGTCGGCGTTCGCTCAGCCCACCCTCCACGCGATCAGCAGCGCCGACCCGCTCAATCCGGGAGTCCAGCCGCGGCCGGCCCTGGGGATCCAGTTCGTCGACATCCCCGAGTTCCCGGACCTCGGTACGCAGGTGTCCCAGGAGATCAGCTCCGCGATCGCCGGGCGGACGAGCGTGGACGATGCCCTCAACCGGGGGCAGAAGCTCGCCGACGACGTGGCCGCGTTCTACCGGTCCGGGAAGGCGTCCGGGTGAGGCCGCCCCCCGCCGTCGGCAACCGGACCCTGGTCCGCGGGGAGCGGCGACCGCCGCGCCGGCAGGAGCCAGCGAAGGAGGCAGCGGCATGAGTGTCACCCTCGAACGCCCAGGCGCCGAACGGGGAGCGCCCCCGGCCCGGCCCCGCCCCGGGCTGCGGCGCTCGGCCGACTGGGCACGCAGGGCACCCCTGCTGCCGGCCCTGGTCTTCATGATCGTGGTGACCCAGCTGCCGTTCGTGGCCACCCTGGTCATTTCGTTCATGAACTGGAACGCGTACTACCCGCACGCGCGCGGGTTCGCCGGGCTGGACAACTACGCGCGGGTGCTCACGGACGTCAACACCCGCAACGCGATCGTCGTCACCATCGAGCTCACCGTGGTCGTCGTTCTGGTGAGCCTCGTGCTCGGCATGGCGATCGCGCTCCTGCTCGACCGGAAGTTCCTCGGGCGCGGCGCGGTGCGCACGATGATGATCGCGCCTTTCCTCGTCGTCCCGGTAGCTGCCGCTCTGGTGTGGAAGCACGCCATCTTCAATCCCGAGTACGGCCTGATCAACGGGGTCCTGAAGTGGATCTGGAGTCTGTTCGGCTCGAGCAGCCCACCGCAGCCGGACTGGATCTCGGCCTTTCCGTTGGGGGCGATCGAGATGACCCTCATCTGGCAGTGGACCCCGTTCATGATGCTGATCCTGCTGGCGGGTCTGCAGAGCCGGCCGCTCGACGTGATCGAGGCGGCACGCATCGACGGTGCCGGCAGCTGGCAGATCTTCCGCTACATGACCTTCCCGCATCTGCGCCAGTACCTGGAACTGGGCGGTCTGCTGGGGGCGATCTACATCGTGCAGACCTTCGACCCGGTCTTCGTCATCACGTCCGGCGGGCTGGGCACCGCGAACCTGCCCTACATCATCTACCAGACCTTCTACCTGGCCCACGACTACGGCCGGGCCTCCGCGGCGGGCGTCATCACCCTGATCGGCACGATCCTCATCGCCACCCTGGCGCTGCGCACCGTGTCGACGCTGTTCCGGCAGGAGGCAGGCCGATGAGCGCCGTCACCGACGTCGCGCCCGTTCCCGCGACCCGCACCCGCGAGGGCGCCCCCCGGCGGCACCGCAGGCAGCGCGGCGGAGTCGTCCTGGGGCTCGTCGCCTGGCTCATCGGGTTGCTCTTCGTGGTGCCGGTGGTCTGGATGCTGCTCACGTCCTTCCACAGCGAACCGGACGCGGCGTCGAACCCGCCGAAGGTGTTCGCACCGCTGACCCTGCAGGGTTACCGCGAGTTCTTCGGCGCGGGTGGCGGCGCCAGCCCGTGGCCGTCGCTGCTCAACTCGCTGACGGCGGCTGTGCTGTCGACCGTCGTGGTGCTGCTGCTGGCGATCCCCGCCGCCTACGCGCTCTCCATCCGGCCGGTCCGCAAGTGGACCGACGTCATGTTCTTCTTCCTGTCCACGAAGATGCTGCCGGTCGTGGCCGGCCTGCTGCCCATCTACCTGTTCGCGCAGTACAGCGGGCTGCTGGACAACATCTGGTTCCTCGCCCTGCTCTACACCTCGATGAACCTGCCCATCGCCGTCTGGATGATGCGCTCGTTCCTCGCCGAGGTGCCGGTCGAGATCCTGGAGGCGGCGTCGGTGGACGGCGCGGGGCTGGTCCGGACCCTGCGGCAGGTCGTCGCCCCGGTCATCCTGCCCGGGATCGCGGCCACCTCGCTGATCTGCTTCATCTTCTCCTGGAACGAGTTGCTCTTCGCCCGGGTCCTGACCGGGACGCGTGCGGAGACCGCGCCGGTCTACCTGACCGGCTTCGTGACCAGCCAGGGCCTGTTCCTGGCACAGGTCTGCGCCGCCTCCCTCGTGGTGTCGCTGCCCGTGCTCATCGCGGGCTTCGCCGCCCAGGACAAGCTGGTCCAGGGGCTCTCCCTGGGCGCGGTCAAGTGAGCCCACGGCCCGGTGCCATGCGAGCCGCTGTCCTGCGCGGACCCGGAGACGTGGCCATCGAGGAGCGGCCGGTTCCTCGGCCCGGTCCGGCACAGGTCGTCGTCCGGGTCCGCTCCGTCGGGGTGTGCGGGTCCGACGCCCACTACTACGAGCACGGGCGCATCGGCCGGTTCGTCGTCGAGGCGCCGCTCGTGCTCGGCCACGAGGGCTCGGGCGAGGTCGTGGAGCTGGGACCCGACGTCACCCGGTTGACCGTCGGGCAGCGGGTGGCCATCGAGCCGGGAGTACCCGACCTGACGTGCGAGCAGTGCCTGGCCGGGCGGTACAACCTCTGCCCCGACATGCGGTTCTTCGCCACGCCACCGATCGACGGTGCGCTGGCCGAGTACGTCGTCGTGCACGAGGCGTTCGCCCACCCGGTGCCGGAGGTCATCAGCGACGACGCCGCGGCCCTGCTGGAGCCTCTCTCGGTCGGGCTGTGGGCGTGCCGGAAGGCTCGGGTCAGCGCCGGCGACCGCGTCCTCGTCACCGGGGCCGGACCGATCGGGTTGGTCAGCGTCCAGGCGGCGCTCGCCTTCGGGGCGACCGAGGTCGCCGTGTCCGACGTCAACCCCGCCCGGCTGGCGCTGGCGAAGGAACTGGGCGCCACGGAGGTCCTCGACGCCCGCGAGAGCCGGCTCTCCGACCTCCCGAGGCCGCCCCAGGTGCTCCTGGAGTGCTCGGGATACGCCCCGGTGATCGCCGAGGCCATCCGCGCGCTGGACCGTGCCGGGCGAGCGGTGCTCGTCGGCATGGGGAGCGACGAGGTCGCCCTGCCGCTGTCCGTGGTGCAGGAGCACGAGCTCGAGCTCATGGGCACCTTCCGCTACGCCAACACCTGGCCCGTGGCCATCGCACTCGTCGCCTCGGGACGGATCGATCTCGACCGCCTGGTCACCGGCACCTACCGGCTCGATCAGACCGAGGAGGCGCTGGTGGCCGGCAGGCGCGACCCGCAGTCGGTCAAGGCAGTCATCCGTCCCCAGACCTGACCCCGTTCCGTTCAGCTCGCTCGATCAAGGAGACCTCCGATGGCCACCGTCACCTACGACAAGGCGAGCCGCTTCTACCCGGGCACCGAACGACCCGCGGTCGACGCTCTGGACCTGAAGATCGACGACGGGGAGTTCCTCGTCCTGGTCGGGCCGTCGGGCAGCGGCAAGTCGACCGGTCTCCGGATGCTCGCCGGCCTGGAGGACGTCGACGAGGGCGAGATCCTCATCGGGGACCGCACTGTCACGAACCTGGCGCCCAAGGACCGCGACATCGCCATGGTGTTCCAGAGCTACGCGCTCTACCCGCACATGACCGTCGGGCAGAACATGGGCTTCGCGCTGAAGATCGCCGGGAAGAGCAAGGACGAGATCTCGGCCCGCGTCGCCGAGGCGGCCAAGATCCTGGACCTGGAGCCGTATCTCGACCGCAAGCCGAAGGCGCTCTCCGGGGGTCAGCGCCAGCGGGTGGCCATGGGCCGGGCCATCGTCCGCTCCCCACAGGTGTTCCTCATGGATGAGCCGCTGTCCAACCTCGATGCCAAGCTGCGGGTGCAGACCCGCACCCAGATCGCCGCGCTGCAACGACGGCTGGGTACGACGACGGTCTACGTCACCCACGACCAGGTCGAGGCGATGACGATGGGCGACCGGGTCGCGGTCCTCCGGGACGGGGTCCTCGAACAGTGCGACACCCCGCTGCGGCTCTACCAGGAGCCCACCAATGTCTTCGTCGCCGGTTTCATCGGCTCGCCCGGCATGAACATCGCCGAGTTCCGTATCGAGAACGGGAACGCCGTCCTCGGGAGGGCGCGCATGGCGCTGACCCGTGCGGCTTCCAGCGCGCTGGAAGCCGAGGGCGCCGATCGGGTCATCGTGGGCTTCCGCCCGGAGTCCCTGGACCTCGTCTCGAAGAACGACGAGGGGGCGTTTCCCGTGGACGTGGGCGTCGTGGAGGAACTCGGTTCCGACGCGTTCCTGCACGGGACGCTGCCGGAGCTGCCGGAGGGCACCTCGACCGCGAGCGGCGGAATCATCGCCCGGGTCGACCCCGGCCGTCCGCCGGCCAAGGGAGACCAGGTACAGCTGCGGATCCAGCCCGGCAGGGAACACGTCTTCTCGGCGACGACGGGGCGGCGCCTGCCGACCTGACCCCGACCGGCCCTTCGCGGGGAACGCAGTGAAGTGTGGGCGGGGATCCCAGACCGACTGGGTGGAGGGAGTGGGTCAGCACCTTGGATGTCCTGGTCGCCGGTGTCGATTCGTCGACACAGTCCTGCAAGGTCGTCATCCGGAACGCGCAGACCGGCGCGTTGGTCCGGCAGGGACGAGCCGGGCACCCGGAGGGCACCGAGGTGCATCCGGAGGCCTGGTGGACGGCGTTGCAGGCAGCGGTGGACGAGGCCGGTGGGCTCAGCGACGTGGCGGCGGTCGCGGTAGGGGCGCAGCAGCACGGGATGGTGACCCTCGACGACGCCGGCCGGGTGGTCCGCCCGGCGCTGCTGTGGAACGACACCCGGTCCGCCGGCGCCGCACGGGATCTGATCGCCGAATTGGGGGCCGGCGAGGCGGGCCGCCGGGCATGGGCGGAGGCAGTGGGCTCCGTCCCGGTTGCATCCTTCACCGTGACCAAGCTGCGCTGGCTGGCGGAGCACGAGCCGGCATCGGCGGCCGCCACCGCGGCAGTGTGCCTGCCACACGACTGGCTGACCTGGCGGCTCGGCACGGACCCGAGCCTCGAGGGGCTCCGGACCGATCGTGGGGACGCCAGCGGAACCGGCTACTGGTCACCCGGAACCGGCAGCTATCGGGGCGACCTCCTCGAGCGCGCCCTGGGGCACGCAGCAGTCGTCCCACGGGTCCTGGGCCCGTCCACGTCGGCTGGCACCATGGCCGAGGGCGCCGTGCTCGGTCCGGGCACCGGGGACAACGCAGCCGCCGCCCTCGGCCTCGACGCCCGCCCCGGTGACGCGGTCGTGTCCATCGGCACGTCCGGAGTGGTCAGTCTGGTGACCGACGTGCCCTCCGCCGACCCGACCGGCGCGGTGGCGGGCTTCGCCGATGCCACCGGCCGGTTCCTACCGCTGATCGCGACGCTCAATGCGGCCCGTGTGCTCGACGCCGTCGCCGGAATGCTGGGGGTCGACCACGAGGAACTGTCCAGGCTCGCACTGTCGGCCCCGCCGGGCGCCGACGGGCTCGTCGTCATCCCCTATCTGGAGGGCGAACGAACCCCGGACCGGCCGGAGTCCACGGGCGCCGTGCACGGGCTCCGGCTGGCGAACTCGACCGCCGCGCACCTGGCGCGTGCCGCCGTCGAGGGACTGCTGTGCGGTCTGGCCGACGGCCTCGACGCGCTCGTCGCGTCCGGTGCGCGGGTCGATCGGGTGGTCCTCATCGGGGGCGGCGCCCGTTCCGCGGCCGTCCGGCAGATCGCACCGACCGTGCTGGGGCACCCGGTGCGGGTGCCGCCAGCGGGGGAGTACGTCGCCGATGGGGCCGCCCGGCAGGCCGCGTGGACGCTGAGCGGGGAGCCGGAGCCACCGGGGTGGAGTCGTGCGGGGGTGCAGACCTACGACGGCGACGTCGTCCGGGCCGTCCGCGACCGCTACGCGGAGGCGCGTGACCTCACCGTGGCGAGGCAGCGGTCCTTCGCCGACGTGGCACCCCTGACGGAGCACGAGCCGGCAAGCCCGACACGGTGACCGGGTGGCCTCGGACACCGTCGACCCTGCGGAGGACGACATGCAGCCCCTCAACCAGAAGACCCTGTCCTCGCTCAGCGCATCGGTGTCGACCCCGGCATATGACCGGGGTGCGGTGCGGACGGGGATCGTGCACATCGGGGTGGGTGGCTTCCACCGATCGCATCAGGCCATGTACGTCGACCGTCTCCTGGAGCAGGGAAAGGGGCAGGACTGGGGCATCTGTGGCGTCGGCGTCCTGCCGTCCGACCGCGGGATGGCGGAGGTGATGGCGGCCCAGGACTGTCTCTACACGCTCGTGGTGAAGCATCCCGACGGGACGCTCGAGCCCCGGGTCGTGGGGGCGATCGTGGAGTACCTGCTCGCGCCGGACGACCCGGAGGCGGTCATCGAGAAGATGGCGGACGAGGCGACGCGGATCGTGTCGCTGACGGTGACGGAAGGCGGCTACAACGTCTCTCCCGTGACCGGGCAGTTCGACGCAACCGCCGCCGATGTCGTGGCCGACCTTCAACCGGGGGCGGTGCCCAGGACGGCGTTCGGGCTGGTCACCGAGGCCCTGGTCCGGCGGCGGCAGCGCGGCCTGCCGCCGTTCACCGTCGTGTCGTGCGACAACATCCAGGGCAACGGGGACGTCGCACGGCGCAGCTTCACCGCCTTCGCCGGCCTGCGGGACCCGGAGCTCGGCTCCTGGATGGAACAAGAGGTGCCCTTCCCCAACTCGATGGTCGACCGGATCACCCCCGCGACCACGGACGAGGACCGGGAAGAGGTCCGTCAGCGGTTCGGCATCGACGACGGCTGGCCGGTGGTGTGCGAGCCCTTCACGCAGTGGGTGCTGGAGGACCGGTTCAGCCTCGGCCGGCCGCCCCTGGAGGACGCCGGCGTGCAGGTGGTCGAGGACGTCGAGCCGTACGAGTTGATGAAGCTGCGGCTGCTCAACGCCAGCCACCAGGCGCTGGCCTACTTCGGCTACCTCGCGGGATACCGGCTGGTCCACGAGGCGGCCCAGGACCCGCTCTTCCAGCGGTTCCTGCTCGGCTACATGGAGGAGGAGGCGACGCCGACCCTCCGGCCGGTGCCGGGGATCGACCTGAGGGAGTACCGCGAGAACCTCATCGCGCGCTTCTCGAACCCGGCCATCCGCGACACGTTGGCGCGCCTGGCCTTCGACGGATCCGAGCGGATCCCGAAGTGGTTGCTCCCGGTGATCAGGGAGAACCTGGCGACTGAGGGTGAGATCCGCCGGTCGGCCGCGGTCGTCGCCAGCTGGGCCCGGTACTGCGAGGGAGTCGACGAAGAGGGCCGGCCGATCGAGATCGCCGACCGCCGGCGGGACTCGCTCATGGCGAACGCCCGCCGCCAGCGGGAGGACCCGCTGGCCTTCCTCGCCGACCGCGACCTGTTCGGGGACCTGGTCGACGACGAGCGGTTCACCTCCCCCTACCTGGCGGCGCTGGCGTCTCTGCACGCACGCGGAGCCCGAGCCACCCTCGAGGCACTGGTGGACGACGCCCGGCCGGTTCAGTCCACCTCCTTGGACGGCACCGGGCTCGCGGGTTGACGCAGGTCTTCATCGTCATCGGGGAGGCCTCGTCGACCCGCCCATCGCCGTAGGCGTGCGGCCCTCTCTCACTCGCTGAGTGAGGCGGCTTTCGCCTGGTCGGCACAGAAGCGGGCCGGACGGCGCTGCAGCCGGGTCCGCGGGGACTGATTGGCATATCCGGAGGGCAACGTGATGCACGTCGTTCCTCCGCCCACGGGGAACGAACGGGCGGGCGCCTTTTCAGACATGTGGACGTAGAGGATCAGATCTGCGGGGTCGTAGACGTTCATCGGAGGCTCCGGGTCATCCGGTTGATGCGAAGCAGGTGGCTGTCACGTGAGGCTGGCAAGGTCGTAGCGGCTGTCCCTGGTCACCTCGTGGTGGAGGCTCTGATTGATCGTGGTCATGGGGACTGCTCCTCACAGCCGGGTCCGGGAGTCGATGTCCCGTGCCGTTCTCTTGAGGAGAGCATCGGCGGGCGCGGATGGATACGACATGCGGCCAGCACCCGTGGTGCCCGTCGCGAGCCCCCGTTTCGAGACGGGGGACAGCCCCCACGAGGAGGAGGGTCGACCATGCCCGCTCGTCGCGGCTGGTGCGTCGTGCAACCTGGCCAGGAGTGCACAACGCCCGAGGCGGGACTCCGGTCGGGGCGGCAGCAAGGGGCCGCATCCGGATCGCTCAGTGGTGCACCCAGCCCTCGACCCTGGTTCCCTTCCCCGGAGCGGATCGGACGTCGAGGTGCCCTCCGACGGCCGCGATGCGTGAGGTCATGTTGCGCAACCCCCGTCCGGTAGAGGCCGACGGCGCCTGTGGATCCCATCCCGGCCCCCCGTCCTCGACGGTGAAGAGGAGTTGGTCGCCGCCACGTTCCAGCCGTACCCGAATGGGTCCTCCGTTCGCATGCTTGCGGGCGTTGTTCACCGATTCCAGACAACAGAAGTAGACGGCGGCCTCGACCTCCGGGGAGAACCGTGCGACCGCTCCGTCGGTGGTGTCGAGCCGGATGTGCGGGTCCTCCCCGAGCTCGGCGCGCAGCGCGGCGACCGCACCGCGTTCGGCCAGCGCGGGAGAGGAGACGCCCGTCGCGGTACGGGCGAGGACGGCCTCCGCGGTGTCGAGCTGCTCGACGACCCGGGCCAGTCGGGAGCGTGCCTGCTCCGGCCGTCCCGCGGCGACTTCGTGCTCGGCCAGCCCGAGCGCCAGGCTCAGCGACACCAGGTGGTGCTGGGCCCCGTCATGCAGGTCCCGCTCGATGCGCCGCCGCTCGCTGTCCGTCTCGGCCACCATCCGGCGACGCGCATCGGCGATCTCGGCGGCATGGGCGAGCGCTGCACGAAGCTGGCGCTCGAGGTCGATGCCGGTCCGCACGGCTTGCAGAACGACTCCGAGGCTGTTCGAGATCGCCACCAGGAGGTCCCGCCGCTGCTCGTCCGCCCCAGCGACCGCAGCCCGGTCGATAGCGATCGTCCCGACCTCCTGCCCCGCGTGTCGGACGGGGACCTCCAGCGACGTCTCGGCCTCCTCCTCCCCGGGCCTGACCCACCGGTAGCCCTGGTCGGGCAGCCCGGGCCGGTACACGGTCAGCCGGCACGTGGTCGCGCCCAGGCCCTGGCCTACTGCCTCCGTGACGCCGGCCAGATCGGGAATACCCCCGGTGGTGCCACGTGGCAGCGCGGCGAGCTCGGCCAGCACGCTGTACGGCGCCGGCCGGGTGCCGTAGAGCAACCGGTCGGCCGCGCGTGAGGTCATCAGGAACGCGGGGAGGAAGGCGAGCGCGCTCACCGCGACGGCCAGCTCCTGGGTGACGAATGGAGGGGCGTACCTGGCCGCGAGCGTGTTGACCACCACGTGCAGGGAGCCGATCAACGCCGTGACGAGTACGACGACCACGCCGCGACTGAACCTCCTCTGTGCGCTGACGGTGCCTGGCCGCCTGCTCGTCATGAGCACGGCCACGGCCACGATCGGCAGGGACAGTCGCGATGCCCAGAACCACAGCACCATCGGCGGCTCGGACGGTGCCAACGTCGTTGGATCCAGGGTCGTCGGATCCACGAGGTCCAGCCCCGGCAACCGCAGCCACGCCAGCACGCCGGTGACCACGGCCAGCGCCACCTCCACCGCCACGGTGGCGACCAGCACGCCGAAGAGCAGCCGCGCCGGCGCCCGCAGCCGCTCACTGGTGCTGGCGCGGATCTGACGGCGCAGGCCGACGATCCCGAGAAGCGGCAGCACGAGCCCGGCCAGGAGCACACAGCGGACCGACCCCGGGAGCAACGCGGCGCCGAGGGCGGCTGCCGCCGTGACCCCGACGACCGCCGCTACCACCCACGGGCCGGGGCGCCCGAGGGGGAGACCGCTCCGTGGTGCCCAGCCCACGGCGAGCACGTAGGTGGCGCAGGTGATCACCAGTAGCACGAACTGTGGAACCCACACGATCAGATCGAGCCCCGTGACGGTGGCCAGCACCTGTGACGCCGCGCCCGACTGCAGATTGAAGGCGGCTGCCGAGGCAGCCAGCGCTGTCCCGAGCAGGAGCCGCGCCGGGCGGCGCACCCCGGACACGAGCAGGGCGCCCGCGAAGCCCAGGACGAGCACGCTGAGCGCTGCATCAGGGATCAGCTGGGACAGGGGCTCGCTGCGCCGCATCCCCGCGATCACGCCCCGGGCCCAGCCGCCGCCCCCGGCGGCCGCCTCCTGGAAGCTCCGCTCGACTCCGGGGAACTCGTCCGCCACGGCCACGACCGCCCCGACAACCAGCCAGCCGACGGACAGCAGCGCGCACCCGACGAGCAGGGCCACGAGCCAGATGCTGGCGCGTCGTTGGGAGCGCTCCCCGGTCACCGGACCGCGATCTCCGCCTCGACGGCGCTCTCCACGACCGGCTCCACCCGGTCGGGCACCCAGGCGCGGATGACGACGGGAGGACTGTCGCGCCGGGTACTGCGCGGCACGCCCCCGGTTCCGGTGATCTGCAGGCCGCCACCGAGTGCCGCCAGGCGGTCGGCGTCGTCAGCGAGCGCCGCCTCCAGACGTTCGGGACCCACCGGTGGCAGGGGATCTTCGAGAACCAGGCTGATCCGGCCGAGGCCGTGCTCGAGACGCAGGCTCAGCTCTTGTTCGGCGGGTCGTCCGGCCAGCTCGCGGAGCCCCGAGGCGGCGGCGTAGTACAGGCTGGACTCCAGCTCCCACCCCACGCGCGATCCCGGGTCCGCGTGGAACCGGACCCGCCGGGGCAGGTCGGCCGCCACCTCGTCCAGCGCGGCGGCCGGCCCGCGGTCGCGGAGCACGGAGGGGTACACGCCCCTGGCCACGGTGCGGAACCGGTCGAGCAGGTCGTCCAGCCGGGCCCGCGTGCGGGCGAGCGCCTCACGGACCGGCGTCAGGTCGTCGGGCGTGCCGGCCAGGCGGGCGCGGGTCGCCGTCACCTCAGCCCGCAGCAGGACCAGGCCGTCCCCCGTGGCGTGTGAGAGCTCCGCGACCAGTCGCCGGCGCGCCGTGTTCCGCGCCGAGGTCATGCGCCGGCGCGACGCGCGGAGCTCCTCGGCGAGCTCGGCGGCCCGCCGGACGCGCTCGCTGAGCTCGGCGTTGAGCGCCACCACGCGAAGCGGCAGCGCCGCGCCGTTGGCGACGTCGTGGAGCAGTTGCCGGTCGGCGACGGTGACAGCCCCGGATTTGGTGACTGTCAGAGCAGCCCGGAGCACCCCACCGTCGAGCACTGGCACGACATGGTCGATGCCCGGCTCCGCGAGGAGGGCCGCGAGCCCTGGCAGGGTCCGCCCGGGTGGGGGCGCGCCCCCGACGTCCGGTGGGTAGTGGGCTGCCTCCACCAACCGGTCCCCGACGGCCAACCAGACCGCGGCACGGACGGCGGCGGTGCCTTCGGCCAGCACCTGCGCCAGGCCGGGGAGGACCTGCTCGAGGGAGCCGGCCTGAATGCGCCGGGCCGCCTCGGCCAGGGCCGAGTACGGGCTCGCCAGGCCGCGGCCGGTCACGCGGCCGACCGTGCGCTCGAGGAAGGGCCACGCCAGAAAGAGCGCGATCGTCGCGAGCGCGACCGCGAGGAACGGCAGCATCACCCGCAGCTGCCTCGGCGCGATCAGCGCAGAGCCGCCTTGGACGACCACGACGAGCACCGCGGCCACGCCACCGGCGACCAGCAGTCCGCGGAGCATCAGTGTCAGGCTGACCCGGGCCATTTCTCACCACCGACCCACGCCCGGCGCATGCCGGCCGGGCCGTGTCTGCCCACGCTAGGCGGAGGCGCAGGCCCGGCCAACCCCTCTGCGTCCAGGGTCAGTCCTCGTCGCGCTGTGCCCGCAGGTAGGTCAGGACCGCCAGGACGCGCCGGTGGTGCTCGGTAGCGTCCTCGGCCAACTGGAGCTTGCCGAAGATGCCGGCGATGTGCTTCTCGACCGCCTTGGGCGTGACGAACAGCTGTGCCGCGATTCCGTTGTTCGACCGGCCCTCAGCCATCAGCCGCAGGACATCGAGTTCTCGCGGCGACAGTGACTCGATGGCTCCCTTCTTCTCCCCGCGGGGGCGTTCGATCAGGCGTTTGGCCAGGACCGGCTCGATCACGATCTCGCCGGCCTGGATGCGGGCGAGCGTGTCGCTCAGGACGTCGACGCTGCCGACCTTCTCCTTGAGCCGGTAGCCGATGGATTCGGTACCGATCTGCAGGATCCGCATCAGGTAGTGGGACTCGGCGTAGTGGGACAGGAACAGGAGCCCCATGTCGGCGTGCAGCGTCCGGAGCCGTTCCGCGGTCACGAGGCCGCCGTCGGGCCCCGGGGGCATCCGGATGTCCAGGATGGCCACGTCGGCCGGTTCCGTGTCCAGCAGGTCGACCAACGCGTTCCCGTCGGCGGTGGAACCGATGACCTCGTGGCCCGCCGCCTCCAGCAGCATGAGCAGCCCCTCACGGAACAGGGCGCCATCCTCTGCCAGGGCTACTCGCACGGGATCCTCACCTGGATCCGCCCCGAGCCTGACGCCTCCACGACGTCGACCTGTCCGCCCACCCCCCGCACATGGTTCAGAATCTCGACTGCGTGCCGAGCCGGCACGCCGTCCAGGACGATGTCGAGCACCTCCCCGTCACGCCGCAGCACCACCTCGGCAGGCGGCCCCCGGGCATCGAGCAGGGCGAGGCAGTCGGTGATGGCGAAGTAGGCGGCACCCTCGACTGCCAGGCAGAAGCGCTCCGCCGGCGCCACGACGTGCAACGGGACGGCGACGTGGTTCGCGAACTCGCACAGCGCCGGACCCAGGCCCGCCTGGTCCAGCAACGGTGGATAGATCTCCCTCGCGATCTCCCGCAGTTCTTGCAGCACCGCGTGCAGTTGGTCCTGCAGGTCGTCGATCGAGAGTCGGAGGTCGTACTCGTCGTCCGACAGCCGCTTGCGGACCACGCCGAGCTGCGGCACGAGTGCGGAGATCTGCAGCGATGCGCCGTCGTGCAGCCGGCGCTGCAAGCGCTGCCGGCGCAGCCACCGGTCGTGCTCGGCCTGTCGGAGGCCGACCGGTCCGAGGTCGGCCGGTTGTGGCGTCGGTGCGTTCGCGGCAGCCTGCTCCCGGGCCGCGGCACCGGGGGCGTCCGGCCACTGGGCAGGCGTGCACATCACCATCAGATCGTGCGGCCCGCCCGGTGCGCCCGGAAGGGGGCCCGCCCTACCCCGGTGTGGGGTTGACCCCAAGGTCCACCCATTGACAAATCGCCCGGCCAAGCGCCGGCGGCGTCGGAGAACGACTCCAGCGTGCCGGGAGGTTCTCTGAAGGGGCGCTTCGGCTACTGCCTCGGGGTCGATCTCGGGACGACGTTCGTCGCGTCCGTGGTCACGGACGGCGTTCGTGTCACGGTGATGACGCTCGATGACGGCCTGCCTCCTGGAGCAGCCACCGCGCCAGGGTCAGCGCGAGGTTGAGCGGATGCACGACCGTGACGCCGAGGCCCCCGACAGCACCACGACCGAGGGTGGCAGCCATGGTCTCGGCGTCCAGGATCCCCAGGTCGGCGACCGCGGGATGGCGGACCAGTTCCACCAGCTGGTCCCGATTCCGCAGCAGCCCGCGGTAGTAGACCTCGTTGAAATGCCCTTTGCGCCGGCGCGTCAGGATCGGCTCGGGCAACACGCCGCGCATCGCGGCGCGTAGCAGCGGCTTGCTCGTTGCCGGGTCCGGCCGGATGTTCGCCACGACCCTCAACCCTGCTCGCAGGACTCGCCGGTCGAGGAAGGGGTGCGAGACGATCAAACCGACAGGGTGGGCCACCGCCCACCGAACCGGGTCGCCGATCCGGCCGCGAATGCCGGCCAGGGCAACCCCCACAGCGGCCATCGGGCCTGCCGTCGAGCCGGACGCTGCTCGCTGCGCAATGCGGTCCGCGAGGGCCGTGCGCTGTGCGAACTCCGGT
Source organism: Blastococcus sp. (assembly GCA_025465355.1). GTDB lineage: Bacteria > Actinomycetota > Actinomycetes > Mycobacteriales > Geodermatophilaceae > Blastococcus_B. The sequence goes on along the minus strand of JAODNN010000024.1, from coordinate 2,951 downwards.
CGGATCCACGCGGGGACATCGGGTACGCGGTGCCCCCGAGCGGCGAGCACGGGGGCGAGACCGAAGGGCCGCAGCACCGTCCACGGGTCGGTGTTGTCGGCCGCCGCCCAGCGGCGCGCCTCCCGCCACGCCCTCGCCAGCCGCCACCTACGGACGTCGTCTGCCAGGTGGAAGGGCTGCGTATCGAGCACCTCGTCGGCCCCGATGCCCGTGAGGACCCGCTCTGCACCGGCCTCGAACGCCGCAAGGGTCAATGCCCGGTCCATGCCGACGCGCCACAGCCCGGGATACGGCTCGCCGTGCTCGGGCGGGTCGGCGAAGACGTCGAAGTCCAGCAGATCGTCGCCGTCGAGTCGCACGGACGGAAGGCCGGGCGCGATACCGAGCGCGTGGTCGACGTAGGGGGTCTCGCGCGCGAGCTGACTCAGCTCCCGGTACACGACGGAGACCCCCGCCACCAGCGTGCACCGGCCGTGCGCGGCGGCGTCGGCCGCGCTGCGCAGTACGGCAGATGAGTCGAGGCCGCCGGAAACGTGACACGCGACGCTGCCGACCGCGCGTTGTCTCACCGCGGCGTCGAGCACCTCGCGGTAGTCGGCCGCGGCATCGGACAGCGTGTCGCTTCGACCGGTGGTGAGCTCCAGCGGGGCGAACAGAGCACGCACAGTCGCCCTCGAACCAGGGATCTCGATCTCGAGGGACGCTCCGGCCGGGACCCGCTCGACGCCACGAAACGGCGTGCTCGTTCCCGCCGGCTCGTTGACAGGTGACTGCCCGGCGAGGTACTCGGCGAGATGGTCGAAGTCCAGGGCCGCGTGCCGACCCCGCTTGCGGTGAAGCGCCGCGAGGTCGCTCGTGATGACGATCTGCTCGCCGAGACGCTCGTGATAGAGCGGATACGCCCCCATGGGATCACGTACCGCGAGAACTCGATCGGCCCGCTGGTCGTACAGCAGGAAGGCGAAGTCGCCCTCCAGAGCCGCGAGGCCGGTGCGACCGCCACGGCGGTAGACGCGAGCGATCCGCTCGGCGTCGTCGGGTTGCCCCGGACCCGTGTGCAGGTCCGCCGGGTAGTGCAGCTCACCCAGCAACACCACCGTCACTCCGCCGGCGCGAGAACTCGTAGCGAGCCTGCCCGTCGCCGTCAGAGCGGCGCCGGTCGGCCCGATCGTGGCGACGAGCAGGCCGCCGCTCATCGGTGGAGGGCTACGGCCTGGAACGCGGCACACACGTCGGGGTAGTCGCCGACGATGACGCCGCTGTCGAGGACGCACCAGCAGTGGGTGGCCAACGGGTAGAAGCTGAGTCCGAGCACCACAGCCGCCCCCAGCCCCGCCGTCCGTGCCTCCGCCAGGCAGACCACGGCCCGTTCCTTGCACGTGTGCCCCAGAACGCTGCCCGTGGCGTGGCGGCGCACCCGTACGTCGATCTCGGCCGCGGACGATTCGACCGGGCGGCCCCGGGTCGGCAACGACGTCCACCAGCGGAGCGTGCGGGACCAGCCCACCGTGGCGAAGCAGGCTCGTGCAGCCGCCAACAGCACCCATGCCCTCAGTTGCGGATGCGCTACCCGGCGCAGAACGGACAGCACCGCAACGACGAGCAGGTCCACCCGCCTCCCTCGCCGTTCCTCCTCCTGGGTTCCGATGCCGGAGGGCAGGTCCGAGAGCAAGGCGTCGAGATCCGCCGCGAGCCGCCGCTGGGACATCCCGTAGCGCCACGCCGCGGCCCGCACCGTCTCGGTCCGACCTCGGCGGCCCAGGTCGACGAGCAGCTCCGTCGCGATCTGGTCAAGCGCATAGAACGAGCCTGCGAGGTCGAGGAGCCTTCCGCTCCCGTCCGGCGCCCGGACCAGGAGAACGTCAGGGCGAAGGCGGATGGTCGCGCCGGCAGCCTCAGGGCTCCATGTAGTAGCCGGTGTAGCCGTCACTGGCCTTGCCGAACAAGCCCCCGCGGACCAGCCTCGTGGCGGGACCGACGAAGAAGGCCCGCGGTCGGGAGTACTCCCGCTGCTCGAGAGCGTCACAAGCGATGGCCTCTTCGTGAGCAGCCGACCCGTCAGGGCCGTTGTTCCGACGGAACTCGCTGGCGGGCATGGGGGGCCTCCCGAGCAGGTGACGGTCGGCCAGCCCAGCCGATGAGGCTGCGAGCCTTCCGCGATGTGGATTCCTGAATCCAGGGATGTCCACAATCGTCACGACGGGCAGGGCGCGCATGGAAGAGGGCGGCCCCTACGAGGAGGTGGGGGAGACCCCCCTTTCCGGGAAGAGTCACGCCCCACGGCCTGCTGTGCGAGCTGGGCGGCGATGACGTCGACACGTGCCTGGGCGAGGCCGGACAGGAGATCGTCGGCGGGGCTGTGGGCCGGCGTGTTCACGCGTCTCTCCTGGGGCGCGGCTGACCGGCTCGGGTTGGGGCCGGTCGGTCGGGCGGGGTGACGGCACGCCGCAGTTGCTCTGGTGGGTCGGCGCTGACCAGCGGAGAGCCTCGTCGCACCGCAGCGCTCTCGCCGGGTTCTGGTCTGTCGGGGCAGAGCCGTGAACGGTGGTCGCAGGGGCACCCGGTGAGGTTCCGCCGATTCATACCCGATCGCCCCAGCGAGCATCCCGCCTCGACGGTGGGCATTCCCGGGTGGGGTTCTCCCCACCCGGAGGTCTAGGGAAGAGGCCGCCGCTACTAGGGAGAGCCCGATCGACCTCCCGGGCTCTGCACAGCAGTCTTTCTGTGCGAGGAAGCGCATCCCGCTTGAGCGACATACCCCGCCGCATCACGGTGCCGACACAGTAAGGGGGCCGACGTGCCCGTCATCTCCGTTCCTCAGGAGTTCAACGAAGAGGATCTGTACGTCGATCTGCGCGCCATCTTCGGGCGGTCGCTGTTCCTCAAGTGTGAGGGCTTCAACTTCGCGGGGTCGGTCAAGTTGAAGGCGGCCACGCAGATGGTCGAGACCG
>JAODNN010000008.1 GCA_025465355.1 Blastococcus sp. | reverse complement strand
TTGTCCCTGTCAGTCACGGGGGGCCGTCCCACGGAGGGACCATGGCCGTTTCCGACGACTTGTCACGACTGTCGACCCGGGCCAAGGAAGCGGAGGACCGCGCCTCGGCCGCCAAGACGCAGGCGAGAGAGAACCTCGAGCAGTCGATCACGAAGGCCCGCGCCAGCGCGCAAGAGGTATCGGACCGTGCTCGCAGCGACTCGGCTGCGGCCGCCGAGAAGACGCGGTCGTGGGGCGAAGGCGTTCAGCGCTCTTGGAAGGAACACCTCGCCGAGGTTCGCCAACGGGCCGACGAGCGGAAGGCAGAGCGCAACGCCGAGCAGGCCGAGTCCAACGCGGAGGACGCGGAGGACTACGCCGCCTGGGCCATCGACTTCGCCTATGCCGCGATCGGGGAGGCCGAGTACGCCGTACTCGACGCCGTGCTCACCCGGCAGGACGCCCAGGCCGCAGCAGGCGCACCCAGCGGCTGAGCAGCCGGCCCGAGTTCCACGTCGGAAGGCAGGGCGCCCGACGGCCTGCGGCCGTCTTCCGGCCCGACACCGTTGCCGCCCATGTCGGTGATTACCGGCTCCGCGGAGGGCGGCCGGTGCTCCCTCTTGGAGGAGACCATGAGCAGAGAAGAACCTGCGCTGCTGCGAGGCCCGAGACGAATGCTGGCGCAGGGGGCGAGCCGGTATTGGTGGGCACTCCTCATCGTCGGGGTGGCCTGGCTGGTGATTGGCTGGGTGGTGCTTCGTGCGGACGTCACCTCTCTGGCCGCTGTGGGCGTGCTGCTCGGCGTCGTGTTCATCGCGTCGGGCGTCAACGAGGCGGCCCTCGCCAGCGTGGTGACCGGCGGGTGGAAGGTCCTGCACTACAGCATCGCATTCCTCTTCCTGCTGGCCGGCCTATGGGCCTTCATCCGCCCGATCGACACCTTCTTCGCGCTGGCCTCGGTGCTGGGTCTGATTCTCGTGTTCGCCGGAGCGTTCGAAATCACCCGCGGCGTCGCAACACGCGGGGAGACGCCCTACTGGTGGACCGGACTGCTCAGCGGAGTGATCCTGCTCTTGCTGGCCGCGTGGGTCTCCGTCTCCGACCCGCAGACCAGCATCGCCCGCCGCACCTACCTGATCCTGTTCTGGGTCGGCTTCATGGCGCTGCTGCGAGGCTTCACGCAGATCATGATGGGGTTCAGCCTGCGGCACCTCGGAACCGAAGCAGCCAGTCGTGCACCAAGCGTCACCGATGCCGACGAGGCCCCGCCGATGGTCCCCGCCCAGGAGAGGCGGGGCACGGGCCAGCCGGACTCCGCGCAGCAGACGGTGCCGCGGGCGTAGGCACGTCTCCCCTCGGCCACGAGGGGCTGCGGCCCAGCTCTGTGCCGCCGCCGGCCATTCGGCAGGAGAAGCTGCCCGAGAGCGCGCTGATCAAGCCCTCTAGTGCAGCAGCGACTTCAGCAGAATCAAGAAGAGGCCGATCAGCGCCGCCAGGGCGCCGTGCACCAGGGCCCGGGAGATCCCCGCGCCGGTGAAGCGGGCCGCCCAGAAGCCGTAGAAGCCGATCAGGGCGAGCCCGCTCCACTTCGCGAGCGCGAAGGCGGCCCCGATCTGCAGCGCACCGACCGCAGCGAAGAGGAAGAACACCGCGGGAAACGCGATGCCGAAGGCGACCGCGACGACGTCGTCGCGGATGTGCCCGGCCTGGCGGCCGGTGAGGCGCCGGCGCTCGCTGGTCCGGGTGCCGACGACGTCGCTGTAGGCCTCCGCCAGCGCGACCGCCACGGCGGTGCCCAGCAACGAACCGATCATGCCTGCCGCGCTGGGCGGGTGGCTCTGAAGCGCGACGATCAGGGCGAGGCCGATGATCGAGCCGTAGATGACCCGGCTGACCTGACGAGATCCGAGGTGGGATTCGAGGCGTGCCCGCACGACTCATGAACATGGCCGCCGGCGGGCCGCCGTCACACCATCCGGCCGGGATGAACTGGCACCGAGATCAAGCGCTGCTGCGCTGCTGCCCGGGTGAGGCCGGGGTGTGGTCGCCGAGCTGAGGACCCAGGTGTGTCCCGCCGTCGACCTCGACGCGTCCGCGGCCGAACGCGTCCATGCGGCCCCACCGACCAGGGATGTCGAGCAGTTCGATGCGGCCGATGCCGACGGGCAGCGCCGGGTCGACGATCAGGTGCTCGCCGAACGGGTCCAGGCCCAGCATCGTGCGCAGGAACAGCAGCGGCGCACCCGTCGACCACGCCTGCGGACTGCACGCGGTGGGGTACTGAACCGGGTACTTCGTCTGCGTGCGCTCGTAGCCGCCGAAGGCCTCGGGCAGTCGGCCGGCGTAGAAATCGGCGGCGTCGAGGAGGCCGGCAGCGATCCGGGCGGCTTCGGCCTTGTAGCCGTAACGGCGCAGCCCCCAGGCGATGAACGAGTTGTCGAACGGCCAGACCGTCCCCACGTGGTAACCGATCGGGTTGTACCGGGCCTCCCCCTCCGCGAGCGTGCGCACTCCCCAGCCGGAGAACAGTCGTGGGCCCAGCAGGTGCTCGGCGATCGCGGGCGCCTTGTCGGCGTCGACGATCCCGCTCCACAGCAGGTGGCCGATGTTGGAGGACAGGGCGTCCACCTGGGCGCCGTCGGCGTCCAGGGCGAGCGCGAAGTACTGCCCGTCCTCGATCCAGAAGTCGCGGTTGAACCGGGTCTTGAGCTCGGTCGCCTGCTGCTCGAGGTCGTCGGCGTAGGCGGTGTCGTTCCAGAACCGCCGGGCCAGGCGCGCCCCGCGCATCTTCGCGTCGTAGGCGTAGCCCTGCAGCTCACAGGTGGCCCGCGGGAAGCCCGGCAGCCGGCCGTCCCGGTAGGAGATCGAGTCCCAGGAATCCTTCCAGCACTGGTTCTCCAGGCCGGTCTCCTCGTTGCGACGCCGGTAGGCGATGTAACCGTTCCCCTGCAGGTCGGCGTACCCGTCGATCCAGCGCAGGGCGGCACGTGTTTCCTGCTCGAACTCGCGCACGAGGTCGGCGTCACCTGTCCAGCGCTCGTACTCGTCCATCAGCACCACGTACAGAGGCGTTGCGTCGGCGTTGCCGTACTACGGGGAGTGCGGCCGCTCCTGGAATGCGGTCATCTCCCCGTACCGCATCTCGTGCAGGATCCGGCCGGGATCCTCGTCGCGGAAGTCGTCTGTCCGGCATCCCTGCCAATCGCCCAGCACTCGCAGCGTCGTCGAGGCCAGGTCCGGGACGAACGGCAGCGCCTGCAGGCTGGTGAAGATGCTGTCGCGGCCGAACATCGTCATGAACCACGGCAGGCCCGCCGCGGGAAGGCTCCGCGCACCCGCGATCGCCGGGGCGAAGCGCAGCGCCGCAAGGTCGACCAGGCTGCGCTTGTACGTCGCGGCGAGAGGGTCCCAGTCACAGGTCAGGCGCGGCGCCCGCGAGATCCAGCGTTCCAGGTCGTCCCGCATCTTCCGCCGGGAGCCACCGGCGGCTGCCGACCTCGGGTTGAGGCTGTGCCCGCCTGCCCCGAGCATGTCCGGGACGACGCGCAGATCGGTCGTCCAGGAGCCGTGCGTGTCGATGCGGACGGTGAACTGCAGCCCGTGCTCGTCCACCTCGGCTGGTTCGGTCGTGGACACGGTCGTGGTGCGGCGGTACGTGTCGCGTTCGTAGGCCAGCACCAGCTGTCCGTCCTCGACCCGGGTGGTGTACGACCCCTTCTTCTTCAGGGCGTCCTTGACCTCGAACAGGTCCGCGAAGTCGCAGTCGGCGTCCATCCGGACCAGGAGTTCGACCGGCCGCTCGTCGTGGTTGAGGATGGTGAGCTGCTCCCGGAAGCCGTCGTCGACCGCGCGCCGGCGGATCACCGTGAGCTTGGCATCGACGTAGACGGTGCCGGTGCCGGGCACCAGGAAGAACCGGGTCTCGAAGTACTGCAGATCGTCGGTCGACAGTGCGGCCAGCCTCTGACCGCCGACGGTGAGTACCCACCGGGACAGGAACCGGGTATCGAACGAGAACAGCCCGGTCGGGTCGGTGGCCGAGGCTTCGATGTCGCCCCGCGGGTCACTGACCACGAAAGTGTTGCCGTCGAGAATCTGCACGAGGTTCTCGCTCACGATGACCGCGCTCCCGCGGCAACCGCGTCATGGCCGGCCGAGTGGGCCGGCGGCCCGCAAATCAGCCGCTGGCTCAGCACGAGCAGCTCCGGGTCACCCTCGGCGGCCAACACGCCGCGCAGCAGCGCCGCCATCACGCTCAGCCGGCCGCTCACGACGGCGTCGAACACCGCCCGGTCAGCGCCCACCGCGCAGTCGGCCGGATCGGAGACCTCGGACACGTGCAGATCGCCGTGGTCGATCCTGACCAGGCGGTGCTCGGTTCGCTCGCCGTCGCTGATGTCGAACCGGACGGTCGCGGTCACCCGCTCCAGCAGGGGCTCGTGCCCGCGGCGGCCGAGGTTCTCGAAGAACTCGACGGTCGTTGTCATCGACGCTGCCTCCCTGCGGAGTCGGAGTGATCGCGGGTGCCGGGGGTGGTCGCGACACCCGTCAGCGGTCACGGCCGGAGCGTCACGCCACGTGCGGCCCGCGACATCCTCCACAGCGGATGACCCGGATTCCCTCCGTCCGCGGCGGGTGCGTGGGGTCGTGTCGGCGGCCGCAGCTCACGGCCGCCTTGGCCCGACCGTGACCGTCACTCCCGCCCGGATCACCGAAAGCGAGGTGCGGTCCGGCTCGCAACAACTCGTCCTACGGGGATGAGGCACGGCCGCCTCGCAAGCGGCGAGCGTGGCGAGGACCGCAGCGACGTCCCGCCGCGCCGGCCCGTGGGGGTCTGGCGGCCTACGGAGAAGGAAGCGTCATGACCGAGACCGCCATCGCCGACCACGGGATCGTCGGAGACCTGCAGACCGCTGCCCTGGTGACCACCGACGGGTCGATCGACTGGTTCTGCTGCCCACGGTTCGACTCACCGAGCGTGTTCGGCGCCCTGCTCGACGACGAGCGCGGCGGCCACTTCCGGGTGCGCCCCGTCGGCGTGGACTACACGAGCAAGCAGACGTACTTCCCCGACACGGCGGTGTTGGTCACGCGGTTCTTCACCGAGTCCGGCCTGGGGCAGATCATCGACTTCATGCCGCCGGCGGGCTCCACCGCGACGGACGACCACCGGCTGGTGCGCATGATCCACTGCGTCCGCGGCCAGATGACCTTCGAGGTCGACGTCGCGCCCCGGTTCGACTACGGCCGCCGCCCGCATCAGACGCAGATGACGGAGACCGGCGCGGTCTTCGCGGCGGACGGGCTCACGCTGACTCTGCACGTGGTCCGCGAACCGGGCGACGAGCGCAAGGCCCGCGTCACCGCCGTAGGTGAGGACCTGCACGGGACCGTCAGCCTGGTGGCGGGCGAGGTGCGGGGGCTCGTGCTGGAGTCCGCGGCGGACGGACCGCCGCGCGAGATCCGGGTGGACGAGATCAACGCACTGTTCGACGACACGGTCCGGTTCTGGCGGTCGTGGCTGGCGCGGTCCAGCTACACCGGCCGGTGGCGGGAGGCCGTCCAGCGCTCGGCGATCACGTTGAAGCTCATGACCTACGCACCCACGGGCGGCCTGGTGGCCGCACCCACCGCGGCTCTGCCCGAGCAGATCGGGGGGGAGCGCAACTGGGACTACCGCTACACCTGGGTGCGCGACGCCTCCTTCTCGGTGCACGCGCTTCTTCGGTTGGGCATGGCCGACGAAGCCCAGCAGTTCGCCCGGTGGCTGGGCGACCGGGTGCGCGAGCGGATCGGCAGCGACAGCGGGCCGCTGAACATCATGTACCGGATCGACGGCTCCTCCGACCTCAAGGAGGAGACCCTCGACCACTGGACCGGCTACCGGGGCTCTACCCCGGTGCACATCGGCAACGGCGCCGCCGAACAGCTCCAGCTCGACATCTACGGCGAGGCGATCGACAGCCTCTACGCCGCCGAACGGGCGGGAATGCCCATTCCGTACCAGGGTTGGTCGGCGCTCACCGGCGTCCTGAACTGGCTGGCCGACAACTGGGATCAGCCCGAGGAGGGCATCTGGGAGACCCGCGGCGGCCGCCAACCGTTCACCTTCGGCCGGGTGATGTGCTGGGTCGCCTTCGACCGGGCCATCCGGCTCGCCGCCGAGCACGGCCTGCCTGCGCCCGTGGAGCGCTGGATCGCCGAGCGGGACGCGATCTACCAGCAGGTCATGGACCGGGGATTCCACGAGTCCCGGCAGGCGTTCGTCCAGCACTACAACACCGACGTCCTCGACGCCGCGCTGCTTCGGATGCCCACGGTCGGGTTCATCGACGGCCGGGACCCCCGCTGGGAGTCGACCCTCGCGGCGATGGACGGCGAGCTGGTCACCGACAGCCTGGTCTACCGCTACGACCCGGAGGCCTCCCCCGACGGGCTGCGAGGCTCAGAGGGCACCTTCTCGCTCTGCACGTTCGCCTACGTCGACTCGCTCACACGGGCCGGGCGGCTCGAGGATGCCCGGACCGCCTTCGAGAAGATGCTCACCTACGCCAACCACGCCGGGCTGTACTCCGAGGAGATCGCGTTGACCGGCGAGCAGATCGGCAACTTCCCGCAGGCATTCACCCACCTCGCGCTCATCGACGCCGCGGTCACCCTCGACGCCGCCCTGGACGGGCGAGCACCCGCGAGGGCGTGACGAGTTCCCCCGATCTGATCCCGGAAGAGCTCCCATGACGAGAACCGGACCTGGAGAGGGCACGGCGGTGGGGACGGCGCGAGCCGCTGTCCTCCCGCTCGCCCTCGCCCAGTTCATCTGCAGCTACGCCGGATCGAACATGAACGTGGCGATCACCACGATCGCCAAGGACCTGGGCACGACGGTGACCGGGATCCAGACCACCATCACGCTGTTCACGCTCACGATGGCAGCGTTGATGATTCCGGGCAGCAAGCTGACCGACATCTGGGGTCGGAAGGTCTGCTTCGTCGCCGGACTGGTCATCTACGGCGCCGGCGCCCTGCTGGCGTCGCTCGCTCAGGGTCTTGCGATGCTGACGATCGGGTACTCGCTGCTCGAGGGCATCGGCTCGGCGCTGCTGATCCCGCCGATCTACATCCTGATCACCGTTCTGTTCCACGACATCAGGACCCGCGCCCGGTACTTCGGCGTGGTGAGCGGCGCCGGCGGCGTCGGCGCCGCCGCGGGTCCATTGATCGGCGGCTTGATCACCAGCTACATCAGCTGGCGAGCCTCGTTCCTCCTGCAGGTGCTCGTCGTGGGTGTGATCGCGCTGCTCGCGCGGCGCATCGAGGACCCGCCCCTGCCGGCGCAGCGCCCCCGCTTCGACCTGCTCGGTGCGGTTCTATCGGCGGCCGGCCTGTTCTTCGTCGTCTACGGCATCCTGCAGTCCGGCACCTATGGCTGGTTCACCGCCAAGCGGGACTTCAGCGTGGGGAACACGGTGGTGATCTCCACGGGCGGGATCTCGCCGGTGTGGCTGTTCGTGGCGATCGGCGTCGTCATTCTGGCCGGCTTCTTCGTGCACGTGCGAGCCCGTGAGCGCAGCGGCAGGACGCCCCTCGTGTCGATCCGCCTGTTCCGCAACCGGACCTCGAACCTCGGCCTGCTGACCCAGACCCTGCAGTGGCTGGTCCTGCTCGGCTCGTCGTTCGTGCTCTCGGTCTACCTGCAGGAACAACGGGGTTTCAACGCGATCCAGACCGGACTGACGCTCCTGCCGGCCACGATCGGGGTCCTGCTCGCCTCCGCGCTCGCGCAGCGGATGGCCAGCCGGCACTCCCAGCGGCGGCTCATCCGGCTCGGCTTCGGGGGCACCATCGTGGGCTTCGCGCTCCTGGCGCTGGTCCGTGTCGACCTGGGCGCCGTCTGGCCGTTCATCCCAGGCCTCTTCGTGCTGGGTGTCGGTGTCGGCATCATGCTGACCGCGTCGGTGAACCTGGTGCAGTCGGCCTGGCCTGAGGAGGTCCAGGCCGACATCTCGGGCGTCTCGCGCAGCGTGTCCAACCTGGGTTCCTCGCTGGGCGTGGCCATCGCCGGGTCGCTGGTCGCGGGAGCCACGACGTCCTTGGACAGGCCGTTCGCCCTCGCGATCGTCGTCCTCGGGGGGTTCGCGGTCGCCGGCTGGGTGGCGGCATTGCTGCTCCCCCGCACAGCCGAGCGGAGGCGCGAGCCGGTGGCCTGAGTCGCCCGGTGGGCGCCAACGGGTCGAGCAGGCCGCCCTGGGACCGTTCGGACGGGCCGGGCGCCCGGCGCCGCCGAGAGGCGGCCCGACATCACCAGAGGACTGGCTATCCCTCGCCCCGAGGCGCGGGACCGCCGGCTCCGTACCGACCTCCCGTTCCGTGGACCCCTCCGGGCTCGACCCCGTCACGGTGCGGGCGGCAGCGGAGAGCATCCGGTACTCATTCAGGGCGGCGCCGAGCACGGGGCCCCCGAGCATGACCGCGCTGAGGGCGACCAGCCAGCTCAGCAGCATGAACACGATGCCGAGCGGGCCGTAGCGCCCATAGTTGTAGATGATGCCCGGGGAGACGAACAGCGCCGCCGCCGCTCGCAGGCCGAGCAGGCCGATCGTCATCGCGATCGCACCGGGTAGCAGGAGACGCCAACTGACTGCACCCCGGAGCAGGAAACGCTGCGTCCACCAACTCCAGACGAACACCACCGGGGCCCCCACCAGCACGAGCAGCACGGTTCGCCATGGCTGGGCGAGAAGGGGCGACGTGGGAAGTGCGAGCAGCGCTGCTCCCACGGCCACGAACGCTGTCAACCAGACCAGGGGACGCCACAGCCCCCGCCAGCCTCGCGAGGACACGCCCCACGCGATCTCGTACCCGCGCTGCAGAGCGGTGGGCCACGCGTAGGCGGAGAGCAGGGTGAACGCAGTCCCGAGAGCGGTCGACGCGCCTCGGACGACGTCGCGGGTCGGGAAGAGTCTCTGCAGGTCGCGCGTGGCCGCAGGGCTGAGCCCGAGGCGCGAGGCGACCACCGCAGGCAGCGAGTCCGCGCTACCCAGGGGCAACAGAGCGGCGAGTGTCACGAGCACCGGGACCAGCAACGTGAATGCGAGGGCGGCCAGCATCAGCGCCTGGTTCGCCAGGTCCGCTTTCACCAACCGGCGCTGAACGTGCCCGACGCGCGTGGCTTCGATGCGCTTCCGGCTCTGGACCATCCGGTCGAGGATCGGGTGGGGCGGCTGATCGACCTGCCCTGATCCGCTCCGGTCCCCGCTGTCCGGGACCGGCCGGCCCGGCGGATCGTGTGCGTGCACCATCCGCCTCTCAATGCGTCCGTTCGGCCTGGCCGGTCCGCGGGACCGCCACACTGGGGGGACGCGTGGGTGCCATGACGATGCCTGCCTGCGTCGGGTCTGGTCACCGCAACGGTTCGGCATGCCCCTGCCGGAGGCATCCTCCCCGCCGGATGATCCGGACCCACGATCGAGCCCGCTCATGACTGCGGCACGGGAAATCCGTGTAGCCGGGAACCACCGGACCGGCTCTAGGGTGCACCGCTATGACGTTCCTCGAGGTGATGGAACACGTCGCGCAACTGTTCGAAGCGATCGGCGCCTTCGTCCTCCTGGTCGGGCTCGCCGTCTCCGTCGTCCTGGCGGCGCGATCCTGGAGACAGGATCACCAGGGGCACGTCGCCTGGTTGGTGCTCCGAGATTCCTTCGGGAGCGTCATCCTGCTGGGCCTCGAGATCCTCGTCGCCGCCGACCTCGTGCGCACCGTCGCCGTGGCGCCGAGCATCGACAACGTCGTCATCCTCGGCGTGATCGTGCTGATCCGGACCCTGCTCAGTTTCTCGCTCGAGATCGAGATCGAGGGAGTGGCCCCCTGGCGTCGCGCCCTGACGACCGGCCCCCGCCGCCTGACAAGGCGGTCCGGTCCAGCCGACCCTCCGTCCGTAACGGCGGACACCCGACCGTCATCACGGCATTGAGGGTGACCGGGACCAGAACGGATCGCTCAGACGATCTCGAGTTGCCTGACGCGCCTCACCGTCCTCGTCGCGCCGGTCGGCCGCCGGCTTCAGGCCTCCTCGAGTGCTTCCCCCAAACCGTGAAGCAGACGGAGATGGTGCTGGTGAGCGAGCAGGTGACCGGCGCCGACGGCCGTGGCGACCGGCCACTCGATGATGCCGAGGACGGCGAGGGTCGTCAGGCCGCCGAACCACGCCAGCACGTCAGCGGGCGGCAGCCGGATGGTGCCCAGAACCGGGACGACGACCGTGACGGTGTTCTTCTCGATGGCCCGCAACACGGCCCCGTGCCCGATCGCCGGCGTTCGGGAGACCGGCCTATCGGCCGTCGCCGATCCGGTCCGAGCGGTCGTGACGGTTACTGCTCCTGTCACGGCGTGCCTCCCGGGGGGCAGGCGCGAGTCCTCGTCAGGCGTTCAGGATCTGGCTCTTCTGCAGCTCGAACTCGGCGTCGTCGAGGACGCCGGAGTTGTGCAGCTCGCCAAGTTGGCGGAGCTGGGCGAGCTTGTCGTCGGTGCTGGTGCGGGGTGGCTGCTGAGCCACCGGCTCCTGGTACTGCGGCTCCGGCGGAGCCTGGGCGGCCCAGCGGCCGGCCTGCCGGCGGGAGACGCGGTTGGACACGGCCGTGGCCGTGCCTGCGGCGACGGCGACGCGGGCGACACCGCGGATGAGACCTGGCATGTGAACTCCCGGATGTGTGAACGCCGGTCAGCCGACCGGCTCGGTTGCTTCCAGTGCTCCGGCCAGCGCCTGGATGGGGATGCGGCCGGTGGCGACGAGCCGCGCACCGGCCCGGCGCAGGGCCGATGCGAAGGGGGCGGCCCAGACGTTCTCGAAGACGAGCACGCCGGCGGAGTTGCCCGGCTCCAGTGCCTTGGCTGCCTCATCGAGGTCGTCCTGGCCGAGCAGCCCGGAGGCGGCCCCCTCGAAGAGCGCCAGCTCGAGAACCCTCATCCGCTCCAGGTCGACCTGGCTCAGCGTGGTGACGGTGCCGTCGGATTCCTTGCGGATGAAGGCCAGGTCGAGAATGCGGATGATCCCTCGATCCACGAGATCGATCAGCATCGGGAACGCCTCGCCGGTCATCCGGTTGCCCGGGAACTCCAGGATGAGGTAATCCACCGGCCCCATCAGCTCCAGCTCGGTGGCCTGGTCGATATCAACGGTCATGGTCTCCCCCATCGGGTCGTGGACGGAAGGCGGTGCGCACTCACGGTGCGGCGGCACGGTCGGCCGCCGCGTCATCCCGGGGGGACGAACACGCATCTCCCGGCGGGACGGCGCGACCTCACACCCCGGAGCGGACCCGGGAGCCCGGTAGCGCGAACGCGACGACCAGCAGCAGCACACCGAAGATCAGGACCTGGGCGCCGAAGATCAGGGACAGCACGAGCACCGTCGCCTGCGGCCACGCCACCGCGAGAATGCCCACCAGCAGGTTGACCGCCCCGGCGAACGCGAGCCACCCCCAACCGGGGATCTCGCGTCGCCCCACGAAGGCGAGCGCGAGCCGCCCGAGGCCGTGCAGGATGAGGGACAGGCCGACGATCAGGGCGATCGTCCCCAACGAGACCGCCGGCCAGACCGCGGCGAGGACACCGCCGATGACCAGGATCGCGCCCAGTAGCCAGGATCCCCACCGCCGGCCACCGTCCCACCCGCCGGCGAATTCCAGACAGCCGGCGATCACCAGGGCTACGCCGAACAGGAGCGCCAGTGTCCGGGCGGCGCTGTAGGGGTTGAACAACAGGAAGCCACCGAAGAGGACGGCAGCAGCACCGAGGACCCCGATCGCGACCCGTCCCGCACCGGAGCGGTGGGCGGGCGGTGCACCTGAGTAATGGGGGGCGGTGGTCATGATCTCGTCCTTCTCGATTCGGCTGCGGCGCGACGATGGGGTCCGTTCGGGTTCTGTCGCGCCGGACGAGCTGTCGCGCACCCGCGACGCAGAACTCCCCTGGGTGCGTCCACCGGACCGCCGCGAATGCTGGACCCGACAGTCCCTCCGGGACTGCCGGTGCGGCCTCATCCGCTGCGGGGGATTCGCGGCTGATCAGCGCCGGCCATCGTGGGCGCATGAATCGATTGCTCAGGGGCGCCCTGTTCGTCGTACTGGCCGGTGGGGTGACGGCCGGCTGCTCCTCCTCGAACCACACCGCGTCGAACGCGGCCATCGGGGCTTCGCCGAGCGCGTCGTCCGCGGGGTCGGCCGCCCTGTGCGGCTCGATGCAGTCCTTGCAGAAGTCCATGGCGGATCTGAAGAACGTGCACCCCGCGCAGAACGGGCTCGGGGCCCTGCAGCCCGCCGTCGCGACGGTGCAGGGGGACGTGCAGCAGGTCGTCGCGGATGCGAAGAATCAGTTCGCGCCGCAGACCCAGCAACTGAAGACCGGCTTCGACGCCGTGAAGTCGGCGGCAGCAACCGCCCGGACGGCGCCGTCGGCACAGACCCTCGGAGCCGTCGCTTCGGCGATCAGGGCGCTCGGCGGAGACGTGACGTCCTTCGCGAACGACCTACGGTCGACGTGCTGACCGCGGCACCGCCCGTCCGCATCGCGCCGCCGAAGGTGACCGCGTGACGACGACCGGCATCTGACGCGGTCACCTGCGGGGTGCGTCCCGCGACCACACTGACCGCAGATCATGCGGCAAGGATGACGCCGTCCCGGGTGACGTGGTTCAGCGTGTGGTCGTGGATGGCCATCAGCCGGTGAGCAGCGCGGTGGGGGCGGACCGTTCCGATCGCAGGGCCCCTTCTCGGACGACGGCGATAGGGGTGTCCCGGCGCGCGGTCGTCAGGTCGACGGTCCGGGCAACGATCAGCGTGACCGCTGTGGTGGTCGTCTACTACCTGCTGCCGCTCGATCGGCCCTTCGGCGTGCGCACAGTCGTCGAGCTCGTCGGGGGGCTTGTCGTCATCGCGGGACTCGTGGCCTGGCAGATCCGGTCCATCCTGCGGGCTGAGTACCCGGCCTTGCGGGCCCTCGACTGGCTCGCTTTCACGGTGCCGCTGTTCCTCGTGCTGTTCGCCGCGACATACGTCGTCCTCGACCACAGCGACCTCAAGGCCTTCAGCGCAACGCTGACGCGTACCGACGCGCTGTACTTCGTCGTGACGGTGTTCGCGACCGTCGGTTTCGGTGACATCACGCCGGTGAGCGAGGTGGCCCGTGTCCTGGCGACCGTGCAGATGATCTGCGATCTCCTCGTGTTGGGCCTGGTGGTCCGGGCCGTCGCGACCGCCGTACAGCACAGGGGGATACATGGCCCGAGCACCCGTCGCCGGGGCGACGATGCGACCGGCGGCGACAGCGGGGGCTGACTCGCCCTCGCCGGCCGCCCTCGCTGACCTCCGCTCTGTCGTGTGGGGTTCGCTTTACGGATCGGCCGCTCCGACTGCCGACCGCGCCCGGCTGGGCCGTTCTCTACGCCGCGGCGAGCGCCGCCAGGTGGCGCAGCGAGTTCTCCAGGTGCTCGACGCCGAACGGCGGGAACTTCATGACCTCGCGCGCCTGCGGGGTCGCGCCCGACCAGTCGTATGTCAGCCGGACCTCAGTGCAGCCGTCTGCTCCCGGCGTGAGGTCGTAGCGCCAGATCCAGCCGCCGAAGCTGAGGTGCCCCTCGGCGTCCTCCGTCCCCGGCTCCCACGAGATCGCGCGGGGCGGATCGAACTCCCGGACCTGGTTGGCCATCTCGTACCGGCCGTCCGGATGGTTGGCGTGGTACATGCCCATGCGGAACACCTGCCCGGACTTCGTCAGTCGCTCGCCGTCCCGCGGCCCGCACACCCAGCCCGTGCCGTCGATCACCGCGTGGCTGGCGGGATCGGCGAGCACCGTGAACACGGCGTCTGCCGACGCCGGGACGGTGGTCGTCACGGAGAGAGCCTCGGTGGTCATCAGTTGTCCCTTTCGTCGCGTGCCCTGGTGGGCACGGGCGTTCCTGTCCCCAGGAGTAGTGACCCGCCCCGGCCCCGGAACTCGCCGGCCGAGCGCACGTCAGGCAGCGCAGACACCCTCCGTCACCACGTCACCGGGGCCGGTGCCGCGATCTCCCAGACATGTCCTGCCGGGTCACGGAAGCTCGCGGTGCGGACACCCCAGGGGCGGTCGATCGGTCCGTTGAGGAGGGTGGCACCGCGCGCGCCGATCTCGGCGGCCACAGCATCGACGTCCTGGACGCGGACGGTCAGAACGAACCGCGCAGGGCCGTCGTCCGCGCCCACGAGGGCCGGCGCGACCAGCTCCGGCGCCTCACGGATCGCCAGGAGGTTCACCAGGACTGGGCCGACGGCGAAGACGACGCTGTCGGCGTCCTTGTGGACCACCGGGACGTCGAAGACATCGAGGTAGAACCGCTCGCAGGCGGCGAGGTCCTCCACGAACAGGGTGATGGTCTCGATGCCTGTGGCCCAGGTGGTCACTCGTTGGCTCCGTTCGTCGCGGTCGGTGGGTCTGCACGGTGTGGACTCCGCATTCCACCGAGATGAATCGGTCCGGCCTCCGACGCGCATCTCCTGCGTGGCGCCGCCGGGGCTGTTCACCCGTGGACCGGTGAACCACGCGCTGTCGTGCCTTCCGAGAGAACCTGCCGCAACGAATGGAGCCGGGCAGCCGCACCCCGCCGCCCATGGACGCCGCCGGAGGCACGGTGAACAGCCCGGTGCAGGCGCCTGCCGTCCGGGACGCTACGGAGTGCCGCGGGGCAACGGTGGGCCGACGGGCAGCAGCGCGGGTCGCGGCCGGTCTGGCCACCGTCGGCGGCTACGCGGAAGACCTGGCCCGAGCACGCGGTGCGATCGCGCTACTTGCCGGGGCCCTTCTCGTCGGCTCACGGTCGCGGACGGTCTGCTCGCGCTCATGCTGGCGCATCGGCTCCACCGCCGCCGGGTTCGCCGCGTTCTACATAGAGGTCAGTACAGCCGGCTCTTCTCTCGCGCGAACTCGTCCTCGGTGAGGACGCCGGCGTCACGGGCCGCACCGAGGCGGACGAGGAGCTCCAACCGTCCGCTCAGGCGGGACATGACCTCCGGCGTCGGCATCTCCGGTTCCGCCACGCGGGGAGCCGGCACCGGCGCCGCCCCCGGCACCTCGGGGGGGACGAGGGTCGCCACGGGAGTCCCAAGCGTGGCGATGCGGGCCGGCGGCACCTGGGCAGGCGGTCCCACCGCTCCGTCCCCGGGTCCGTCGAGGCCCCGGCGTGCGTCGAGGTCCCGGCGTGCCTCGAGGTCCCGGCGTGCTTCGAGGTCCCGCGGTGCTTCCATCACCGGGATCGGTTCAGCTTCGACGGGCTCCGGCGCACGCGACAGCAGCCCTTCCAGCGCGGCCAGGTAGAGGGCTACGAACGCGCCGATCCAGATCAGCACCGACAACGTCGGTGCTGGCCAGAACAGCAGCACCAGCACTCCGACGACGATGCCCGTCCAGCGAGCCGGTCGGAGGTGGTCCCGGACGTACAGGCCCAGGCCGGCAGCGCGCTGGTCGAGCCCCATGCCATCGACGAAGGCCCGGGTGTCGGCGGCGATTCGGCGTGGCCACGACTCCGGAGGCACGCCCGGGAGGGCGGCCCCGCCGTCGACGGCCGCGCCCTCGACGGCTGCGCCTTCGGCGCCGAGCGCACGCACGGCCTCGCGCTCCTCGCGGTGGGAATGGATCTGCGCCCGCGCCGCGCGCCATCCCCGGCGGACCGCGGTGCCGAGCCGCAGCCGGCCCCACACGAGCGTGAGCACGAGAATGAGCAGCGCGAGCACGATCAGCCACACGGTCCATGAGCGCAGGCTCCCCGCGAGGACGTCATACATGGCCCCGACGGCGTCACGGTTGACCGGCTGGGCCTGCGTGAGCAGCGGGCCGCGGGCCACGCGGAGCGTGACCAGAAGCAGCAGCCCGAGGACCGCCGTGGTGACCGACCACGCGCGCAGCGTGCCCCGGCGGTGGCGAGAGCTCCCGAGGGCGCCGGCGAACGTCGCGAGCGCGATCAGGCCGAGCCACCACCAGACGGACTTCAGCAGGTCGATGGCGTTGTACACCTTCGGGGCGTCGGCGGGCGTGAGCAGCGTGACGCCGACATCGTTCGGGATCAGCCCGAGGACCTGACCAGCCAGCCCGTCGCGGGCCGACGCCGGAACGAGATCCTTCGCCTGGCCGAGGGTGAACCGCACTGGCTGCCCGTTGACCAACTGGGTGTGGGCCGATGTCAGCGCCGCTTGGGTGAGGGGCCGGAACGGCTCATTGGTCAGGAGCCGCTGCACGCCCGCGGAGACGACGGAACGGACGCCGTCCTGGACGGTCGGCCCGAAGCTCTGCAGCCTCGGCGGCAGCTGATCGACCACCTGGGTGATCGCCTCCTGCACCGTCGGGTTGGCCATGACGGTGGTGGTCACCTGGTCGTTGATGCGTGCCTCTACCTGTGGCCGGTCCACGATCGTCTGCACGTTGGAGACGAAGACCCCCGTATTGATCACGTTGTGGCGGGTCCACAGGGAGACGCTGGACAACAACAGGCAGATGGCGCTGATCAGGATCAGCACGCCTGTGGCGAAGCGGCGCATGACTTTCCTCCACCGGGTGCATCGGGCACGACCTTCGGGCCGGTGGCGCCCCAGAGTGGTCGGCGGACGGCTGGCGGCCCTCACCCCGGCCGGATGACCGGCAGCATCTCGCCCCGTGCGTCGAAGCCGAGGCCCGGGAGCCCGCTCACCTGTTCAGGACGATGCCACGCACAGCCCTCGGCGGGACGGTGTCTCCATCGACGACACTCGCCTTCCCCACTCATCCGATCCACCCTGTGAGAGCGGTGTACTGAGATGACCGCAACCACCCCTACCCGCCCGGATTTCGCCGGCCTGGACCAGCGCATAGCCCAGGGCCTGGTCACTTTGCGCCTGGCCCGGATCGCCGCCAGGCACTCGATGACCAAGGAGACCACCGGCGCCGAGCAGAACGCGGAAGCGCTGCTCAACGCACTGCTGGAGTGCAGGTACGCCGCTCAGCAGCGGTGACCGGTCACGTCGCCCGGAGCGGTCGACGACCGCACGACGACCGGAGGAACAGCCGCATGTCGCCTGCCGCGGTAGTCAGTACGGCGGGGATTTCAGCTCGCGGCCGTGCACGATGATCGCGTAGATCGCGAACACATCGACGGCGATGATGATCGACGACCACACCGGGGCCGCCGCGATGAATGCGAGATTCACGAACGCGCTCAGCATCGCGATGATCACGCCGACCACGCGAGCGAGCATGTTCCCGGCGAGCAGGCCCAGGCCCGTCAAGCCGGCGATGACACCGAGGACCAGGTGGGTCCATCCCCAGACGTTGTAGCTGACGTTGACGATCAGGCCACGGGGACCCACCAGGTAGTAACCCTTGTCGAAGAGTGCGACGAGCCCCTGGATGACCTGGAACGAAGCGACGAGGATCAACATCACCCCGGCGAAGACGACCCAGCCGGCCCAGCCGGTGGCAGCAGGCGGCCCGTCTTCGGCGTAATCAGCGGTGGACGGGGCCGGCCGGCTCTGAGAGACGTCGGACATCGCGGGGTCCTCCCGACTCGGGCCCTCGAAGTCTGCTCGCGCCACGGGGTTCGCCGACGACGCGCTGCTCGGAGCCACGGACTGTGACGGGAAGAAGCGTGCTGCGGTCAGTCACCCCGAACATCATCCGCAACGCATGAGTGCCGTCAGCCCCGCCGCGTCGACCCGTCGCCGCCGCGCACCGGCAGCCCGGCCGCTCCACGGGAGCGATCGGACTGCCGGCAGCGTCCCGGTGTGGTTCAGGCGAGGACCTTGCGCTTCATGGCGTCGTACTCGTCGGCCGTGATCGCGCCGCTGTCGAGCAGGCTCTTCGCCTTGACGATCTCGTCGGCACCGTTGGAGCCGGAGCCGTTGGTGCTGGTGGCGGCCACCGAGCGCACGTACTCGTCCATCGCCGAACGCTGCCGCTGCGCCTCCTGCTCCCTCCGCTCGCCCATCGACCGACCCTGGGTGATCAGGTAGGTGAGGACGCCGATGAAGGGCACGAGCAAGGTGAAGATGACCCAGAGCGTCTTGGCGCCACCGCCGATGTCCCTTCGGCGGAACATGTCCGTGTACACCATGATCAGCAGCCAGAACCAGAGGATCCAGCCGAAGAAGACGAACATCGTCCACACGAGGCTGAGGAAGGGATAGCTGCTGCTGCTGGCCGCGAGAATCATCGTGCCCTCCTTGAAGACCCGGTCCGTAGCGCGAAGACTCTCCGGGCAGCGTCGCCGTCGGCATCATCCGGCTGGGATGAACGACGCCCGGCCTTCAGGGCTCACGCTCCCGGGGCCTACGCGGGAGGGCCGGGATGGCGCAGCCGGCGGGCGACATCACGATCGCCAGGGCGCTCGTGACGGCGTCACAGCCTCCGCGGTGAGGTGGACCGCGGATGGCTGCGGGTGTCGACACTCCTGACGTCCGCGCTCCTGATGTCGAGGATCTCCACACCTCTGTCCACCAGGCGCCGCACAACATCGGTGATGTCCCGGTCGCTCGTGACGCGCACCAGGAACGTCGACCGCCGGCGGACCTCGGTCCGCGTGGCCCGCAGCGGGCACGAGGCGATCAGGGCGGGGCTGACGACAGTCCGGATTCGCATCTCGTACCGCGGCAGGGCAGCCCGCTCGTCGGTGATCCGACCCCTGTGCCGGCGCTCGCCCGCAGGGGTCACGGTGGCCAGCCAGGTTCCTGCGGCACGTCGCCGGTCCGTCCGAGGGGCACGGGGTCGCTCGCATCGACGGTGTGCGGAGCCTCGTCCGGGAAGACGCCCACGCGGCGGACCTCGAGCAGGTCGAGCCCGAGGCTGCGCAGCCACTGCAGCATTCCGTGTAGCCCGGCCTGATCCGTGGGTTCCGTCCGCAGGACGGTCAGCGGGGGTTCCTCCGCCACATCGAGGGCGCCGATCTCGCGCAGCACGTCCAGGGAGATCGGGCCTCTGACCCTGAGCTCGTAGACCTGACGCCTCATGGCCGCCTCCGGTCAGCTGGACAGCGGCGGAATGCCGAGATCCGGCGTCCACGACCCTGTTCCGCGGATCCGGTGGCTGCCTCCTCCCGCGAGGATGACGGCGACGCGGACGTACCGCTCCGCCGGCTGTTCGTCGGCCCAGCGGGATGAGCCGGTGAACGGCGCGCCGGCAGCGTCCGTTCCGGAATCCGGAGCGACTTCGGCCGAACCGACCTCGGTTCTGGTCCTCCGGCGGGGTACAGCCGTGACGACACAGCTTCCTGCGCCCTGCAGGACCGTCACCTCTGGAGGCGATCGATGAACACAGACACCGACATCGCGGCCCTGAACTGCGAGGACAGCCCGGCCGCCAAGGCCCCCCGGTCCTCCCGGATCGGCCTGATCGTGCCCAGCTCCAACACCACGATGGAGACCGAGCTGCCGGAGCTGTTCCGCCGGCAGAGCGAGGCCACGGGGCACCGGTACACCTTCCATTCGGCCCGCGCGGCGATGAAGCAGGTGAACCGCGAGGAGCTGCTGGCCATGGTGGGCCGGGCCGCAGCGTGTGCGACCGCCGTCTCCGACGCCGACGTCGATGTCATCGCGTACGCCTGCCTCGTCGCCGTCATGGCCCAGGGTCCGGGTGCGCACAAGGAGTCGGAGCAGGTCATCAGCGAGGCGGCCACGGAGAACGGGCACCCCGCGGCGGTGGTGAGCAGCGCCGGCGCGCTCGTGCGCACCCTCCAGGCGATCGGAGCGCACCGAGTGGCGATCGTGACCCCGTACATGGCCCCGCTCACGCAGATGGTGCGCGAGTACATCGAGGGCGAGGGCATCCAGGTGCTCGACGCCGTCGCGCTCGAGGTACCGGACAACCTGGCCGTGGGGCGGCTCGACCCGGAGAACCTGCCCGGTATCGCCCGCGGCCTCCGGCGGGAGGGTGCCGAGGCGATCGTGCTCTCGGCATGTGTGCAGATGCCCTCCCTCGCCGCTGTCCAGCAGGTGGAGGACGAGCTCGGGCTGCCCGTCGTCACCGCCGCCACGGCCACGACCTTCGAGCTGCTCACTGCGCTCGGGCACGAGCCGGCCATCCAGGATGCGGGACGACTGCTCGCGGGCCCGATCACTCGCTGAGCCGCTCATCGGGGAGGGTCTTCTGCTGCCCTCCGGGAGACGCGCGCCTGACCGTCAGGGCGATCGGACCCCGTCGGAATCGTCCTCGAGGACGTCGGCGGCCGACCCGACGATCATCGGATCGGGATGGCCGACGACATCTTCCCGCCGGTCGGTGTAGTTCAGGCCTGACAGGACATGCCGCATGGCCTCCAGCCGCGCCCGCTTCTTGTCATTGCTCTTGATGACCGTCCACGGGGCGTGCTCGGTGTCGGTGGAGGCGAACATGTCTTCCTTGGCCTCGGTGTAGTCGTCCCACTTGTCCAGCGACGCGAGGTCGGTCGGGGAGAGCTTCCAGCGCCGGACCGGGTCGATCTGCCGGACGATGAAACGGGTCCGCTGCTCGCCACGCGAGACCGAGAACCACAGCTTGACCAGATGGATGCCGCTGCGGACGAGCATGCGCTCGAAGTCCGGCGCCTGGCGCATGAACTCCTCGTACTCGTCCTTCGTGCAGTAGCGCATGACCCGCTCGACGCCGGCCCGGTTGTACCAGGACCGGTCGAACATGACGATCTCCCCGGCCGCCGGCAGATGCTGCACGTACCGCTGGAAGTACCACTGCGTGCGCTCACGCTCGGACGGCTTGTCGAGAGCGACGACCCCTGCCCCGCGCGGGTTGAGGTGCTCGGTGAATCGCTTGATCGTTCCACCCTTGCCTGCGGCGTCGCGTCCCTCGAACACCAGCACGACCTTCTGCCCGGTGTCCTTCACCCAGCCTTGCAGTTTCAGCAGTTCGATCTGCAGCCTGCGCTTCTCCACCTCGTACTCCCGGCGCAGCATGCGCTCGCCGTACGGATATCCCTCGCGCCAGGTCTCGACGCGCACTCCGTCGGGGTCGAGCAGCTCACGATCGTCGTCCCAGTCCTCGTCCGAGTTCTCGTCGGGAAGGGGCTCCAGCCGCCACTGATCGAGATGTATGACGTCCAGTGAGTGGCCGGACTGGGAGCGGGGGATCTGCGAGCGGACGGTGCGGTTCGCGGTCACCGGTGACCTCCCTGCAGGTCGCGATTCGATGCCCACCATCGTGCCTCAGGGGGTCCCAGCCGACGGACGAGTTCGGCTCGGAACCACAGGTGTGATCGCTGGTGGCACGGGTAGCTGTCGGTTGCCATTCACGGGTAAATCCACGCAGCCTTCTCAGGAGTGACGGTGCGAACCTCCCCGGACAGCGGGATCGATGGGTCGGCGCAGCAGACAGACGGCCACCAGCAGGACGACCCGCCCGAAGGGGCCCAGCGCGGGCGGCACGCCGCACCCCGCGCCCCCGCGGGTCCCTACCGGCGTCGGCGCCGGTGGCTCGTCGCGGCCGCGGTGACCGCCGCCTTGAGCGGGCTGCTCGCTCCCCCGCCGTCCCCGCAGGCGGCCGCCGACGTCACCGACCTGGCCTCGCCGAAGCCCCTCTCGACGGGACAGGCGATCTCGTTCCTCGGGTCGGGAGCACCGACCGGGTCGATCAGGCTTGCCGACACCCCGGCACACACCGCTACCGCTCAGCCGGTCGCCGCCACACAGATCACCGGCCTGGCTGCCAACGGCATCCCGAACGTCGCGCTCAACGCCTACCGCGTGGCCGCGGCCCGCATGGGCAACTCGACGCCGTCGTGCGGGATCGACTGGTCCCTGCTGGCGGGGATCGGGCGCGTCGAGTCCAATCACGGCCGCTACGGCGGTGCCGTCCTTCAGCCGGACGGCACCTCCACCCCCCGGATCATCGGGCCGTCCCTGAACGGCGTGCAGTTCGCCTTCATCCGTGACACCGACCGCGGCCTCTGGGACGGCGACACCATCCAGGACCGCGCCGTCGGCCCGATGCAGTTCATCCCGTCCACGTGGCGCGCCTACGCCGTCTCCGCCGCGAGCAACCGCGCACCGGACCCGTTCAACATCAATGACGCCGCCCTCGCCGCGGCGCACTACCTGTGTGTCGCCGGTGGCGACCTGCGTACCTCCGCAGGGGAGCGCCGGGCGGTCATGGCCTACAACCACTCGGACAGCTACGTCAACGAGGTCCTGGGCCTGGCGCACGCCTACGCAGCCGGTATCCCTGTCGCCGACATCCCACTCGTCGGCAACACGAGCGATCCTGTGCCGGCGCTCTCCGGCTACTACGGCACCACGTACTACAACGCACCGGCCTCGCCCGGACCGGCAATCGGCGCCTCCGACAACAGCCCGGCCTCCGGTCCCACCACCGGGGCGTCTTCCCGACCCGCGGCCTCCAAGGGCTCCTCTCGAGGCGCAGCGGGCGCACCCGCCGGCAGCGGCACGTCGGCCGGTCAGCCGGCCTCCGACGCAGGGTCCGGCACGTCCACCTCGGGCTCCGGTACCGGGACGCCGACCGGCTCCGGCACCACTCCTGGCTCCGATCCGGGCTCCGGGCCTGCTCCGGCTGGCGCCCCCGCCCCCGCCCCTGCACCGATTCCGGTTCCAGTTCCGGTGCCGGTGCCGGTGCCGGTGCCGGTGCCGGCAGCTCCCATCCAGAAACCACCGGTGGTGTCTGTCCCGAAGGTGCCGGGAGTGCCCGCGCCCAAGCTCCCCGCGACTCCGGTCTGCGAGCCGCCCCTTCTGACGCCCTGCTGACCGGAGGAGTTTCGCCTGCACGCGTACGAGGGCCCGGCGCTCGAGCGCCGGGCCCTCGTGGTTGCAGCCGGGACGGCGGCGGCCCTGTCAGGACGGCACTGAACGGAGCAGTCTCACGCCATGGTGACGACGGTGGATCACGTGGTGGTGTTCGTCCAGGAGAACCACACGACCGACAACTACTTCCCCTCGATGCGGGCATGGGGCGCGAACGTCGCGACCGGGTGGCCGGTACAGCCCAACCCGCCGGCCAGGGACCAACCGCACACCCGCGCCGCGTACGCCCGATGGCTGCACGCCCAGGGGTCCGGCAAGAACCCGCACGCCACGCGTACCCAGTTCGACGACCTGGCCGTCCTGCCCTACTACGCCTACCAGGCCGCTACCGGAGCGTTCCTGGAGAACCACTGTTCGGGCTTCGGTACGAATTCCACACCGAACCATCTGCTGCTCGTGGGCGGACAGACGCCGACCCTGCGCAATCCGCCGCGCACCGCGCCCCCGCCGCTCTGGGACATGCCGTCCCTGCCCGGCCATGCGGCCGATCACGGCCTGAGCTGGAAGGTGTACAGCGGCAAGTCGGGCTATCCGGTCGAGTTCTACGAGCAGCTGAAGGGGTCACCCGACATCGTGCACAGCGACCAGATCGTCAGCGAGGCCGCCCACCTGCCCGCGCTCAGCATGGTCTGGCACGACTCGCCGTACGACGAGCACCCGGTCGCTGACGTCACCCTCGGTCAGGACAAGGTGTGGCAGGCCGTGGACGCGATCGTCACCGCGGGCCTCTGGGACTCCACCGTGTTCTTCCTGACCTGGGACGACTGGGGCGGCTGGGACGACCACGTCGTCACGCCGAACGTCGAGCACACCGCTGACGGCGTGCAGCTCGCCTACGGGCCGAGGGTTCCGCTGCTGATGTTCGGCGGTCGCGTTCGGCCCGGGATCGACAGCCGCTGGAGCTCCCACGTCAGTGTCGGCCGAACCGTCCTCGACCTCCTCGACCTTCCGCCGCTCGGCGTCAGCCGCCTGGACGACGCCCCGAGCCTGGCCGATCTGGTCGGGGCGACCGCGGCCTCTCCCCCACCGCCACGATTCGGCACGACGGTCTCCCAGCCGCCTCCGCCCAGCCCCACGCCCGACCCGGCACCGACACCTCCCCCGCCGACCGCGACGTCCGTTCCGGTCGGGCCTGTCGTCCTGCGCGACGGCACGACGCTCCCCCCGCCGGACGACCAGCCGGTGACGTGACCGGAGGCCACCCCTCGGCGTGAGACAGTGCCCGAATAACGGTGACGACCAGGGCAGAAACTGTTACCGTGCGCGCGACATGGACGTGACCGGCCCGATGTCTTCAGTGGTTCATCGGCCGGGCGGAAGCGGGGAGCCGGCTGTGCGCAGCAGAGTCTCGGTCGTCGGCCTGGCGGTTGTGCTGGTCCTGGGCGGCCTGATCGGTCTGAGCTCCGGTCCGGCTGCGGCCGCGACGACCGCGGGGCAGGTCCTCACCGTCTCCGCGGGCAACTCGACCACGACCTATGCCACGGTCGACGCCTGGCAGCGGCAGGCCGACGGCCGCTACAAGCGGGTCGCGCATTTCGCCAACGCCCGGATCGGCTCGGCGGGCATGGGGGTGGCCTCGGAATCCGTCTCCCGGACACCGGTCGGCCTCTACCACCTGGGCCAGGCGTTCGGGGTGCAGCCGAACCCGGGCGCCGGCGTCTCCTACTTCCAGGTCACCCGCGACGACGTCTGGACCGGATCACTGGGCACGGTGATCAATGAGCACCGCCGCTGCGCACCCGGCACCTGCCCGGCCAGTTACGGCGCGTTCGAGCGGCTGAGCAACTACCCGCAGCAGTACGCGTACGGCGCCGTCATCGGCTACAACATGGCGCCCACGTACGGCACCGGCGCGGTCCGTAGCAAGGGGTCGGCGTTCTTCCTGCACGTGAAGAACGCCTATGCCACCGGCGGCTGTGTCGCCCTCCTCCAGTCGGAGGTCGTCTGGGTGCTCCGGTGGATGCGGACCGCGCAGAACCCGCTGATCTCGCTCGGCATCGGCAGCGCCGCGTACTCGCCGATCCCGAACCGCTACATCCCGGCCTGAGCTGCGGCGCCAGAGGCGTTCAGCCGGTGCGCTGGGCCGGATGCACCCAGCCGAGCGCCGGCGCGACGTGGCGGGTGATCGTCTCGAGCAGATGGGCGTTGTACTCGACGCCGAGCATGTTCGGCACGGTGACCAGCAGCGTGTCCGCCTCCTGGACGGCGGCGTCCCTCGCGAGCTCCTCGGCCAGCCGGTCGGGCGGCCCCACGTAGCTCTTGCCGAAGCGCGACCGCACACCCTCGAGGATGCCGACCTGGTCCTCCTCCGACCGGCCGCTCCCGAAGTACTGCCGGTCCAGGTCGCTGACGACCGGCAGGACGCTGCGGCTGACCGACACCCGGGGCTCCCGCTCCCAGCCGGCCTCGGCCCAGGCCGCGCGGTAGCGGGCGATCTGCTCGGCCTGCAACTGGTCGAAGGGCACACCGGTGTCCTCGGACAGGAGAGTGGAGCTCTGCAGGTTCATCCCCTGCCGCGCCGCCCATTCAGCGGTTGACCGGGTGCCCGATCCCCACCAGATGCGGTCGACCAGGCCGGGCGACTGCGGCTGGACGGCCAGCCGGCCGGTGGCGCCCCCGGTCATCCTCGGGTCCGCATCCACGACCGTCCCGCCCCGGATGGCCGCGAGGAACAGCGCCGTCTTCTCCCGGGCCAGGTCGGCGTCCGAGCTGCCGTCGGGCGGGACGTAGCCGAAGGCCTCGGCGCCACGCAGCGCCGTCTCGGGTGAGCCGCGGCTGATCCCGAGCTGCAGCCGGCCACCACTGAGCAGGTCGGTCGCCCCGGCCTCCTCGGCCATGTACAGCGGGTTCTCGTAACGCATGTCGATGACGGCGGTGCCGACCTCGATGCGACTCGTGCGCGCGGCCATCGCGGCGAGCAGCGGGAACGGGGACGCCAACTGCCGGGCGAAGTGGTGCACCCGCACGTAGGCGCCGTCGACTCCCAGCTCCTCGGCCGCGACGGCCAGCTCGACGGTCTGCAGGAGCGCGTCACGCCCCGTGCGCACCTGGGAGCCAGGAATCGGCTGCCAATGCCCGAAGGAGAGGAACCCGATCTTCTTGTTCACGACAGCCACCTCCGGATCGTCTCGCACGGGCGAGCATCGGGAGGTGGCCGGGTGTTCCCCGTCCCGGTGCGCACGTGCCGCCACCCCCGGTCGGCGGGGTTACCGGACGGCGACGGCGGCGCTGCGTTGTGGTCGGTGGCGTACTTCTCGATGCCGAGGCCGTTGCGCGAGATCGCGCCGATCTGGCCGGCGACGTGCGTGCCGTGACCGCCCGGGTCGACGCAGCCGTTGCCGGCGGGGTCGTAGGTGACGGCGTCGTCGGTGTAGTCGGCGCCCAGGTCACACCGGACGCGGCCGGCGAGGTCTTCGTGGGTGGCCAGCACGCCGGTGTCGACGACGGCCACGAGCAGCCCGGAACCGTCCGGCGTCCCGGCCGGCAGCCGGTCCATGCTCAGGGCGTCGAGCGTCCACTGCTGTGAGCGGAGGGATCGGGCGTGTCCATCAGGGTGACCGGGTGTCGACCGACACCGAGACCACGCCCGGGTCGTCGCGGAGGTCCGCCTTCACGGCGGTCACCTGCCCGGGCGCGGCGTCCACCGTGACCACCTCGGCGCCGTGGGCGGTCACGATGACCGCCGACACCGGCGTCGTGGGCTGCGTCTCGTCGGCTCGTGCGGGTCCGCCCATGGCGACAGTGGCCAGCACGACGGCACCCACCGCTGCGAGCGCGGCGGGGCCGCGGTGCGGCGGCCTGGCGATGGCACGAGACATGCGAAGCACTCCTAGGACGAACGGAACCGTCGGAGCCCTATCGGCGGTTCGACGAGGAGGCTGGAACGGCTCCACTCATACGGGTGAAGCCGCTCGGCATCAGCGCGGATAGACCGCGGCGCTGAACGCGGAGGGGGATCCCCAACCGGCGGCGTTGACCGCCGTGACGGTGAACCGGTATCCGGCACGCGCGGCGAGTCCGGGGATGACCACCGCGGTGACGCCGGCGCGGACGGTCGTCGTCCTCACCAGTGCCGACCCGCGGTAGCTCCGCACGATGTACGCGCCGATGGCCGCGCCGCCGTTGCTGGCCGGGGCCGCCCACCGGACCGTGGCGGAGTTCCGTCCGGCCGACGGGCCGAGCACCCTGGGCGCACCCGGTCGGGTTCGGGGCGCGACCGCGACGCTGTATGCCGAGGCAGGCCCTGTACCCGCCGTGTTCAGCGCGGCGACGGTGAACCTGTACGCCACGCCGTTCGCCAGGTTGGAGACGACGGCGCCGGCGGTGCTCGGGCCGACCGTGACGGTCCGGGCGAGCGACGTTCCTCGATAGGCCCTCACCACGTAGCCCCGGAGGAAGTCACCGCCGTTGCTCGACGGCGGCGAGAACCACACCTGCACCGCGCCGTTCCCGGCGCTCGCCCCCCCGATGCGCGCGGCGCTCGGCACGGTCGCCGGAGGCCTGGGGGCCTCCTGGCCGGTCAGCAGCTCGACGGGGTCGATGAGGCCGTACCCGGTGTTGTTGTCGAACCCGGGCGACTCCATGTCGTCGGCGGTGGCCTGCACGGCCGCCCGCACGTCGGCCACCGTGGCGGTCGGGTGGGCGGCGCGGTACCGCACGAGCACGCCGGCCACGTTCGGCGTGGCCATCGACGTGCCGCTCATGAACCCGTAGGCGCGGTCGCTGGTGCTCCAGGTCGACAGCACGCCCGAGCCCGGAGCGGTGACGAAGTTCGTGGGACCGCTGTAGCTGTAGAGGGCCGAGACGCCGATCTTCTCCGATGCGGCCACGGCGATCGCGCCGGGCGAGGCACCCGGGTAGTTGACCAGGTTCCCGTCCTGCCGGTCGTTGCCGGCAGCGGCCACGACGACGACGTCGTTGTCCGTCGCGTACTTCACGGCGGCGTTGAGCGCGGAGTTCGCGCCACCCCCGACGCTGAGGTTGATGACGGACGCCCCGATGTCGACGGCGTGGATGATGCCCGAGGCGACATCCGACGACCATCCGGACCCGTCGGCGCTCAGCACCCGGATGGGGACGATCTGCGCGGCGCTCATGCCGGTGATGCCCCGTCCGTTCGCCGAGATGGCCGCGATCTCGCCCGCGACGTGGGTGCCGTGTCCGTTGGGATCCACACATCCGTTGCCCGCGGGGTCCCGCCGGGCGGCGTCGTCGGCGTAGTCGGCGCCCAGATCGCAGCGGACCCGCCCGGCCAGATCCTCGTGGGTGGACCGCACACCCGTGTCCACAACCGCGACGAGCAGGCCGGAACCGTCCGGCGTCCCCGCCGGCAGCGCGTCCATGTGGGTGGCGTCCAGCGACCACTGCTGGGAGCGGTAGGGGTCCACCGTGCCGACTGATGCGACGGGGGTGTCGACCGACACCGAGACCACGCCCGGATCGTCGCGGAGGTCCGCCTTGACGGCGGCCACCTGACCTGGCTCCGCCTCGCGGGTGACCACCTCGGCGCCGTCCGGGGTCACGACGACCGCGGAGACCGCCGTCGTCGCGCCGTCCGGAACCGCGTCCTCTGCGCGCGCGGGCGCGGCCGCTCCGACGGCGGTCATTGCCACCACGGCCACCGCTGCGAACAGGGCGGACCACCGGTGCAGCGGCGCGGCGGGACTGCGGGACATGCGGGGCACTCCTGGGGCAGGCGGGGACTACGAGGTGGCATCGACCTTCCGGGAGCCCGACTGGAGCGCCATCACCCTCCTGAGTGACAACGGGCTCCGCCCTCTCCGACCAGCGCAAACGCGCGGTCCGGAACGCATCCTGAGCCAGAGATCACTTACCGTGACGGCACGAACACGACTCTCCGTGACCAAGTTCCGTCACTTCGCGCCCGGCATGCGTGACCCTGTGCAGGTGAGTTCTCCCGCCCCCGAGCTGCCCGGTCACCCGGCCGGCGCTCCCGGTGACGCCTCGGCGCAGCGACTGCGGGCCATCGACACCCTGCTCGCCGACCGAGGCGAGCTGTTCCAGGCCCTTTTCCTCTCGGCTCCCATCGCCAAGGCGCTCGTGGAGATGGACGGCCACGTCCTGGTCGCCAATCCGATGATGTGCGCGCTGACGGGGCGGACGGCGGACGACCTCGCGGGCCGGCACGTCGACCTGCTCGCCCACCCCGACGACCCTCCGGTCGGCGACCTCGGGCTCAGCTCGCCGCCCGGACAGCCCGCCCTGGACCCGAACCTCCTGCTCGACGGCGAGCGACGGCTCCGCCGGTCCGACGGCACCGAGCTGTGGGTCGTGCAGTCGCACGAGGTGGTGCACCAGAGCGACGGCACGCCACACTTCGTCGTCCTCTCCCTCGTGGACGTCACCGACCGCCGCCGCGCGGAGGAGGACCTGGTCCGCCGGGCGTTCACCGACCCGCTCACCGGGCTGCCCAACCGCCGGGCTCTCGCCGACCGGCTGCGGCACGCGGTGGCGCTCTCCCGCCGGCGCGGCCTCCAGGTCGGGCTGGTGCACCTGAACATCGACCGGTTCAAGGCGGTCAACGACACCCTCGGCCACGAGGCCGGCGACCAGCTGCTCAGCCAGGTGGCCGATCGGCTGCGCTGGAGCACCCGGGTGGAGGACACCGCGGTGCGGCTCGGGGCCGATGAGTTCCTCGTCGTCGCGGAGGACGTCGAGGACCTCGACGGCCTGCGCGCACTGGCCGCCCGGCTGCTGTCGGTGCTGGACGAGCCCTTCATCGTCAACGACCGCGAGATCACCCTGTCCGCCGGCGTCGGGCTGACACTCGGCTCCGACATGACGCCCGACGACCTGCTGCGTCAGGCGCAGAGCGCACTCAGCCGCGCCAAGGCCGACGGCAACGGTCGGGTCGAGGTGCACGAAGGCGCGCTCAGCCGGAACGACGTCGACGCGCTCCAGCTGGAGACCGACCTGCGGCACGCAATCGACAACGAGGAGCTGCGGCTCTTCTACCAGCCGATCGTGCATCTGGCCGACGAGGCGCTGCTCGGGTACGAGGCCCTGGTCCGCTGGGAGCACCCGACGCGGGGTCTGCTGCCCCCAGCAGCGTTCCTGGAGGCCGCCGAGAACAACCGGCTCACCTCCAAGCTCGGCGAGTGGGTACTCCGCCGGGCGTGCCAGGACGCTGCCAGCTGGCCGGCCGACCTCCGGGTGCACGTCAACATCTCCGCCCGGCACCTGGCCGAGGAGGGATTCAGCGAGCTGGTCGCCTTCGCCCTCGAGGAGTCCGGCCTGCCCCCCGAGCGGCTCGAGCTGGAGATCACCGAGTCGACCGCGCTGTTCGCCGCCGAGGCGACCCTGCACTCGGTCGCCGTCGTCACGGACGCGGGCGTCACGCTGGCCCTCGACGACTTCGGCACCGGCTACTCCGCTATCACCGCGCTGCACCGGCTGCCCATCCACACCGTCAAGATCGACCGTTCGTTCGTCGCCGATGTGGTCACCGAGCCGTCCACCGCGGCGCTCGTGCACGGGCTCCTGCAGCTCGGCCGCGGCATGGGGCTGCAGGTCATCGCCGAGGGGATCGAGGACCTCGACCAGGCTGACTGGCTGCGCGAGCACGGCTGCGCCATGGCCCAGGGCTACGCCTTCGGCCGACCCGCTCCCCTCCCGAGCCCGGCCGAGCTGCTCATCGCGGACCTCGCCGGGGGGACGTCCGAGACCGTTCCCTCCGCGCCGATCGAGGAGCCGTCCCCGCTGCCGCCCCTCCCGCAGACGCGCAGCATGCCGCAGCGGATGCTCACCGACCTCGACGACACCGGCGCCTTCGCGACGGGCACGCTCTTCGACGAGCTTGCCGACCCCGACGACGACTGACTAACCGACCCGGTCGGCAACCACGGCCGGCCGCGGACGGCGGACGAGCTCACCCGAGCAGTTCGGGCAGACATCGCTCATCGCCTGCGCGCACGCCACGCAGAAGGTGCACTCGTAGACGCAGATCAGGGCCTGCGCTTCAGGTGCCAGGCCCTGCCCGCACCGCTCGCACCGGTCGCGCAGCTCCAGCACGTCAGAACCGCCACTGCCCCGCAGGGTGCGACCAGATGTCGTGGACGTCCGCGGGGCCCAGCTGCCCCCGGCGCACCCAACCGAAGGTTGCTCGGCCTGCGCCCCGGATGCTGCGCGCGACCCGCGATGGGTGCCTGGTGACCGCTCGTGCAGTGCTCATGGCTCCTCCTCGTTCGGTGCGCTGAGCGTGGCACCGGAGGTCTGGGCGCACGAGTGGCCGGAACGACATCCACCGCTACGAAGCTGCCAACTCCGGACGTCGCGGCCCGCCGGGGCTCAGCCGCGCGGCAGCACCAGCGGCACGGGGCGCTTCGGCATCCGGCCGTCCCCGGACGACCGACCGCGAAGGCGGCGGCGGACCCAGGGCGCGACGAAGCCCCGGACCCATGCCGCCTCCTCCGACACCGCGGTGCGGAAGGGGCGCGGCGACTGCGGCGGCAGTGGAGTACGCCAGTCGTCGCCGTCAGCGCCCGGCAGGCCCAACGCGGCCGCCGCGGCCAGCGCCATCCGCCGGTGCCCCTCGTCGGTGAGGTGAATGCGGTCGGTGTCCCACATCCGCCAGTCCTGGACCCAGCCGGCGCCCCACTGGTCGAGGACGGCGGACCCGGTGCGCGCCGCGATGGACCAGACGTCGGAGTTGAAGACGGCGATCTTCCCGCGGATCCGCCGCAGGATCGGCGTCTGCTTCGTGTCGACACCGGTCGCGAGGAGCACGTCGGCGCCGGTCGCGCGGATCCGTACCACGGCCGCCTCGAGGGTGGCGGCCAACTGGTCGGGGTCGGCTCCCGGCCGCATCAGGTCGTTACCGCCGGCCACCAGGCTGACGAGGTCGGGTTCGGCCGCCAGCGCGACGGGCACCTGCTCGGCCACGACCTGGGGCAGCAACCGCCCCCGGATGGCGAGATTCGCGTACTCGACGTCGCCGTCCCCGGCCGCGGCGGCGAGGTGCTCGGCCAGCCGGTCGGCCCAGCCACGGAACTCGCCGGGCCGCTCGGGATCGGGGTCGCTGAGCCCCTCGGTGAACGAGTCGCCAAGGGCGATGTAGCGCTTCCAGGGAGAACGGGAACTGTCGATCTGCTGCACGCCCCCACTTCAACACGGCCCGTCGCGGAGCTCGCTCCCGGCCGCCGAGTCGATGACCGCTCAGCCCCGGTATGCCTCCAGCAGGCGCAGCCACACCTCGCTGATCGTGGGATACGACGGGACCGCGTGCCACAGCCGCGCGATCGGCACCTCCCCGACGATCGCGACCGTCGCCGCGTGCACCAACTCGCCCACCCCGGGGCCGATCAAGGTGACGCCCAGGAGCACCTCGCGCTCGGTGTCGACGACGGCGATCGCCGTCCCGGTGTAGCCGTCGGCGAACAAGGCGGCGCCCGCCACGTTGCCGATCGGGTACTCGAGCACCCGGTGCGGCAGCCCGGCCTGCTCCACCTCGGCGACCGTGCGCCCGGCGCTGGCCACCTGCGGATCGGTGAACACGACCGAGGGGGTGGCGACGTGGTCGGCGGTGGCGACGAACGGTGACCAGTCGGCCAGCGACACCTGCTCGCCCTTCGCCCGCGCGACGATCGCCGTGCCGGCCTGGCGGGCCTGGTACTTGCCCATGTGGGTGAACAGCTTGCGACCGTTGACGTCGCCGACGCCGTAGAGCCACGGCACCCCGCGCACCTGCAGCGTGTCGTCCACGTCGAGGTACTCGCCCGGAGTCAGCCCTACGGTCTCGACGCCGAGCTTCGACGTCCGGGCACGGCGGCCGGCGGCGACGAGGATCTCGTCGGCGCGCAGCTCGTCGTCCCCGGCCGTGACGACCACCTCGGTGCCGTCACGGCGGGCGGCCGTGACCCCGGTACCGAGCCGGACGTCGACTCCCTTGTTCCGCAGCGAGGCCGCCACCGCGGACCCCGCGGCCGGCTCCAGCGGCGGCAGCAGCCGGTCACCGAGTTCGAGGAGGGTGATCTGCGAGCCCAGCCCGTTCCACGCAGTCGCCATCTCGCAGCCGACGACCCCGCCACCCAGGATGATCAGCCGCCCCGGCACCTCCTTCGCGCTGGTGGCATCCCGCGGCGTCCACGGCTCGATCTCCCGCAGCCCGTCGATCGGCGGGATCGCGGCCTCCGACCCGGTGCAGACGGCGACGGCATGCCGGGCGGTCAGCCGGGTCTGCGTGCCGTCGGCGTCCGTGACGACGACGACCCGCTCGCCGTCGAGCCGGCCGGCGCCGCGCACCAGGGTGATCCCGGCCCTGGTCACCCACTTCACCTGGCCGGAGTCGTCCCAGTCATGGGTGAAGGAGTTCCGCCGTTCCAGGGTCGCGGCGACGTCCTGCTCACCCGTCACCGCCGCGGCCGCACCCTTGACGGCCCGCGCCTCGTCCAGCACCTCGGTGCCGCGGAGCAGTGCCTTGCTGGGCATGCACGCCCAGTAGGAGCACTCCCCGCCGACCAGTTCGGCCTCCACCAGTGCAGCGGACAACCCACCCCGGACGGCGATGTCGGCGACGTTCTCACCGGTCGACCCGGCGCCGAGGACGACGACGTCGTACGTGTTCTCCGCTGCGTTGGTCACCCGCCCCATCCTGGACGTGTGGTCGACTGGCCGCCATGTCCGTCGCCGCCGCCGAGTTCACCACCGCCATGCGCCAGCTGGCATCCGGCGTGTGCCTCCTGACCGTGCGCGACGACATCGACGACGTCGGGACGACGGTCAGCTCGGTCATGAGCGTCTCGGCGGATCCACCGTTGATCGCAGTCGGGCTGGCGGCCGGGGGCTATCCGGCGGAGGTCCTGGAGGAGGTGGGCAGCTGCGGACTGACCGTGCTCGCCGCGGAGCATGCGATCGTCGCCAGCCGGTTCGCCTCCGCCGGCCGGCCCAGCGCGCGGCACCTCCTCGAATCGGTTCCCTGGACCCGCGCGCCGCACAGCGGCGCCATCGTGCTGACCGGCGGCCTCGCCGCACTGGACTGCCGGCTCGAGCGCCTTGTGCCGGCCGGAGACCACGTGCTGGCCCTCCTGTCGGTCGAGGGGGTGCCCGTTGCAGGTACGGATGCTTCTCCTCTCATCCGCCTTCGCGGCCGGTTCGCGGACGAATCGGGAAACCGGCTCACCAGCAGCTGAGTGCGACAGCAGGCTGTGCCGAGATCCTGCTCCGACCCCTGCTCGTCCGAGCGCGGGTGTGCGGCCGGCGGCCCGCCGTGCACACGGGGATGTCACATTGAGCCGTCCCGTGGTGCTCTACCGGTGTGGACCTAGCGCGCCCCGCACCTTCAGTGCTGACCGCCGGAGTCGTTCCGATCCGGGCGGCCCGCAGGAAGGATGGCGGCGTGGTCGGCACCTCGAGTCGCCACGGCGTCCGCCCCGACCTCGAGCAGATCTTCCGCGCCGACTACCCGCGAGTCGTCGCCGTCGCCGCCCGGGTGCTCGGGTCCCGTGACCAGGCGGAGGACGTCGCCCAGGAGGTCTTCCTCGCCTTCGGCCGGTCCTCGGTACCCGCATCCGAGGCCGGCGGCTGGCTGTCGGTCGCCGCGGCCCACACCGCCCTCAACGTGCTCCGCTCGGGCCGCCGTCGGAGTGCCCGTGAGGAGGCCGCAGCCGCGGACCCGGCGACATCCCCCGACGTCGCCGATACCGTCATCACCCGCGACGAGCGCCACCGGGTCCGCTGGGCCCTGGCCAGGCTGCCGCGCAAGCAGGCGGTCGCCCTGGTGCTGCGGCACAGCGGCCTGAGTTACGCCGAGGTCGCGACCGCCCTCGACATGTCCCCCGGCAGCGTCGGCACCACCGTGCGTCGCGCCGAAACCGCCCTACGCAGGGAGATGGACCGTCATGCGTCATCCGACTGAAGGCCTCCTCCGCCGGCTCGTCGACGAGCCGGCCGGTGTCTCCGACGCCGATCGCGCGCACGTCGCGACCTGCCCGGCCTGCCTGTCCGGCGTGGACCGGGCGCGCACCGACGCCGCGGCCACCGCCGCAGTCCTGACCGCGCCACGGCTCGACCCCGCCGACATCGATTCCGGCTGGGGCCGTTTCTCCACCACGGCCGGGCGGGGACCCTCGTCCGCACCACCCCCGCGCCCGCGGCGGGTGCGCTTGGCCCTGCGCAGCCCGCTGGCCGCCGCACTGGGCGCCGTCGTCGTCCTGACCGGAGCCGGTGCCGCCGCGGCGGCGGACTGGCTGCCGATCTTCCACACCGAGCAGGTGGCGGCGATCCCGGTGAACACCGCCGACTTCAACCAGCTGCCGGACCTCTCCCCGTACGGCGACCTCGTCGTGAGCGGCGACGGCGCTCCGGAACAGGTCGCCGACGCGGCTGCGGCGCACGACCGCACCGGGCTCACCGTGCCCACCGTCAGCGATCTCCCCCGGGGCGTGAGCGGCGACCCCGTGTACGAGGTGGGGAACCAGGTCAGCGCGACGTTCACCTTCTCCGCCGCGAAGGCGGCCCGGGCTGCGTCCTCCACCGGGAAGGAACTGCCGCCGGTGCCGGCGGGCCTCGACGGCAGCAAGGTCCGGCTGCAGGCCGGGCCGGGCGTGGCCGAGGTCTGGAAGCAGCCTTCCGGCCTGCCGACCCTCGTCGTCGCGCGGCTGGTCGCACCGACCGCGGACTCCTCCGGCGTCTCCTTCGACACGGTGCGCGACTACCTGCTGTCGCTGCCCGGCCTCCCCGCCGGTCTCGCGGCCCAGCTCCGGGCGTTCCCCGCAGACGCGTCGACCCTGCCGCTGCCCATCCCCGCCGACGTGGTGAACACCTCGTCCGACGACGTCGGAGGATCGCCGGCCACCCTGCTCACCTCCAAGGACGGCACCATGTCGGCCGTGGTGTGGGTGAGGGACGGCGTGCTGACCGGGGTCGGTGGCGTGCTCAGCACCGAGGACGTCCTGGCCGTCGCCCGCGCGCTCGACTGACCGATGGCGTCGGACACCGCCGCCGCCGGCTCCGCGGCCGACCTGGTCGCCGCGCTGCCACCCTCCCCGGCAGTCTGGTGCTCCGGACTGCGCAAGCGGTACGGACGGCGCGTCGCGGTGGACGACGTGTCGTTCAGCGTGGCGCGCGGTGAGGTGCTCGGCCTGCTGGGCCCCAACGGCGCGGGCAAGACCAGCGTCATCAAGATGCTGCTCGGCCTCGTCCGCCCCGACGCGGGTGAGGTGATGCTGCTCGGGCGGCCGGGAAAGGATCCCCTCGCCCGCGCCGGCGTCGGGTACCTGCCCGAGCTCTTCCGGTACCAGCCCTGGCTCACCGCCGCCGAGGTGCTCGCCCTGCACGTCCGCCTCGTCAGGGCGCGGGTGCCCGCGAGCGAGCAGCACGACTGCCTGGAGCTGGTCGGCCTGGCCGACCGTGCCGCTGACCGGGTCGGCGCCTTCTCCAAGGGCATGCAGCAGCGGCTCGGCCTGGCGGTCGCGCTGGTGGCGCGGCCGGAGCTCGTCGTCCTCGACGAGCCGACCAGCGCCCTGGACCCGATCGGCCGGGTGGACGTGCGCGACCTGGTGCTCGCGCTCAAGGCGCGCGGGGTGACCGTGCTCCTGAACTCGCACCTGATCGGCGAGGTGGAGCGGGTCTGCGACCGGGTCGTGATCCTGGACCGGGGGCGGGTCGCCGCGTCGGGCAGCCTGGACGAGCTGCTCGGCCAACGTGAGGTCAAGCTGAACCTCGAGGGCGTGGACGCGCGGGCCGAGGCCCGGTTGCGCGCGACCGGCGCCCTCACCCGAGCCGGCGACTGGTTCACCGTCGCCGTGCCGACCGACGACGCGGGGACGAGGGTGCCCGACCTGGTGCGCGACCTGGTCGCGCTCGGGGTTCGGGTGCACGCCGTCGAGCCGGGCCGGATCAGCCTCGAGGAGCGGCTGCTCGGCATCCTCCGTCACCGGCCCGAGGACACCGCGTCATGACCGCCCTCACGATGGCCGGGCTGACCCTGCGCGAGGCCTCCCGCCGGCGGGTGGTCTGGGCACTCGTCGCCCTCACCGTCACCCTGCTCGCGCTCAGCGGCTGGGGCTTCGCCAAGCTGGCCGGACTCGAGACCTCCCAGGGGACGCTGACCAGTGGGGAGGCCCGGCTGGTGGCCTCGCAGCTGCTCAACCTGGTGATGTTCGGGCTGAGCCTCATCGCGGCCCTCGGCACCGCCTTCCTCGCCGGGCCGGCCCTCTCCGGGGAGATCGAATCCGGGATGGCGCTCGCCGTGCTCGCCCGGCCGGTCCGCCGCTCCGCAGTGCTGCTGGGCAAGTGGCTCGGGCTGGTCGCCTTCGGCTGCGGCTACGTGGCCCTGGCCGGACTGGCCCAGTTCCTGGTCGTGCGCGCGACGGTCGGCTACTGGCCGCCGGAACCGGTCGCCGGGCTGGCCCTGCTGGCCGGCCAGACCGTGGTACTGCTGACCCTGGCCCTGCTGCTGTCCAGCGTCGTGTCCACGATGGCGTCGGGCATCGTCGCGGTCGGCCTGTTCGGCGCCACCTGGGTGGCCGGCGTCGTCGGTGGGGTCGGCGAGGCGCTGGGCAATGACGGGGTGGCCCGCGTCGGCACGGTGTCCCGGATCCTGCTGCCCACCGACGGCCTGTGGCACGGCGCCATGCACGCCTTCCAGGACCCCTCCGCGCTCGTGCAGTTCGGCGTCGAGCGAACCGGGTTCCCGTTCCTGAGCGACGCGCCGCTCACGACGGTCTACCTGCTGTGGACCGTGGTCTGGGTGGCCATGGTGTGGGGGCTGACCGCCGTCTCGTTCGGCCGCCGGGACGTCTGATCCCCGGCGGGTCTCGGAGACTCGCACGGCGAGGGCTAGCGTCGACGGCAAGATGACCGAGCCGCTGACCCCTACCGACTCCGCCGTCCGCCGTGCCGTCACCCGCGCGGAACGGGGCGTGACGCTCGACGCCACCGAGGCGGAGACACTGCTGCATGCCCGCGGCCTGGCTCCGGGTGAGCCGCTGGACCGGCTGCTCGCCGCGGCCGGCCGGGTACGGGACGCCGGCCTCGCGTCCGCCGGGCGGCCCGGCGTGGTCACCTACAGCCGCAAGGTGTTCATCCCGCTCACCCACCTGTGCCGCGACCGGTGCCACTACTGCACCTTCGTGACGACGCCGGGGCAGTTGCGCGCGGCGGGGAAGGCGCCGTTCCTCTCCCCCGACGAGGTGCTCGACATCGCCCGGGCCGGCGCGGCGCTCGGCTGCAAGGAGGCGCTGTTCACCCTCGGAGACCGCCCCGAGGACCGCTGGCCGGTCGCCGCCGAGTGGCTGCACGCGCACGGCTTCGACTCGACGCTGGGCTACCTGCGGGCGATGGCGATCCGGGTGCTGGAGGAGACCGGCCTGCTGCCCCACCTGAACCCCGGCGTCCTGTCGTGGGAGGAGATCCAGCGGCTCAAGCCCGTGTCGGCGTCCATGGGCATGATGCTCGAGACGACCGCGACCCGGCTGTGGTCGGAGCCGGGCGGCCCACACTTCGGGTCGCCCGACAAGGAGCCCGCCGTCCGGCTGCGGGTGCTGGAGGACGCCGGCCGTTCCGCCGTCCCGTTCACCACCGGCGTGCTGCTCGGCATCGGCGAGAACTACGCCGAGCGGGTGGACGCCGTCCTGCAGATCCGGGCGTCCGCGCAGCGGCACGGCCACGTGCAGGAGGTCATCGTCCAGAACTTCCGGGCGAAGCCGCGCACGGCGATGCAGGCGCACGACGACCTGGAGCTGCAGGAGTACGTCGCCGCCGTCGCCGTGACCCGGCTGCTGCTCGGGCCGAAGGCGCGGGTGCAGGCGCCTCCCAACCTGTCGGACTCCACCGAGCTCGGTCTGCTGCTGCGCGCCGGCGTCGACGACTGGGGCGGGGTGTCACCGCTGACCCCGGACCATGTGAACCCGGAACGGCCGTGGCCGGAACTTGATGCGCTGGCCAAGCTGTCCGATGACGCCGGCTTCACGCTGCGCGAGCGGCTGGCGGCGCAGCCGCCGTACGTGCTCGGCCCCGAGCCGTGGCTCGACCCGCGGGTGCGGCCGCACGTGTTCGCCCTCGCCGGCGACGACGGACTCGCCGTCGAAGGCCGGATCCCGGCCGGCCGGCCGTGGCAGGAGCCCGACGATTCGTGGGGTGCCGCCGGCTCGGGCCGGGTGGACCTGCACGTCGAGGTCGACACCGTCGGGCGCACCGCTGACCGGCGCAGCGACTTCGACGCCGTCTACGGCGACTGGTCCGTGCTGCGGGACGCGACGACCGCCGCCCGCGACGGGCACTCCACCGCACTGACCGTCGGCGACCCGGAGGTGCGCGCGGCCCTGGCGCACGCCGAGCGCGACCCGGCCGGCCTGTCGGACGCCGAGTACCTGGCGCTGCTGGGGGCGGACGGCCCCGACCTGGAGGCGGTGGCCGCGCTCGCGGATGCGGTGCGCCGGGACGTCAACGGCGACGACGTCACCTATGTCGTGAACCGGAACATCAACTTCACCAACGTCTGCTACACCGGCTGCCGGTTCTGCGCATTCGCCCAGCGGCGCACCGACGCCGACGCCTACACGCTGTCCATGCAGCAGGTCGGCGACCGGGTCGACGAGGCGTGGGCGGCCGGGGCCACCGAGATCTGCATGCAGGGCGGCATCCACCCCGACCTGCCCGGCACGGCGTACTTCGACCTCGCGCGGGAGGTCAAGCGCCGGCAGCCCGACATCCACCTGCACGCCTTCAGCCCGATGGAGATCGTCAACGGCGCGGCACGGACGGGGCTGTCGTTCGAGGACTTCCTGACCGCCGCGAAGGAAGCCGGGCTGAGCTCGGTGCCGGGGACGGCGGCGGAGATCCTCGACGACGACGTCCGCTGGGTGCTGACCAAGGGCAAGCTGCCGACGGCGACCTGGCTGGAGATCATCAAGACGGCGCACCGCGTCGGCCTGCCGACGACGTCGACGATGATGTACGGCCACGTCGACACCCCGGCGCACTGGGTCGCGCACCTGCGCACGCTGGCCGCGCTGCAGGACGAGACCGGCGGCTTCACCGAGTTCGTGCTGCTGCCGTTCGTGCACCACAACTCGCCCATCTACCTGGCGGGCGTCGCCCGGCCGGGGCCGACGGTGCGGGAGAACCGGGCGGTGCACGCGGTCGCCCGGCTGCTGCTGCACGGCCGGATCCCCAACATCCAGACGTCGTGGGTGAAGCTCGCCGAGGCCGGCACCCGCGCCGTGCTGCAGGGCGGCGCCAACGACCTCGGCGGCACGCTGATGGAGGAGACGATCAGCCGGATGGCCGGCAGCGAGAACGGCTCGCTGAAGACCATCGCCGACCTCGAGGCGCTGGCCGCCGCGATCGGCCGGCCCGCCCGCCAGCGGACCACCGAGTACGGAACGCCGTCCGAGGAGCGCATCGCCACCGCCCGCTCCGAGGAAGGCCGCCGCCGGCTCACCCTGTCGATCAACCCGGCCTGACCGTCGGCCGAGGGGGTGCTTCGGGAAGCTCGCGTACCGCGCCGGCCGGTGGAGCCCCGGCCGGCCGACGCCTCTGGCGCCGCTTCTTCACCGACGACGAGGTGCGCTGCGGTCCGGATCTGGCCGGCACCGGGCGCCGGCGCACACACTCGGCAGGGCGGGCGCTAACGTCCGGCTATGGCTGAGCAGCACGCGGACGACTGGCACCGGCCGCTGCGGCACGTCCGTGCCGCCGATCTCTCGGCCGACACCGGCCAAACGCCCGGCATGAGCCGCCGCGAGGCCGTCTCCGCCCGGACGGTCGGGTCGGAGCGGGTCTGGATGGGCCAGACCACGGTGGGGTCGAAGACCGCGTCGGGGAACCACCACCACGGCGACTCCGAGACCGCGATCTACGTCGTCTCGGGGCACCCGGCGTTCGTCTTCGCCGTGGACGGCGAGGAGGTGCGGCTGACCCCCGAGCCCGGTGACTACGTCTTCGTCCCGCCGTTCACGCCGCACCGCGAGGAGAACCCCGGCGATGAGGAGGCCGTCGTGGTGCTCGCGCGCAGCAGCCAGGAGGCGATCGTCGTCAACCTGCCGGGGTCGCTGACCGGCGCCTGATCCGCGGTCAGGCCCGCTCGGCGGCTTCCCGCTCCGTCGTCTCCACCTCGACGGGCCGGTCCCGGAGGAACAGGTACCAGTAGGACGTCGAGACGAACACCAC
This sequence comes from Blastococcus sp., assembly GCA_025465355.1. Taxonomy (GTDB): domain Bacteria; phylum Actinomycetota; class Actinomycetes; order Mycobacteriales; family Geodermatophilaceae; genus Blastococcus_B. Next base: position 11,624 of record JAODNN010000008.1, on the reverse strand, counting down.
CGCGCCGACGAAGTTGCCCACACCGGCGAACAGCCAGTTGAGCAGCACGTCGCCCCAGCCGATGCCCGGGACGCCGGCGAAGATCGCCGCCGGAAGGAAGAACATGTTCGCGACGACGTGGTCGAAGCCCATCGCGACGAACGCCATGATCGGGAAGAAGATCGCCAGGATCTTGCCCGAGACGTTCCGCGCCGCCAGCGACATCCACACCGCCAGGCAGACCAGCCAGTTGCAGCCGACCCCGCGCAGGAACACCTGCCAGTGCGATTCCACGGTCGTCTTCGCCAGGGCGATCGCGGCCAGCCGGTCGTGGGTCAACCCGGCCATACCGCTGGCGCCGGCGTGCCCGATCACCCCGGTCTGCACGGCCAGGAAGTAGGCCACGAAGACGGCACCGATCAGGTTGCCGATCAGCACCAGCGTCAGGTTGCCCACGACGTCGGCCACGCGGATCTTGCCGCGCATCGCGCCCAGCGGGACCAGCATCATGTTGCCGGTGGCCAGATCGGAACCCGCGATCACCACGAGCACCAGCCCGAGGGTGAACGCGGCGCCGAGGAACAGCGTCGGCAGCGTGCCCCAGGTCTTCGGGTCGAGACCGGACGAGACGGTGATCGCCACCAGCGCGCCGAACGCGATGTACGCGCCGCCGAGAAAGGCACTGACCAGCACCCTGTCCCAGGTGCGACCTGTCTTCTGGGCCCCGGTCTCGGCAGCGACCTCGGCCATCTCCAACGGCTCACGAGCGGACACCGGCACCTCCGCGCTGGTTGGCAGTCTCGGTCGCGGCAGTACCCGCTCCGGCCCCGTACCACTCCCCTCACCATCCGGCGATCCGCGGCGCATCAAGTCGACCGTGCGCGTGATCATCTACCGCCAGCCGGGTGGCTCGGACGTCCTCCAGCTCACCGAACTGCCGATCCCGGAACCGGGGCCCGGGTCCTGCTGCCACGGCGACTCCGAGACGGCCATCCACGTCATTTCAGAGTCGTCGGTTCTCCCGCGCAGCCGCCAGGAGGCGATGGTCGTCGCCCTCCCCGGCCCGCTGGCCGCGATTGACTGATCCCCCTGCATCCGGCGGGTCGGGCGCCCACCGGTCATCCCGACCGTGCACCACCTGCTGCCCTCCTCCCCCCACACATGTGGCTCTCGCGAGATCCACAGGGCCTTCGAAGACTCGGCGCTTAGCCAGGACTCGTACGGAACGCGCGGCCGGAACGCCCGGCCGACAGCCGGACGGAGCCCCGATGACGACAAGCGAGCGCCACGAAACGAAGACCCCGATCCATGTAGCCCCGTTGCCTGACCGGGTCGCAACGACGGCTGTCTACTCGGGAAGTCAGATACCGCCCCCGCGAACACTGTGGGACATCCTGGAACGGACGGCGGCTCAATTCCCCGGGGCCACCGCTATCGACGATGGTGAGTCACCACTCAATTACCGCGTTCTGCTGGATGAAGTCCGACGCCTCGACGAGCGCCTGACATCGATGGGCGTCGGAGCCGGGGACCGGGTCGGGGTCCGGCTTCCCTCCGGGACGACGGAGCTGTACGTGTCGATCCTCGCGGTACTCGCCATCGGTGCCGCATACGTCCCGGTGGATCTCGACGACCCGGACGACCGCGCGCACCTGGTATGGAGCGAGGCCGGCGTGTGCGCCGTCGTCGGCGGCAGCGGCGTGACCCCTGGGCCGGTTCCGCCGCTCGGCCTCGGTGCCCGGCGCCCCGAGCCCCAGGACGACGCGTGGATCATCTTCACCTCCGGGAGCACCGGGACGCCCAAGGGCGTCGCGGTGACGCACCGGAGCGCCGCGGCCTTCGTCGACGCCGAGGCGCAACTGTTCTTGCAGAAGGATCCGCTGCGGCCCGGCGACCGCGTCCTCGCCGGCCTGTCGGTGGCTTTCGACGCCTCCTGCGAAGAGATGTGGCTGGCGTGGGGCCATGGCGCCTGCCTGGTACCGGCACCGCGCTCGCTGATGAAGACAGGGCCCGACCTGGCGCCGTGGCTCGTCCAGCGGCGGATCTCGGTCATCTCCACGGTGCCGACGATGGCCTCCCTGTGGCCGGTCGACGCGTTGACGCGGATCCGGCTGCTGATCCTCGGCGGCGAGGCCTGCCCGGCCGGCCTGGCGGACAGGCTGGCGGCGCGGTGTCCAGAAGTCTGGAACACCTACGGGCCCACCGAGACGACGGTGGTTGCCTGCGCGGCACGGCTGTTCTCCGGGCAGCCGGTTCGGATCGGGCTGCCGTTGGCCGGGTGGCAGCTGGCGGTCGTGGATCCGGGCACCGGTGAACCGGTCCGGTGGGGAGAAACCGGGGAACTGGTGATCGGCGGCGTCGGTGTGGCGCGCTACCTGGACGCGGACAAGGACGCGGCCAAGTTCGCCCCCGTGGAGGCACTGGGCAGCGAGCGCGCATACCGCAGCGGTGACCTGGTGCAGGCCGATCCTGAGGGGCTGCTCTACCTCGGACGGGCTGACACCCAGGTCAAGATCCGCGGGTACCGCATCGAGCTCACCGAAATCGAGTCGGTGCTCACGCAGCTGCCCGGGATCGCACAGGCGGTGGTCACCACCTATGAGCAGCAACCAGGCCTCGTGGAACTGGTGGGGTACTACAGCGTGCTCGACGAGGATCGTCCCCCGGATCACCACGGGATCTACGAGCAGCTGCGTAGTCTCCTTCCGGCGCACATGGTGCCCGCCTATCTCGAGAAGCTTGCGGACATCCCCTTGTCGCGGAGCGGAAAGGCCGACCGCAAGAAGCTGCCGGCACCGACGGGCCATCGCCGCTCCGCCGCCGGGCGCCCCCATGTCGAACCCTCCACGAGCGCCGAGAAGGCGCTGGCAGACGCGCTCGCCGAAGTGCTCGGCGTCGACAGGGTGTCCGTCGACGACCACTTCTTCGACGACCTCGCGGCCAACTCCCTCCTCATCGCCCATTTCTGCGCCCGGGCCCGGCAAGGACCGGAGTGCGCGTCCGTGTCGACGAAGGATGTCTACCTGCACCCGACCGTCAGGAGGCTGGCCGGTGTACTCACCCAGACGCCCGCCGTTCCCGCGGAACCGGGCACCTCGATTGCGCCGGAAGTGGCGCCCCGGGCCGCCACGTGGCGGTACGTGCTCTGCGCCGCCCTGCAACTCGGCTTCTATCTCGCGGCCGTGTACGTCGCGGCAGTGGTCGCGAACACCGGCTTCACGTGGATCTCGGAGGGCGTGTCAGCACCCGGCATCTACCTGCGGTCGGTTGCGTTCGGCGCCGCGATCCTGGTCGGGCTGGCCGGCCTGCCGATCCTGGCCAAGTGGGCACTGGTGGGCCGATGGACGAGCCAGGAGATACCGGCCTGGAGCCTCAGGTATTTCCGCTTCTGGCTCGTCAAGACGATGCTCCGGACAAGTCCCTTGACACTCTTCGCGGGATCACCGATCTACGTCCTGTACCTGAGGGCCCTGGGTGCGCGGATCGGACGCCGCGTCGTCATCCTCTCGAGAACCGTGCCGGTGTGCACGGACATGTTGACCATCGGCGATGACACGGTCATCTGGAAGAACTCCTCCTTCACCGGTTACCGAGCCAGTGCCGGGAGTATCCAGACCGGCCCGGTCACCATCGGCAAGGCCGTTTTCGTCGGCGACCACACCGTCCTGGACATCGGTACCTCGCTGGGCGACGGCGCCCAGCTCGGGCACACCTCGTCCCTTCACCAGTTCCAGAAAGTCCCCGGCGGTCAACGCTGGCACGGATCCCCCGCCCAGCCGACCGACGTGGACTACCGCCGGGTCGGGCCGGCGACGTGCGGCCCGGTCAGGAGGATCTGCCATGGCATCCTGCAAGTGGTCGCCCAGGTCGTAGTGACCGTTCCCCTGGCGGTCGGCGTCATCGCCTTCCTGGCCACGCGGCTCTCGACCCTCCCAGGCCTTGCCTCCCCCGGGACGGAAACCCTCTCGACGGGAGCCTTCTACGAGGACGGCCTGGTCGTCTCCCTGGTGCTCTTCTTCGGGGCGATCCTCGCCGGGTCAATGGTGGTGACGACGGTCCCACGGCTGCTGCACCGATTCATCACACCCAGCCGCACGTACGTCCTCTACGGCGGACATCACTTGCTGCACCGGGTGATCGGGCGTCTCACCGGCATAGGGTTCTTCCTGGAGCTCACGGGAGACAGCTCCTACGTGGTGCACTATCTGCGAGCCCTGGGATACCGGTTCCCTCAGCTGGCGCAGACGGGTTCCAACGTCGGCGGCGCCGTGACCCACGAGACGCCGTTCCTCGCCGTTCTGGGACGTGGAACCCAGATATCCGACGGTTTCTCGTTCCTCAACGCCGATTACTCGAACACGTCGTTCAGTGTGGCTCCGGCCACCGTCGGAGCTCACAGCTTCTTCGGCAACCTCGTCGCCTATCCATCCGGGGCCAGGGTCGGCGACAACTGCCTTGTCGGCACCAAGACCATGGTTCCCTTGGACGGCCCCGTCCGTACCGGGGTCGGGCTACTGGGATCGCCGTCCTTCGAGATTCCGCGATCGGTGCAACGCGACCTGCGGGGTGACCTACTGCAGACCGGGGACGAATTCGGCCGCCGCCTCGCGGCCAAGAACAAGTACAACCTGCGCACCATGGGCGTCTTCCTGACCGTGCGCTGGGTTCACTTCTTCGTCCTCACGCTGTTCGCGCAGGCCGCATGGGACCTGCGCGGCGGCGAGGGCGCGGAGGCGATTGCCGGAATGGCCATCGGGACATTCCTTTTCAGTGTCGTCTACTTCGCAGCGATTGAGCGGGCCATGGTGACACTTCGGCCGTTGCGCCCAGAACTCCGGTCCATCTACGACTCCTATTTCTTCTGGCACGAGCGCTACTGGAAGATGCAGAATCCGCGCTACGGCTCGATGCTCAACGGAACCCCGTTCAAGAGCGTGGTGTGGCGCATGCGGGGTGTCCGTGTCGGCCGCCGGCTCTTCGACTGCGGCCTGCAGCTCAGCGAGCCGCCACTCCTGACCATCGGCGACGACTGCACGTTCAACGAAGGCAGCATCGTCCAGTGTCACTCGATGGAGGACAGCATTTTCAAGGCCGACCACACGGAAGTCGGGGCGGGATGCACCATTGGCGTCGGCGCCTTCGTCCACTACGGCGTGACCATGGGCGAGGACTCATACCTGCAGCCCGACGCGTTCCTCATGAAGGGCGAGCAGGTGCCGCCTCACTCACGGTGGACCGGCAACCCCGCCAGACATGCATGATCACGCCGGCCGGAGCTCGGCCGTCCCGACCCGGGGCGCATCGTGATCGAGGAGATCCTTCCCCCGGCCGTGGTGTCGGCCGAGACCTTCTCCTATCCCGTCGCGCCGCCTGCGCTGTTCCCCGAGGAGCCGGCGCAGGCCGGCTGGAGCCCCGCACGGCGCGCGGAATTCGCAACCGTCCGGATGCTCGCCCGCCTCGCGCTCGGTGGCCTCGGACTGCCGCCGGTGCCGATACCCCGAGGCGATCAGGGCGCCCCGGTGTGGCCGGCCGGTGTCGTGGGCAGCATGACGCACTGCCCCGGGTATGGCGCGGCCGCCGTGGGCCGTCGCGACGAGGTCCTCGCGATCGGGGTGGACGCGGAGCAGTCTCTGCCCCTCTCCCCGAATGTGCTGGACGTGATCAGCCGGCCGGGCGAACGGCGTGAGATCCAGCGACTCTCGGACAGCGATCCCGACGTCTGCTGGGACCGCCTGCTCTTCTCCGCGAAGGAGACCCTGTACAAGGCGTGGTTCCCGCTCACCCACCGCTGGCTGGACTTCGAGGACGTCGAGGTCCAGCTGGAGCCGGACGGCACGATGGCAGCCCACCTGCTCGTGCCCGGCCCGCGGGTGGGCCGAGCCCGGGTGGACGACTTCTCCGGGCGTTGGCTGCTGCGGGGCGACCTGCTGGCCACCGCGATAGCGATCCCGCCATCACCAGGAGTCACGTGATCAGGTGCGTTCCGCGTCCTCCGCGGTGCTGATCGCGGCCTTCTCCGGCCGGCCGCTGAGGAACTGGTACCAGTAGGACGTCGACACGAAGACGACCGCACCGACCAGATTGCCGACGCCGGCGAGCAGCCAGTTCAACAGGGTGTTGCCCCAGCCGACGCCCGGCACGCCTGGCCAGATCGCGGCCGGGAAGAAGATCGCCGGGATCTTCCCCGAGACGTCCTTCGCGGCCAACGCCATCCAGACCGCGGGGACGCGCATCTTTCGAGAGCGTCCCCATTGACCTCCGGGCGCCGGCGCTGAACGCTTCGCTCGCGGCCGGGTCTCACCGGTCCCCCTCGGAGGTGCCCGGTGGACTCGTGGGCCGGCGGCCGGAGCTACGAGTCGTACGTGGGGCGGTGGAGCCGGCTCGTCGCCCGGGAGTTCCTCGCCTGGCTCGACCGGCCTGCCGACGCCGGCTGGCTCGACGTCGGCTGCGGCACCGGCGCGCTCACGGAGATGGTGCTCGCCCGGTGCGCGCCGTCGGAGGTCGTCGGCGTGGATCCCTCACCCAGCTTCGTCGAGTACGCGGCGGCCTGCGTCGCCGACCCGCGCGCGTCGTTCCAGGTGGGCACGGCCCAGGCCCTCCCGGTGGACGACGCCGCGTTCGACGTCGTCGTCTCCGGTCTGGTCCTCAACTTCGTGCCTGACCGGAGCGCCGCACTGCGGGAGATGCGTCGCGCGGCCCGGCCCGGCGGGACCGTCGCCGCCTACGTCTGGGACTACCCGGACGAGATGCAGCTGATGACCCACTTCTGGGACACCGCCGCCGGGCTGGCCCCCGCCGCCGCCGCACTGCACGAGGGGGCTCGGTTCCCCTTCTGCCGTCCCGAAGCGCTGCACGCCCTGTTCACCGACGCGGGCCTGGAGAACGTCGAGGCGCAGCCGGTCGTCGTCCCCACGGTCTTCGGGGACTTCGACGACTACTGGGTGCCGTTCCTCAGCGGCACCGGACCGGCGCCCGCGTACGCGATGTCACTCGGCGACGGCGACCGAGCCCACCTCCGGGAGGCACTCAGGGCACGGCTGCCCACCGAGGACGACGGCTCGATCCACCTCACCGCCCGGGCGTGGGCCCTTTCCGGAACGGCGGCCTGAATCGCGGGCACCCCGGGTAGGAGGCGCTCGTGCGAGCCGTCTACTACACCCAGCCCGGCGGACCCGAGGTCCTGAAGCTCGGCGAGCTGCCCACCCCCGACCCCGCCCCCGGCGAGGTGCGCGTCCGCGTGGCCTTCTCCGGCGTCAACCCGACCGACTGGAAGCGGCGGAACACGACCCCGCCCGCCGGTGACTTCCAGATCCCGAACCAGGACGGCTCGGGCACCGTGGACGCCGTCGGCACCGGCGTCGACCCCGTTCTCATCGGCGAGCGGGTGTGGATCTGGGAGGCCGCCTACCAGCGACCGTTCGGCACTGCGGCGGAGTACACCGTGGTTCCCGCTCGGCAGACCGTGCTCATGGGCGCCGAACCACCCTTCGAACTGGGCGCCGCGCTCGGCATCCCCTTCCTGACCGCGCACCGCTGCCTGACCGTCGCCGAGCACCTCCCCGACCGTGTCTCCGCCGGCTCCCTGAGCGGTCGGACCGTGCTCGTCCAGGGCGGCGCGGGAGCAGTGGGCAACGCCGCCATCCAGCTCGCCCACTGGGCCGAGGCCACCGTCATCACCACGGTCAGCAGCCCGCGGAAGGCGCAGCTGGCCGCCGCAGCCGGTGCCGACCACGTCATCGACTACCGGCAGGAGGACGTCGTCGCCGAGGTCCGGAAGATCGTCCCGAAGGGCGTCGACACGATCGTCGAGGTGAACGCCCCGGTGAACGCCGCCGTCGACGCGCAGGTCCTGGGCATGCACGGGGCCGTGGCGATGTACGCAGACGACGGCGGCGAGGAGGTCACCGTGCCCATCCGGTCACAGATGACGCTGAACTCCCGCTGGCAGTTCGTGCTGGTCTACACCGAGCCTGCGCGTGCCAAGGAGATGGCGGTCGAGGACGTCAACGCCGCGATGCTCGACGGGGCGATCCGCGTCGGCGAGGCCGCCGGACTGCCGCTGCACGTCTTCCCGCTGGAGCAGACCGCCGAGGCGCATCGGGCCGTCGAGGAGGGTGTCATCGGCAAGGTGCTCATCGACGTCACCGCCTGAGCCGCCGCTGGTTCCCGCGGGACCGGTGCCGCAGAACAATCGCCCGCATGTCCGTCTCGCTGAACCACACCATCGTCCTGGCGCACGACCGGCATGCATCGGCGCAGTTCCTCGTCGACCTGCTCGGCCTCGGGCCGCCCTCGACGTTCGGACCGTTCGTCGTGGTCGAGCTCTCCAACGGGGTGTCGCTGGACTTCGCCGACGACCACGGATCTCCGCACTCGCAGCACTACGCCTTCCTGGTGAGCGAGGAGGAGTTCGACGCGATCCACGGCCGCATCCGGACCCGCGGCATTCCCTACTGGGCCGACCCGTTCCACCGTCAGGAGGGCGAGATCAACACCAACGACGGCGGTCGCGGCCTGTACTGGAAGGACCCGAACGGGCACAACCTGGAGATCCTCACCGTCCCGTACGGGGGCTGGTGACCGGCGCTCACGCGGCCGCCGCTAGAACCGGACGGTAGACGTCCTCCGACCCGGCATGGTCGGACTCCGTGTCCGCGGTGCCGTCCTCCTGGCGCAGGTCCTGGGTGCGGTGGCTCGGATCGACAGTGTCCGCCGCGAGCAGGCGACCGTGCCGAAGACCGTTGTCTGCACTCCGGGCGACGCGCCGGCGGGCGCCACCCCCGAGGTCAGCGCGACGACGGCCAGCGGCACTGCGACCAGGCGCCAGGTCGCGCGGAGGACACGACGGGACAAGCGGGACTCCCAGGGCGGAAGCGCGCCGACAGTCGAGGCGTCACCGGCGGCGGGCACCTGCCTGTCCGCGCACGATCAGTACGGACCCCGTGGTTGTCGGCTCCGCGGCGCTCGAACTGAACTCCGAGACCTGATCGGGCGTAATCCCGATGGGGTCACTGACCTGCAGTTCCGCGGAAGACGCAGCTCGCCGCCGCGGCCGATGCTGCAGGTCTTCCCGCTGGAGCAGACCGCCGAGGCGCATCGGGCCGCCGAGAAGAGTGCCATCGGCACGGTGCTCATCCACGTCACCGCCTGAGCTCACGCCTCCGCACGGCGGCTGACTCACAGCCGGTCCGGAACATCGGGGGCAGCAGGATCGCGCGCAGCATGAGGAGCCAGACAACGGTGAAGACGACGCTGGCTGCGACGTCGGTCGGCCAGTGCATCCCCCGGTACAGCCGGGTCCACAGCACGAAGGCCGGCACCAGCACCGCGAGTGCCCAGCTGACGACCCTGAGAGGGTGGCGCGGGTGGGTCCGCGCCAGTCCGAGGGCGAGCCCGCACCACAACGCAACCGTCGCCGCCGTGTGCCCGGACGGGAAGCTCGACGTCGGCGGCGCGCTGTCCAGGTGCGGGATCGGTGGGCGCAGTCGGTGGACGAGCACGGACGCCACCACGAACAAGATGGTCTCGCCCACCACTGCCACTGCCAGGAACGTCGGGAGCCTGGGTCCGTGCCCCCGCACAGCCAGCACGAGGCAGCCGGCAGCGGTCAGTGCGATCACCGAGTTGGTCGCGCCGAGCAAGGTGCCGTAGCGGGTCACCTGGTTCCACAGCCCCATCCGGTGCGCGGCGACGGACCGCTCGAAGTCCAGCTCGTCCCGGTGCAGCCAACTGTGCGCCAGCACCCGCGTCACCAGCAGACCGAGCCCCAGCAGCAGCCCCTCGACCAGCACGAGGGCGCCCAGGACCAGGGCGACCAGCATCGGGAGCGTCCGCGGTCGGGCGCCGGCGAGGACACCGCGTTCCGGCCCGGAGTCACCGCCCGGCTGCCTCATCGATACCGCCCATCCACGCGAGGTGTGCACGTGTCGACGTATCAAAGTCCGGCGACGCCGATAGGTACACACATCCAGCGGCACGGACGTCAGGCCGCGCCCGGGGTCATCGACGGCAGCCGCTCCGACCGCGGCGCCGCGCGCGAAGCACCGTGCGGCGGAAGTGCCCGCACCCACGCCTCGCCGTCGTCGGTCCGCCGTCCGTCGCCGTGCAGCGGCGGGCGGCCGCGCGCCGCCTGGATGCCGAAGGCGGCGAGGGCGACCTTTCCGGCGATCCCCAGCCTCCGGTGCTCGGGTGACACGTAGATCTGGTGCACCAGGCCGGACTCCGTCCACCAGCGGAACGCCGCGACCTGGTGCGCACCGGCGACACCACCGGCCCGGGCCTCGGCCGGCGACAGCACCGTTCCCTCCGGGTACCGGGGGTCCGAGAACGCGATGAGGGTGGCCGCCGACGGAGTCGCCGCCGGTTCGGGCACCTCGACGTACCAGAGCAGCGGCACGTCCGGAAGAGCGACGTCGATCGACGACACCGGCCCGGTCCTGCCGGCCAGAGTGACGGCCACGCGCCACGCCGTGGGACGACGGTTGCCCGGGAGAGTCACGACCGTGTTCACCGGGAACTCGGTGGAGAGCACCCAGAGCAGGGTGTGCCGGGGTGAGCCGCCCGAGTGCCCTTCCTCGACCACCCGGGCCCACCACCCGTCGGCCGGTGCCTCAGCCCCGATCGCGGACACGACGGCGCAGAACCCCGACTCCGATGACCGCCAGGGCGACGAAGAGGATGCCGAAACCGATGACGCCGACCTCGACGAACGAGCTGCTTGCCGGCGCGAGCCGCGGCGAGACGACGTCCGGAGCCGAAGCGATCTCCAGCGGCGGCTGCGTGGCCGGGCTGCCCACGGGCGGCGCCGGAGCGGGTACACCCGTCGTCGGTTCCGAGGCCGGGAGCGACTCGGGCCGACCGGCCTGCGACGCAGGCGCCGCGGGCTGCCCGCCGGCGGCCTGAGGCCTCCCGGCGCCGGGGCCCGTACCTGTGCCCGCGCCGTCCGGGCGTGGAGCAGGCGAGCCGGTGGCGCCTGAGCCCTCGGTGCCGGAACCGGTATCCCCTGGCGTGAGCACCAGGTCGTCACCCCATGCGGTCCTCGAGGCATCGGGTGCCGTGGACGGGACGTCGATCGTGGCCGGCGCGCCGCGGACGTAGCCGGCCGGAGGGGTCACCGACCGCACGGTCCAGGTGCCCGGCAGGAACCAGCCGCCGAAGGTGAGGACACCGTCCGTGTCGCTCGTCGAGGTCCCGCCGTCGGCTCTCCCGTCGTCCCCCGGCACCGCCGGCGTCCGCGGGTAGTCAGGACCGGCGAGTCGGTAGGACGCGCCGGTCACCGCGGCCCCGGCACCGGTTCCGTCCGGCCCCCCCGCGCTGACGACGTGCGCGCTCAGGTGCTGGCGGAACAGGGAGGTGTTCGGCACGGACTGCGTGGTGTCGGTGGGGCACTCGGTCCCGCACAGCATGAGGTACCAGGGGCGGTCCGATGCCAGCAGCCCGACTGACGCCGCGGTCTGGGTGACCTCGTAGAGGCCGGGCGAGAGCTGCAGCTGCGACCCGGTGCTGACCGGCTCACCGCTCGTGGTGGCGATCGAGCACAGCCCGGCGGCGTCCGTGCTGCACGTCGCCGCGGCCTCGCCACTGAGGTCGGTCAGGCTGAAGGTGCCCCCTGACCGGTCGAGGTCCGGTGGGACGGGACCGTCCGG
>JAODNN010000179.1 GCA_025465355.1 Blastococcus sp. | reverse complement strand
GCCTTCTCAACAGCCGCGTCGGAGGGCCGGCGGTGCCGTCCGCGGGCTGGGGCAAGGGTCGATCCGGTGCCCGAAACGGCGTCCGGAGCCCCGGCTACGAGGCGGTCCTGGTCGTGCGAACTCATGCACCTGACTTCCGTTGGCGGGCATTGCAGGGGCACTCCTGGGGAGGAGGCGGGGCCCATGTAAACACGCCGTGACCAATCCGTGATGTGAACAGTGGGATATCGACGGGCAGTTCTGTGGCCTGGACCACTAAGGCCCATCGGTGTGATTCGACGCGGCGTGCTCTCTTCACTACTGAACGTGATGGGCACGCCGGGGTTGTTTGAAAGTGAAGCGATTCGGCTCACGAAGCGCCGGAAGGCCCTTGTGGAGGGCCGGATGGCCACCAGTTCGAGGGGGATCACGGATGCGCGCAGTGACATGGCACGGACGGGCCGACGTACGGGTGGACACCGTCCCCGACCCCGTCATCCAGGAGCCGACGGACGTGATCGTCGAGGTCACCTCCAGCGGCATCTGCGGCTCCGATCTCCACCTCATCGAGGTGATGGCGCCCTTCATGTCCGTGGGTGACGTGATGGGTCACGAGCCGATGGGGATCGTTCGGGATGTCGGCTCGGAGGTCACCGCGGTCAAGGTCGGCGATCGCGTCGTCGTCCCCTTCAACATCTCCTGCGGCACGTGCTGGACCTGCTCCCAGGGACTGCAGTCCCAGTGCGAGACCACCCAGAACCGGGACCTGGGCTTCGGAGCGAGCCTCTTCGGTTACACGAAGCTCTACGGCCAGGTGCCCGGAGGGCAGGCCGAGTACCTCCGGGTGCCGTTCGGGAACACGCTCCCGATCAAGGTGCCCGAAGGTCCGGCGGACGACCGGTTCGTCTATCTCTCCGACGTCCTGCCGACGGCATGGCAGGCGGTGCAGTACGCCGGGACCCCCGACGGGGGCAGCGTGCTGGTCCTCGGCCTCGGCCCGATCGGCGACATGTGCACCCGGATCGCCCAGCACCTCGGGGCCGGTCAGGTGTTCGGCGTGGACGACGTCCCGGAGCGCATTGCGCGCGCCCGCGCGCGAGGGGTAACGGTGATCGGGTCCACGGACAAGGCGGACGTCGTCTCCGCCGTGCGGGACGCCACCGACGGGCGCGGCCCCGATGCGGTGATCGACGCGGTCGGCATGGAGGCACACGGCTCCCCGCTGGCCTCGCTGGCCCAGAAGGCGACCGCCGTGGTGCCGGACGTGATCATGGAAAAGGTCATGCAGGTCGCGGGGATCGACCGGCTCGCCGCGCTCACCACCGCGATCGAGGCGGTCCGCCGTGGCGGCACCATCTCACTGTCCGGTGTCTACGGCGGCGCGACGGATCCGCTGCCGCTGATGCGCATGTTCGACAAGCAGATCCAGCTGCGCATGGGGCAGGCCAACGTGCTGCGCTGGGTGCCCGACCTCCTCCCGCTGCTCACCGAGGAGGACCCGCTCGGCGTCGACGACTTCGCCACGCACCACGTGCCGCTCGAAGAGGCCGCGGACGCCTACATGAAATTCCGCGACAAGAAGGACGGCGCGGTCAAGGTGCTGCTGAAGCCTTGACGCCGCACGGCACCGACTGACCCGCCGCCCCTCAGAAGGGTGGCGGTTCCTCCGGTGGTGGTGGCGGGCCCGGTGGTGCCGGTAGCGCGGGTAGCTGGGTGAGATCTCGCAGGCCTGGTGGTCGGGTGCTGCGGGTGATCCCGCTGGGGGTGGTCACCCCCCCCACGCCGTGGGGGGTGAGGAGGAACCGCCAGCCTTGCGCGTGGGTTTTCAGCCGGTGGTGGCGGCGGCACAGGCAGCAGAGGTTGGCGCAGTCGGTGTTCCCGCCGGCGCCGTAGGGCTGCACGTGGTCGATGTCGGTGCGGGCGACCGGCTGGCCGCAGCCGGGATGCCGGCAGGTGCGGTCCCGCCGCCGGAGGAACCGTCGCTGCCCCGCACTGGGGGTGTACCGGTCGACCGGTACCGGCCGGGCCAGCACCGGGCAGCCGCAGCCGGCGGCCGGAAGCAATTCGGTGCGGTCGGGCGGCGGCGAGCCAGCGGTGCCGGGCGGATGGTCGGGGCAGCCGCGGCGGGCGATCCGTTCCAGCTGCGGGCGGCTGGTGGCGGCCAGCAGCGCGCCGTCGGCGTCGGTGACCGAGATCTGCAGCGCCCCGCCGGCCGGGGCCTGCAGCCCGCCCGGGCACACCGCGTCCAGCTGGGCGAGCAGTTCCCGCACGTGCGCCGCGGTGATCGGCTGCCCGTGCACCTCCCCGGGCTGGGCTGCGGAGCCGGTTCCGGCACCCCCGGAAGTCAGCGACGACAGCGGGGCGACCACGTCGAGCACCGCGGTCACCGCCGGCCGGGAGGTGTCCCACGGCCGCAGGATCAGGTCGGCGAACGTCACCGTCCGCAGCTGCCCGATCGGGCGCGGATCGCCATCGTTCTTGCGCATCCAGGCCAGCTCGTTGACCGTCGACCAGCAGGCCGCCGCCACCGGCGCCGGCACCTCGGTGACCAGCGCCGACATGCCCGCATCGGTGGGATACATCCGCACGTCGGCCGACCGGGCCGCCGCCACCCGGCGCTGCTCGGCGAACGCCGCATCCACCGCCAGCACCGCCCGGGTCAGCGCCGCCCGCAGCCTTCCCAGCGACAGCTCGGTCGCCGCCGGCAGCAGGCGGGCCACCACCGGATCGGCGACCTCCCGGCGGGCATGCCCGAGCACGTCCAGGAACACCCCCGCCCGCGGCCGGTCCAACACCCCGTCCGCGAGCGCCGCCCACACCCCGGGCAGCCGCTTGACCAGCACGAAGGAGTCGGCGGCCAGCCGCTCCGCCGACCGGCGGGAGCAGTTGAGCACCACCGCCAGCTCCTCGGTGAAGAACTCGCTCGCCCCCGGCACCGGGCTCCCCACGCCCACCCGCGCGCCCGGCTCGCCCGGCGCCCGATCCAGCATCTCCGGCCGATCGGCGGCCAGCCCCAGCACCAGCTCCGCCTTGTAGGCGGCCAACGCCGCCTCCAGCTGGACCACCCGCTGCAGCTCCAGCGCCTTCTCCGCGTCCGACCGGGCCGCGACCGGCAACACCTCACCCAACCGCGCGGGCGAGCGGGGCAGACCCTCAGGCGGCCCGGCCTCGGCCGGCCACGGCGGATCCACCGGCGCCACCGTCAATCCCACACCGAAACCCTCGAACACATGATCGAAGATATGCGACAGGGGTGACAGTTCTAACAGGCCGCGCCCCTCGATTCGCAGCCCGGGCAGCGGGCAGGTAGGCACGAACCATGACAACCACGACCGCGGAGAAGTCCGGCCAGTTCCGCCTCGGCGACCGCGAGGTGAACCGGATCGGCTACGGCGCCATGCAGCTGGCCGGCCCCCACGTGATGGGGCCTCCGGCGGACCGGGACGCCGCGATCGCCGTCCTCCGCCGGGCCGTGGAACTCGGCGTGAACCACATCGACACCAGCGACTACTACGGGCCCTACGTCGTCAACGAGCTCATCCGCGAGGCACTGCACCCCTATCCCGACAACCTGGTGCTGGTCACCAAGGTCGGTGCACTCCGCACGCCGGAGGGCGACTGGCCGGAGGCGCTGTCCGCCGACGAACTCCGCCAGGCGGTGCACGACAACCTCGACCACCTCGGCGTCGACGCGATCGACACGGTCAACCTGCGACTGCCCGGCTTCGCCGAACCCGTCGAGCGGTCCCTCGCCGAGCCGTTCGAAACCCTCGCCGATCTCCAGCAGGAAGGCCTCATCCGGCACCTCGGTGTCAGCAACGTGACCGCGCAGATGCTGGCCGAGGCGCAGGAGATCGCGCCGGTGGCCTGCGTGCAGAACCACTACAACCTGGTGCACCGGCAGGACGACGCGCTCATCGACGCTCTCGCCCGTGAGGGCATCCCCTACGTGCCGTTCTTCCCGCTGGGCGGATTCACCCCTCTGCAATCGGCGGCCCTGGAGACGGTCGCCCGCCGGCTGGAGGCCAGCCCGATGCAGGTCGCGCTGGCCTGGCTCCTCGCCCGCTCCCCCAACCTGCTGCTCATCCCCGGGACGAGTTCGGTCGCCCACCTCGAGGAGAACCTGGGCGCAGCCGCTCTCGTGCTGGGCCCCCGCGAGCTGGAGGAGCTCGACCAGATCGGAGGCGCGCCCACCCCCTGAGCGGCGCAGTCAGCGGACGGAGCGGATCCGGCCGACCGAGAGCGCGCCGAGCACGGTGATCAGGCCGGCGGCCCCGAACAGGACGCCGTAGCCCCCGAGCTCGGCGATGACCAGGCTGGCCAGCAGCGGGGCGAGCGCCTGCGGGGCCACCGCCGCGACGTTCATCACGCCGAGCTCGCCGGCTACCGTGCGGGCGTCGGGCAGCACCTGGGTGACCAGCGCCTGGTCCACCGACGTGTACGCGCCATAGCCCGCGCCCAGAAGGAGCCCGGCACTCAGCGCGCTGGGCCAACTGGGCGCGATCACGAGCAGGGCGCACGCCAGCGCCTGCAGGACGGCGGCGCCCCCGACGAAGATCCGCCGTCGTCCGGTGCGGTCGGAGAGCACTCCCCCGACCCAGGTCGCCGCCACGGTCGCCACCAGGTAGACGACCGTGAGTACCAGCAGCGAGCCTTCCGGGTCGGCCACCCGCAGCCCGTCGGTGAGGAAGTACAGGAGATAGGTGGTGCCGAGCGCGTTGCCCAGGTTGACCAGCAGCCGCCCCCAGAACGCCCAGGCGTAGTCGGGGTGCCGGGTAGGCGCCCGCCAGGTGTCGCCCAGCGCGGCGGCCAGTGACCCGGGGCGGTGACCCACGGTCGCGGCGGGATCCCTGACCCGGAGCAGCCACGGCAGCGCCGTCCCCGCGAGGAGAAGTGCCAGCACGAGGTAGCCGGGACGCGGGGCGCCGCCGAGCGCCGTCACGACGCCCAGGCCGAGCACGATGCCGACCGCCTGCGGGCCGTAGATCGCGGCGGAGACCGTGCCGCGCTGTCCGGGCGGCACCTGGTCGGCGATCGTGGCGGTCAGCCCGGCCATCGCCGCGTACATGCCGAGCTGGGCGACCACCCAGGCGCCCGCGATGGCGACCCAGCTGCCGGCCGCGCCGGTGAGCAGCAGACCGACGACGTAGACCAGCACCCCGCCGGCGACCCAGACGCGGCGACGGCCCCATCGGCTGTGGGTCCGGTCGCAGAGCGCCCCGAACATCGGCAGCGCGATCAGGGCGGCGAGCCCGGCCGCCCCGTTCACCAGCCCGAAGTCGCGCACCTTGTGGGCCGGATCGACGTCGGCCAGTTGCAGCGGCAGGAGCAGCTGGACCGGCGCCAGCTGCGCGGCCCACAGCCCGAGCCACGCCAGCGCGAACCGGACGGTCCACGCGCGACCGACCCGTTCGGTCGGCTCGACGTCCCTGGCTGCCGAGGGTCCGGCGACGACGGGCCGCGGATCCACCTCAGCGCTCCCGCGCGGCGGCACAGACCGGCCCCAGCACCCGGTCCAGGTATGCGTTGCTCAGCACTCCCGACGGGTCCAGCCGGTCGCGAAGGGCGGCGAACTCATCGAACCGGGGATAACGCTCGCGCAGCGTTGCGGCGTCCAGCCCGTGCAGCTTTCCCCAGTGCGGCCGGCCGCCGACCGCGCCGGCGATCTTCTCGAGGGTGGCGAACCACGAGCCGGCATCGGTGCCGGCCGGGACGTGCGCCGCGATGTAGGCGCTGTCCCGCCCGGAGGCCGTCGACAGCGGGATGTCGTCGCGGGCGGCCAGCCGGACCTCGACCGGAAACGCCTCCCGCCAGTCGTTGGCCACGTGAGCCCGACGCAGCTCGGAGAGCACCGCCGTCGCGGCGGCACGCGGCACGGCGTACTCCATCTCCAGGAAGCGGACCCTCCGGCGGCTGACGAACACCCGGTGCGAGTGGTCGGTCCAGGACCGGGGCGACAGGGCACGGGCGGAGAACCGGGCGAGGGGCGGCACCAGTGCCGGCACCCGGCGACCGGCGGCGATCACGCCCGCGAAGGCGACGTTGGCCAGCACCTCGTCGTCCCAGACCGCCCGCCACCGGGACAGCGGGTCGAGCCCCTCCTCCAGCGGCACGCGGGTGTTGCACTTGAGCAGGATCGCGTCGGTGTGCGGGAACCAGTAGAACTCGACGTGATCGGTGGAGGTCATCAGCTGGTCGAAGTCCTCGAGGGCGCCGGTGAGCGTGCCGGGGCCCTCCACCGCCTGCAGCGCGAAGGCGGGCTCGGCCTGCAGCGTGACGCGGGTGACGACGCCGAGGGCGCCGAGGCCCACCCGCGCCGCCGAGAAGATCTCCGGGTGCCGGTTCGCGTCGCACGTCAGAACGTCCCCCGTCGGCGTCACCAGCTCCAGCCCGCGGATCTGCGTGGCCAGGCCGCCGAAGCGCGCACCGGTGCCGTGGGTGCCGGTGGCCACCGCTCCGGCGACGGTCTGCCGGTCGATGTCGCCGAGGTTGGTCAGCGACCAGCCGCGTCGGGCCAGCTCCGCGTTCAGCCGGTGCAACGGCGTCCCCGCGCCGACGGTCACGAGGCCGTCGTCGGTGACCGACTCGACACCGCTGAGCTCGTCGCAGACCAGTTGCACCTCCTCCGGACGGCCGATGCCGGTGAACGAGTGGCCACTCCCGATGGGCCGCACGCGCCGGCCCGACGCGACGGCACCGGTGAGGACGGCGGCCACCTCGTCGGCCGAAGCGGGGTGAACTGCCTCGACGGTGGCCCTCTGGTTGCCCGCCCAGTTGCGCCACCGGGTTCGCTCCCCGCTCGGCACGGGACTCCCGGCCACGCTCCCGGTCACGCAGCCTCCTCGGTCTTCGGCGCCCCGCAGCCTGCCGGGTGAAAGTGCCCAGGTCAACGGCCCGGCTGGTTGACCCACCGGCCGGCTCGGCGCACGCTGCGCCGTGATGAGCATGCCCCCGACGGACGCCGTGGCGCGGCAGGCTCGGGCCCGATTGGACCGGGCCACCGCCGACGTGGACCCGCCACTCGCCGTCCTCGACCTCGACGCGCTGGACGCCAACGCCGACGACCTCCTCCGCCGGGCCGACGGCACCCCGATCCGCGTGGCCAGCAAGTCGGTGCGCTGCCGCGCGGTGCTGCGTCGGGTGCTGGCCCGGCCCGGTTTCGCCGGGGTGCTGGCGTACTCCCTCGCCGAAGCCGTCTGGCTCGCCGCCGGGGAGGATCCGGTGAGCACGGACGTCGTCATCGGCTATCCGTCGGTCGACCGATCGGCGTTGCGGAAGCTGATGGACGACGAGACGGCGTCGGCCCGCGTGACGCTGATGGTCGACTCCGTGGATCACCTGGATGTCGTCGACAGCGTCGTCCCCGCGGGCCGGCGTCCGGACCTGCGGGTCTGCCTCGACCTCGACGCCTCGCTGCGGGCGGCCGGCGGCCGGGTTCACGTCGGCGTGCGGCGGTCCCCGGTGCACGAACCGGCGGACGCCGAGGCGTTGGCTCGCACCGTCGTGAGCCGCCCGGGGTTCACCCTCGTCGGGCTGATGGCCTACGAGGCACAGATCGCCGGGCTGCAGGACGCCCCTCCCGGACGGCCACTGCGGGGCATGGCCGTCCGCGGCATGCAAGCGAGGTCGGCGCGGGAACTGGCCGAGCGGCGGGCGGCCGCGGTTGCGGCGGTCAGGGCGGTCGCCCCGCTCGAGTTCGTCAACGGCGGCGGCACCGGGAGCGTGGAGCGCACCAGCGCAGAGCGAGCGGTCACCGAGGTCGCGGCCGGTTCCGGTCTCTACTGCCCCGTGCTGTTCGACGGCTACCGCGCCTTCCGGTCCCGTCCCGCGGCGTTCTTCGGCCTGCCGGTCACCCGTCGCCCGGCGCCCGGAATCGTCACGGTGGCCGGCGGCGGCTGGAGCGCTTCAGGTCCGGCGGGCCCGGACCGGATGCCGGTGCCCACGTATCCCACCGGTCTGCAGTTCCTGGGCGCCGAGGGCGCGGGCGAGGTGCAGACGCCGCTGCGTGGACCCGGCACCGACGGCCTCGAGGTGGGTGACCGCGTCTGGTTCCGCCACGCCAAGGCCGGCGAGGTGTGCGAGCACGTCGACGTCCTGCACCTGCTCCAGGGCGATCGGCTGACCGGCGCCGTCCCCACCTACCGCGGCGAGGGACGCGCCTTCGGCTGAGGACGGTGCGCCGCACTCGCCAGGGAAGGTGATCAGCGCGCGCGCTGGACCCGGGTCTCCTCGAAGACCGGCTCGGCCGACTCGTAGACGCGGCCGTCGGCACCGAAGACCAGGAACCGCTCGAACGAGCGGGCGAACCAGCGGTCGTGAGTGACCGCGAGAACGGTGCCGTCGAACGCGGCCAGCGCCTCCTCCAGCGCCTCGGCGGAGAGGACGTCGAGGTTGTCGGTCGGCTCGTCGAGCAGGAGCAAGGTGGCCCCGGAGAGCTCCAGCAGCAGGATCTGGAAGCGCGCCTGCTGACCCCCCGAGAGCGTCCGGAACGGCTGGTCGCCCTGCTCGGCGAGCCCGTAGCGGCGCAGCGCGGCCATGGCCCGGCCGCGGTCGACCCCGGGGCGCCCGGGCTCGCCGTGCCAGAGCAGGTCCACCGGCGTCCGGTCCTGCCACGCGGCATGGGCGTGGGTCTGCGCGAAGAACCCGGGGACGACGCGGGCCCCGAGCCGGCATTCCCCCGTGTGCGCGACGTCCTGCCCGGCCAGGAGCCGCAGGAAGTGCGACTTCCCGGCCCCGTTGGCGCCGAGGACGCCGACCCGGTCGCCGTACCAGATCTCGGCGTCGAAGGGCTGCATCAGGCCGGTCAGCTCCAACTGCTCGGCCATCACCGCCCGCACCCCGGTGCGGCCGCCGCGCAGCCGCATCGCGACCTTCTGCTCCGGCGGGCGGTCCGGTGGCGGGCCGGCCGCCTCGAACTTGGCCAGCCGGGTCTGCATCGCCGAGTACCGCGAGGCCATGTCCGGCGAGTTCGCCGCCTGCTGCTGCAGCGTGCGCACGAGGTCGATCAACCGCTGGTGCTCCTCGTCCCACCGCCGCCGGAGCTCGGCGAGCCGGTCGTGCCGGGCGGTCCGCGCGTCGTGGTAGCCGGCGAAGTCGCCGCCGTGCACCCACGCGGTGCCGCCCTCGACCGTCACGACCCGGTCGGCGACGCGGGCCAGCAGCTCCCGGTCGTGGCTGACGAACAGCACGGTCTTGCGGGTCTCGAGCAGCCGCTCCTCCAGCCACCGCTTGCCGGGGACGTCCAGGTAGTTGTCGGGCTCGTCGAGAAGCAGGACCTCGTCGGGGCCGCGCAGCAGCGCCTCCAGCGCCAGCCGCTTCTGCTCCCCTCCGGAGAGCGTCGAGAGCTCGCGGTACTTGCAGCGCTCGTACGGCACCCCGAGCGCAGCCACGGCCACGGTGTCCCAGGTGACCTCGGCGTCGTACCCGCCTGCGTCGCCCCAGTGCGCAAGCGCCGCGGCGTAGGCCATCTGGGCGGGCTCCTCGTCGGTCTCCATGAGCGCCAGCTCGGTGGCCTCGACGGCCTCCCACGCCTCCCGGACAGCGGGCGGGGACAGGTCCACCAGGAACCGCTGGACCGTCGTGTCGTCGCGGACCGACCCGATGAACTGCCGCATCACCCCGAGTCCGCCGACCCGGGCGACCGAGCCGGCTTCCGCGGTCAGGTCACCGGCGATGAGCCGCAGCAACGTGGTCTTGCCTGCGCCGTTCTCACCGACCAGCGCGGCCCGGACGCCGTCGCCGACGCGGAAATTGACGTCGTCCAGCAGCACCCGTCCGTCGGGAAGGGTGTGCCGGATCCCGGTCACGTCGACGTACCCCACCGGGACATCTTGCCGGTCCGGGCAAACGGCTTCTCAGGCCTGGACAGTTCTCACGGCAGGCCGGACCTCAGGGGAGCGACACCCGGAGCCGCTGGCGGGCCAGTCGCTCGACCAGTTCCGGCAGCGCCCCGTCGGGTGAGCCCCGGAGCTCCTCGCGGCAGGTGCGAACCACGAGCACGATGGAGCGGGGGCCGAGATCGGGGAACTCGTCGGCCAACCGGATCACGGCCGAGCGGACGGATTGGTCGTTCACGGTGGCGAGTGCGGCCAACGGCATGGAGGAACCTCCGGGGAAGCGTGCCGCCTATATGGCTCCGCCAGGAAATCCTGTGCGCGGCCGGGCGGCCAGGGACGAAGGTCCCCTGTCAGGCATCCCACAGAGGGCCGAGCATCCGGGTAGCGGAGCTCCCGCGACCGCGAGGGAGCTACGCGGCGGAGGTAGCTGAGGAGGCAATCGTGCGATTCCGCGACCGGACCGAGGCCGGGCAGCTGCTCGCCCCACGACTGGAGCACCTGCGCGGTCAGGACGTCGTCGTGCTCGGCCTCCCGCGCGGCGGCGTCCCGGTCGCGGCCGAGCTGGCGCGGGCCCTCGGCGCGCCGCTGGACGTCATCGTCGTCCGCAAGGTCGGGGTGCCGTTCCAGCGTGAGCTGGCGATGGCCGCCGTCGGCGAGGGCGGTGTGCTGGTCGTGAACGAGCGCGTGGTGCGGCTGACCGGCGTGACCCAGGACCAGCTCGCGGAGGCCGAAGAGCGCGAGCGCGCCGAGCTGGACAGCCGGGTGCAGCGGTTCCGCGCCGGCCGTCCACACGTACCTCTCGACGGGCGGGTCGCCGTCCTGGTGGATGACGGGATCGCGACCGGCTCGACGGCGCGGGCCGCCGCCGCGGTGGCACGTGCCCTGGGAGCGGCGCGAGTCGTGCTCGCCGCGCCGGTGTGTGCACGCGAGACCGCCCGTCGGCTCGAGCACGACGTCGACGAATTGGCCTGCCTGCAGATGCCGCGGAGCTTCGTCGCTGTGGGCCGGTACTACGCCGACTTCCGGCCCACCCAGGACGACGAGGTCGTCGAGCTCCTCGCGGCCCAGGGCTGACTGAGCGCGGCAACGGCTCGGGGAAGGCCGGTCAGCCCTTCCGGCGCCCCCAGAGCAGCGTGTCGAGGGCAGTGCCGGCCGGCGTCCGGCGCGGCACCTGCTCGAGCCGGTCGACGTCGAGCAGCGCCGCGACCGGGTCGAGCCGCTCGACGCTGTGCAGGATCGATGGTTCCTGCGGGCCGCCGACCCCGTGCTCGATGTTCGCCACGTCGTGGCCGAGCACCAGCAGCCGGCCTCCGGGGCGCAGCCACTCGACCGTTCGGGGGAACAGCGCCGCGGCGTCGTCCTCGGGGAGGTGCAGGTAGGCGACCAGGACCAGGTCCAGGCTCGCGGGAGGCGCCGACCAGGTGCGGACGTCGGCAGGAACCCAGGCGACGCGGTCGGCGCCGTCCCGCCCTCGACCGCGCTCGAGGCCGGCGTCGGAGAAGTCGACCGCCGTGACCCGCCAGCCCCGGCCGGCCAGCCACAGGGCGTGCCGTCCCTCTCCCGCCGCGAGATCGACCGCTTCCCCCGGCGGCAGCCCGCTCAGCAGAGCGGCGATCAGCGCGTTGGGCTCCGCCGACCACTGCCGGCCGGCCTCGTAGCGCTCGTTCCATTCCTCGGCCCGCACGGGAGGGAGTGTGTCAGTGCAGGACCATCCCACCGGACACGTTCAGCGCGTCGCCGGTCAGGTAGTCGGAGTCGGTGGACGCGAGGAACAACGCGGC
>JAODNN010000137.1 GCA_025465355.1 Blastococcus sp. | reverse complement strand
GACCAGGTCCTCGATGCCGATCAGCACGCCGATGTGCGGCCTGACGCCGCGCAGCATCGGCAGCTTCCCGGAGGCCAGCTGCAGGTCGGCGAGCTGGACCAGCGCGTCGCCGAGGCGCTGGGCGCGGGTGCGGGTGTCGCCGGCGCAGCGGCTTTGCGCGGCGATCGCCTCCAGTGCGGTGGCGAGCTTCTCCCCGCCGACCGGATCGAGGGTGAAGCCGCCGGTGAAGGCCCCGTCGGGGTGCTGCAGTATCGACAGCGAGCGGCCCTCGGTGGGGTCGGGTTCGGGACCGTCGGGATCGAGGGCGGCCAGGTAGGTGCCGACCGCCTTCTGCAGATCCCGGTGCGGGCCGCCGACCGCGACCGCGACCAGCGCCGCCTCGATCGCGGCCAGGTCCACGCCGGCGGCGGTGGCCTTGTTCAGCGCCTGCGGCGTGGTGACCTCGGCGAGCACCTCGACCTGGTCGGCACTGATCTGCCCGGCCGCGCAGGCGGCGGCCACCGCGGGCAGGGCCTCCTGCACCCGGCCGACCGTGACCAGCCGGGCGATCGCCGAGCCGGACTGCCGGCAGTGCGAACGCAGCCAGGAGCCCATCGTCGTCAACCCGTCGTGCTCGGCCGCCTGGGCCAGCTCGGCGCGACGCACGACACGGGCCAGCTCGGCATCGAGCATGTTGCGGGCGCGCACCAGGTCTCGGGTGCGGTCGAGCAGGTCGGCGTCGGAGTACCCGAACAGGTCATCGGCGGCGAGGGCACCGAGCGCATCCAGCGTCGCCGCCAGCTCGCCCATGGCACCTCCCACACCGTTCGATCAGATGTTCGAATACTACCGGCTCGGTGTGACCGTGGCCACGCGAATCCCCAGGTCAGCCAGAGGTCCACAGATGTGGCACACCTCTTGACGGCGGGCGACCGTGGCTCGGGCGGGACGTGGAACACGCAGCGGCGCCTCGGTGCTGGCCGGTAGCGTGAAGAGCGTGAAGAAGGTCGTCGTCCTCGACTACGGGTCGGGCAACCTGCGCTCGGTGGAGCGCGCGCTGGCCAGGGTGGGCGCGGACGTCACCGTCACCGCCGACGCGCAGGTCGCCCTCGACGCCGACGGTCTCGTCGTCCCCGGCGTGGGCGCGTTCGCTGCCTGTATGACAGGGCTGCGCGCGGTCGACGGGCCCCGGATCATCGGCCGGCGCCTGGCCGGCGGTCGTCCCGTCCTGGGCATCTGCGTGGGGATGCAGATCCTCTTCGACCGCGGGGTCGAGCACGGCCACGACGCCGAGGGCTGCGGCGAGTGGCCCGGCGTCGTGGAGGCACTCGAGGCGCCGGTGCTGCCGCACATGGGCTGGAACACCGTCGACGTCCCCACGGGCACGGTTCTGTTCGACGGCCTCGCCGACGAGCGCTTCTACTTCGTGCACTCGTACGGCGTCCGCGACTTCCCGTTGGCCGCTGACGGGCCGCCGTCCCCGCTGGCCAAGCCGCTGGTCACCTGGGCCGAGCACGGCGACCGGTTCGTCGCCGGGGTCGAGAACGGCGCCCTGTCGGCGACGCAGTTCCACCCCGAGAAGAGCGGTGACGCCGGTGCGCAGTTGCTGACGAACTGGCTGGGCACGCTGAACTGAGCCGCCGCCTCCCGGCCAGCGCCCAGCCCCTCACCTAGGGTGACGCCGACCTGTCCCGGCGTACCCAGGAGGCCGACGTGCCGGCCGAGCGACACCAGCACGGCGCACGGCGGCGCGACCCGCGGCCCGGTCCGGTGGCGGGCCTCGTCCTCGTCGCCCTGCTGCTCGGCCTGGCCGGGTGGAGCGTGGCTTCCCTGCGGCCCCCGGCGCCGGCGGCCGCCGATGCGCCGGTGACGCAGTTCAGCGCGGACCGTGCCTTCGCGCATGTACAGCAGCTCGGGGCGCACGTGCACGTCGCGGGCAGCGACGCGGACGCCGCGAACGTGGCCTCCCTGGTCGCCACGCTGACCGGCCTCGGCCTGGACACGCGGGTCCAGAACTCCGTCGGCGCCTGGTCCTCCGGCCCCGGGACGACCGAGATGGCACGCGTCCGGAACGTCGTCGCCGTGCTCCCCGGGACGCACCCGACCGGCCGGCTGTTCCTCATGGCGCACCACGACTCGGTGCAGAACGGCCCCGGCGCGTCGGACGACGCGGCCGGCGTCTCGACGCTGGTGGAGTCGGTGCGCGCGCTGAAGGCCGGCCCTCGGTTGCGCAACGACGTCGTCGTCGTGCTCACCGACGCCGAGGAGGCCTGCCTCTGCGGCGCCGAGGCGTTCGTCTCCTCCCACCCCCTCGCCGCAGGGGGCGGTGTGGCGCTCAACGTCGAGGCGCGGGGGACGACCGGCCCGCCCATCGTGTTCGAGACCTCGCGGGGCAACGCCGGACTGGCGGCCGCGTTCGCGGCGGCGGCACCGCACCCGGTGGCCAGCAGCTTCGCCGTCGAGGTGTACCGGGCCCTGCCCAACGACACCGACTTCAGCGTGCTGCTCGCCGACGGGCGGTTCACCGGCCTCAACGCCGCCTTCATCGACGGGGCGGCCGCCTACCACACCTCACACGACCTTCCCGGCCGGCTGGACCGGCGCACGCTGCAGGCACTGGGCGACAACACCCTGGCCATGGCGCGCGAGCTGGGGAACCGCGACCTGTCCGTCCTGAAGAAGCCGGCGGCCGGGGACGCGACGTACTTCCCGGTGCTGGGTGCGCTGGTGCGTTACCCCGGCCGGCTGGTCTGGCCGTTCGCGGCCGGGGCGATGGTGGCGGTCGGCGTGCTTGCCGTGGCGCTCCGTCGCCGGGGGAGCTCCTCGGTGCGCCGTACCGCGGGCGGGGCCGCGCTCGCCCTCCTTCCGCTCGTGCTGGCCCCGCTGGCGGCCCAGGGCCTGTGGTGGTCGCTGATCGCGTTCCGCCCCGGCTACGGCACGATGCTCGACCCGTGGCGGCCCGGCTGGTACCGGCTGGCCGTCGTGGCGGTGGTCGCCGCGGTCGTGCTGCTCTGGTACGCCCTCCTCCGCCGCCGGGTCGGGCCGGCGACGCTGGCCGTCGGAGTGCTGGTCTGGCTGGCCGTGCTCGGCGGTGTGCTGGCCGGTCTCGCACCGGGCGGCTCCTACCTCGCCGCACTGCCGGCGCTCGCGGGTGGCGTGACCGGCCTGGTCGCGACGCTGACGTCGTCGCGGGTGGTCGCGGTCGGCGCGGCACTGGTCAGCGGTGCGGTCGCGATCGTGGTTCTGGCGCCCACCGTGGTGCTGTTCTTCCCGGCCCTCGGGCTCAGAACCGCCGCGGTGCCGGCCTTCGTCACCACGCTGCTGGTGGTCGCCCTGCTGCCGGCGATCGAACTGCTCTTCGCCGACCCCGACCGGGGACCGGTCCGAGGGGGATGGCTGCGCTCCGCCGCCGTCCCGGCTACGGCGATCGTCGTGGCGGCCGCCTGCACCGCCGCCGGGCTCTCGGTCGACTCCACCGACGCGGACCACCCGGTGCCCAGTCAGCTCGTCTACGCCCTCGACACCGACAGCGGGCACGCCTGGTGGGCGAGCACGGAGCAGCACCCGGGCACCTACACGTCGCTGTACGTCGACGGCCGGAAGCCGCTGCCGGTCGACTACCCCTACCTGGCGGGCGCGGACGTCGCGACCGGCCCGGCTCGGGCTGCCCACCTTCCCGCCCCGGAGGTCACCACCGTCTCGGACACGGTGCTGGGCGGCCACCGGGAGATCACCGTCCTGATCCGGCCGCGGCGCCCCGGGGTGCGCCTGGTGGCCCTCGATCTCCGGACCGCCGGCGGCACGGTGGTCGGGGCGCGGATGGCCGGCCGCGACGTGCCCGACGCGGCGCTCGGCCATGATCGGATCCGGGTCACCTTCCATGCGCCCGGCGCCGACGGCCTGCGGGCGTCGTTCACGGTGGACGGCGGCCAGCCGGTGTCCCTGCGCACCATCGACGGCAGCGACGGGCTCACGGGTCTGCCCGGGTTCGCGCCGCGGCCGGCCGGCATCGATGCCGCCGGCACGCACAGCTCGGACCTGGTGCTGGTCTCCGGGACGACGTCCCTCGGGCGGGGCCCCCAGGCCTGAGCCGGCTCACCAGCGGCCGCGGTGCACGACCTCCTCGACCCCGCGCCGGCCACGGCGGAGGGACGGCGATCGTCGCTGGTCGGCGCCGGGGTAGCCCACGGACACGCAGCCGACCGGCCGGAACTCGGTCGGGACCCCGAACGCGGCCCGGAACGCGTCGACCCGCTCCGGGGGGACACCGAAGAAGCCGGCGCCCAGGCCCTCGTCCACCGCGGTGAGCAGCATCAACAGCGCCGCCATGCCCGTGTCGACGTCCCAGTACGGCACCGGCCAGCGGGACTCGTCGCGGTCGGTCCACCCCTTGTCGGTCTCGGCGTACCGGTCGAGGTAGGCCGACTTGTCCGACATCGGCACGATCAGCAGCGGTGCGCGGCGCATGCGGGTCAACCACCCGTCAGGGGCCGAGTCGTCGGTGGTGGCCGTCCAGAAGCGCTCCCGCTCGTCGGGGGTCTCCAGGACGAGGAACGCCCAGCCCTGGGTGAAACCGGCCGAGGGTGCGCGGATCGCGTGCTCGAGCAGCCGCTCCCGGATCCCTGGGGGAACCGGTCGGTCCGGGTCGTAGTCGCGCACCATGCGCCGCCGCCGGACTACCTCAGCGAATTCCACGGGAACACTCCACGCGGCCAGCCTGCCGGAGGCCTGCGGTCGCCTCTCCTTCGGGCGTCAATAGGCTGGCTGCGTGCCGAAGCTGCAGCTGCTCCCCGCCGTCGACGTCGCCGACGGCCAGGCCGTCCGCCTGGTCCAGGGGGAGGCCGGCAGCGAGACGTCCTACGGCGACCCGCTCGAGGCGGCACTCGCCTGGCAGCGGGACGGCGCCGAGTGGGTGCACCTGGTCGATCTCGACGCCGCGTTCGGCCGGGGGAGCAACCGCGAGCTGCTGGCGCACGTCGTGGGGAAGCTCGACGTCGACGTCGAGCTGTCCGGCGGGATCCGGGACGACGCCTCGCTCGAGGCAGCGCTGGCGACCGGCTGCCGCCGGGTCAACCTCGGCACCGCGGCGCTGGAGTCGCCCGAATGGTGCGCGCTGGCGATCGCCGAGTACGGCGACCGGATCGCCGTCGGCCTCGACGTGCGCGGCACCCGGCTGGCCGCCCGGGGCTGGACCCGCGAGGGCGGCGAGCTGTACGAGACCCTTGCCCGGCTCGACGCCGAGGGGTGCGCCCGGTACGTGCTCACCGACATCACCAAGGACGGCACGCTGCGCGGGCCGAACCTGGATCTGCTCCGTGAGGTCTGCGCCGCCACGTCACGCCCGGTGGTCGCCTCGGGAGGAGTCAGCTCGCTGGAGGACATCCGGGCCCTCGCGGGGCTGACCGCCGTCGGCGTCGAGGGCGCCATCGTCGGGAAGGCGCTGTACGCGGGTGCGTTCACGCTGCCGGAGGCACTCCGCGTCACCGAGGAGCTGGCCGGATGAGCGGCGTCCGGCGCCTGAACTCGGGCTCGCCCTGGGAGGCGACCGTCGGCTACAGCCGGGTCGTGGTCCGGGGAGACGCGGCCTGGGTGAGCGGCACCACCGCGACCGCCGACGGCGTCGTGGCGCACCCGGGTGACGCCGGTGCGCAGACCCGCGAGGCGCTGGTCATCGTCCGGGACGCACTCGAGCGGGCCGGGTTCACTCTCGCCGACGTCGTCCGCACCCGCATGTTCGTCACCGACATCTCCCGCTGGGAGGAGATCGGCCGGGTCCACGGCGAGGTCTTCGGCGACGTGCGGCCGGCAACCTCGATGGTGCAGGTCGCGGCCCTGATCGACCCGGCGCTGCTGGTCGAGATCGAGGCCGACGCGGTGCGGGGAGCGGGGGCATGAGCCTTGCGGTGCGGGTCATCCCGTGTCTGGACGTCGACGCCGGCCGGGTCGTCAAGGGCGTGAACTTCGTCGACCTGCGCGACGCCGGCGATCCGGTGGAGATGGCCCGGGTCTACGACGCCGAGGGTGCCGACGAGCTGACCTTCCTCGACATCACCGCCAGCTCGGGTAACCGGGCCACCACCTATGACGTGGTCAGCCGGACCGCCGAGAGCGTGTTCATCCCGCTCACCGTCGGCGGCGGGGTGCGCAGCGCCGACGACGTCGACCGGCTGCTGCGGGCCGGCGCGGACAAGGTCGCGGTGAACACCGCCGCGGTCGACCGGCCGGAGCTCATCGCCGCGATCGCCGACCGGTTCGGCAACCAGGTTCTGGTGCTCTCGCTCGACGCGCGGCGCTGCCGGGACGGCGCGGTCACCGACTCGGGCTTCGAGATCACCACCCACGGCGGCCGCCGCGGCACCGGACGCGACGCCGTCGAGTGGGTGGTGCAGGCCGCCGAGCTGGGTGTCGGCGAGATCCTGCTGAACTCGATGGACGCCGACGGCACGATGGCCGGCTTCGACACCGAGCTGATCAGGGCGGTGCGCCGTGAGGTGACCGTGCCGCTGATCGCCAGCGGGGGGGCCGGCAAGGTCGGCGACTTCCCGCCCGCGGTGGAGGCCGGCGCCGACGCCGTCCTGGCTGCCAGCGTCTTCCACTTCGGCAAGCTCCGGATCGGCGAGGTGAAGGACACCCTTGCCGCTGCCGGGCGCCCGGTCCGTCGCTGAGCTACCCGGTCACCGTGACCCGGGCGACGGCCTTGCGGCCGGAGGCCCACAGCAGCAGCTCCATCGGCTCGCCCTCGACCGTCGTCCGTCCCGCGCCGTAGCGCTTCTCCACGCCCGCGGCATCGCTACGGCGCAGCACCAATCCGCCGGGACGGCGCCCGGCGCGGCGTCCGAAGAACGCGACGGCGGACCAGAGTTGGTCCTGCGCCTCGCGCGGGAGGTCCCGCGGGACGGCGTCCGGCTGGGCGCGGCGGACATCCTCGTGGTGGATGGCGAACTCGGAGGTGTTGAGCGCGCGGCCACCCGGCAGGGCCATGGGCGACCACGCCGGCGGACCGGCCCGGAAGCGGGCGACGATCCCGTCGTACGGGGTGGACTGCCGCAGCTCGTCCTCGAGGCGGTGCGACCACGCGGACAGCGGGGCAGCCAGGCCCACGGACTCGAAGCCGTAGCCGATCAGCGCGTCGGGCCGGCTTTCGCGGACGACGAGGTGCGCCGCGAGGTGAGCGGTGGTCCATCCCGCGCAGCAGGTCGGCGCCTCCGGCCCGAGCTGGTCGAGGAGGTCGGCGAGCTCCGCGCGTTCGCGGTCCGCCAGCGGGCGGGAAGAGGCGCTCATCGCCCGAAGTTACCGGGATGAGGATCAGGTGGACAGGTCCGCCGCCGAGCATCGGATGGGCGGTTAGCCGCACTAACGATCACGTAGCATTCGGCGTCGCTGGACACCCAGCCCGCCGTACGAACCCGAGGAGAGCCGTGGCCCGCCGCCGAGACGCCGTCGTGCGGCGCGGACTGCGGCATATCGGTCGCGCGATCGCCGAGCAGCCGGGCATGTTCACCCTCGCCGTCCTGGCCAGCAGCGTGTACGGCGGGATGACCGTTGCCAGCGCCTGGGTGATCGGCTCGATCACCCGGCGGGTGCTGCTGCCGGCCCTCGCCACCGGCGCGACCACGACGAAGGCGCTCGTCCTCGCCGCAGCCGCCATCCTCGGCGTCGCCGTCTTCAAGATCGTCGGCATCCTCGGCCGCCGGCTGTTCGCCGGCATCATGGGCTACCGCCTCCAGGCCGACTACCGCCGCCGCGTCACCGGGCAGTACCTGCGGCTGCCGCTCTCCTGGCACCAGAAGCACCCGACCGGACAGTTGCTGTCCAACGCCAACTCCGATGTCGAGTCGGCGTGGTTCTTCGTGTCCCCCCTGCCCTTCGCCTGCGGTGCGCTGGTGATGATCGCGATCACCGTGGTCGTCCTGTTCCTCACCGACCCGCTGCTGGCGGTCGTCGGCCTGGTCGTCTTTCCGCTCGTCTTCCTCGTCAACTTCCTCTACTCGCAGGTGATGAGCCCGCGCATGCAGCGTGCCCAGCAGCTGCGGGCCGAGGTCAGCGAGATCGCCCACGAGAGCTTCGACGCCGCCCTGGTGGTCAAGACGCTCGGCCAGGAGGCCGCGGAGACCGAGCGCTTCGCCGCGCGGGCCATGGAGCTGCGCGACGGGTTGGTCGCCGTCGGCCGGGTGCGCGGCCTGTTCGACCCGCTGATGGAGGCGCTCCCGAGCCTCGGCACCCTGGCCGTCCTGCTGATCGGTGCCCAGCGCGTCGCCGCCGGCACCACCGACGCCGGCGACCTGGTCTCCATCGCCTACCTGTTCACCCTCCTGGCGCTGCCGATCCGCGCGATCGGCTGGGTGTTGGCCGACCTGCCCCGGGCACTCGCCGGCTTCGACCGGGTCACCCCCGTCCTCGACGCCACCGGGGAGACCCCGTACGGGCCGGACGCCGCACCGGCCGGCACCGGCGGTGCCCGCCTGGGTGTCTCCGACGTCGACTTCGCCTTCGACGGCTCCTCGCGTCCCACCTTGAGCGGGGTCACCTTCGACGTCGCGGCGGGCTCCACAGTCGCCGTGGTGGGCCCGACCGGTTCCGGGAAGTCGACGTTGGCCGGGCT
The DNA here is from genome assembly GCA_025465355.1 of Blastococcus sp. Taxonomy (GTDB): domain Bacteria; phylum Actinomycetota; class Actinomycetes; order Mycobacteriales; family Geodermatophilaceae; genus Blastococcus_B. The sequence goes on along the minus strand of JAODNN010000137.1, from coordinate 34,431 downwards.
GCTGGTCCGCCTGGTCGACCCGGCGGGGGGAGCGGTCCTGCTCGACGGGATCGATCTGCGCCGCCTCCGCGAGGGGGAGCTCAGCGGCCAGGCCGCGTTCGTCGCGCAGGGCACCTTCCTCTTCGACGACACCGTCCGGGGCAACGTCACCCTCGGCGCCGACTTCTCCGACGAAGAGGTCTGGGCGGCGCTGGCCGTCGCCGCGGCCGACGGGTTCGTCCACGCCCTGCCCGACGGGCTCGACACCCGGGTCGGCGAGCGTGGCGCCACGCTGTCCGGGGGGCAGCGGCAGCGGCTGGCCCTGGCGCGCGCCGTCGTCCGCCGTCCCCGGCTGCTCGTCCTGGACGACGCGACGAGCGCGGTCGACCCGGCCGTCGAGGCCCGCATCCTGGATGCGCTGCGCACCAGCGAGCAGCCGACCACCGTCGTCGTCGTCGCCTACCGGCAGGCCACCATCGCGCTGGCCGACGAGGTCGTCTGGCTCGAGCAGGGGCGCGCCCTCGCCCGGGGCAGCCATGAGGAGCTGCTGGCCGAGGTGCCGGGCTACGCGGCGCTCGTCCGCGCCTACTCCCAGGCGGAGGTGACAGCGTGAGCGAGAGCGAGCTGCGAGCCGAACGACGTTCGGAGAGCGCCCTGGCGACCCTCCGCCGGGGCCTCCGGATGATGCCCGAGTTCCGCCGTGGGCTGCCCGCCACCTTCGCCCTCGCCCTGGTGGCCACCGCGGGCCGCGTGGTCGTGCCGATCGCCGTCCAGCAGGTGCTCGACCGCGGGCTGCGCGGGGCCGGCGGCCCCGACCTCGGGCTGGTCACCGGGCTGGTGCTGGTCAGCGGCCTGGTCGTGCTGCTGACGGCCCTCGCCGTCTACCGGATGAACGTCCGGCTGTTCCGGACGACGGAGACAGCGCTGGCCGGCCTGCGGGTCCGGGCCTTCCGCCACGTGCACGACCTGTCGGTGCTGCACCAGCAGGGGGAGCGGCGCGGGTCGCTGGTCTCCCGGGTGACCAGCGACGTCGACCAGCTGTCGGTGTTCATGCAGTGGGGCGGCGTCCTCGGTCTGGTGAGCGTCGGTCAGCTGGTCGTGGCGACGCTGGTGATGGCGTACTACTCCTGGCAGCTCACGCTCCTGGTGCTCGCCTGCTTCATCCCGCTGGGCATCGCGGTGCGGGTGTTCGCCCGCAAGCTCGCCGACGTCTACGGCGTCGTCCGCGAGCGCGTCGGGGACGTGCTCGCCGCCGTGGCCGAGTCCGTCGTCGGGGCTCCGACCGTGCGCGCCTACGGCGTTCGGGCCAGGACGGCGGCCCGCATCGACGCCGCCATCGACCGGCACTACCGGGCCTCGGTCGATGCCCAGAAGGTGACCGCCGCCGTGTTCGTGAGCGGCGAGTTCGTGGCCGCGCTGGCGAATGCGGCGGTCGTGGTCGTCGGTGTGCTGCTGGGCCTGGCCGGCGACATCTCGGCCGGGACCCTGGTGGCCTTCCTGTTCCTGATCACCCTGTTCGTGGCGCCGGTCCAGACGGCGAGCGAGGTGCTCAACGAGGCGCAGAACGCCGTCGCCGGGTTCCGCCGGGTGCTCGACGTGATCGAGACCGAGCCAGACATCCGTGACCCCGCGCTCGGCGGGCCCGGCCGCGTCCACGAGTTGCCCTCCGGCCCGCTCGGTGTCCGTTTCGAGCACGTCACCTTCCGGTACGCCCCCGGGAGCCGCGCCGCCCTGGATGACGTCGACCTGAGCCTGGTGCCGCGCCGGCGGGTGGCGATCGTGGGGGAGACCGGCTCGGGCAAGACGACGTTCGCCAAGCTGGTCACCCGGCTGATGGACCCGGTGGAGGGCCGTGTCCTGCTCGGCTCGGATGCCGCCGGCTGGGTGCCGCTGGACGAGGTGGGCTTCGCCTCGCTCCGGTCGCGGGTGGTGATGGTGCCGCAGGACGGGTTCCTGTTCGACGCCACCGTCGCCGACAACGTCCGCTACGGCCGGCCCGGGATGACCGACGACGAGGTGAGCGCGGCGTTCGACGAGCTCGGCCTCGGCGACTGGCTCGCAGGCCTCTCCGAGGGCGTCGCCACGGCGGTCGGGCAGCGGGGCGAGTCGCTGTCGGCGGGGGAGCGGCAGCTGGTCGCGGTCGCGCGGGCCTACGTCGCGGACCCGGACCTGCTGGTGCTGGACGAGGCGACCAGCGCCGTGGACCCGGCGACCGAGCAGCGGCTGACCCGTGCACTCGACACGCTCACCGACGGGCGCACCACGCTGACCATCGCGCACCGGCTGTCCACCGCCGAGCGCGCCGACGAGGTGCTGGTCGTCGACGCCGGCCGGGTGGTCCAGCGCGGGACGCACGCGGAGCTGGTCGACGCCGAGGGGCCCTACGCCCGGCTGCACGCTTCCTGGCGGCGCTCCTCGGCGGGCGAGCCCGAACCGGTCGCCTGACCAGCGCGACCTACGCTGCGGTTCGTGCCGTCGACCTCGAGCCACCGCCTCGGACGGTCCACGTCCCACCCGCGGGAACGCCCTCAGGTCGTGCCGTTCGCGGCTGCCTTCGGCGTGATCGCGGCGGCTGAGGATGTGTATTTCGCCTGGCTGCTCTGGGACACCGGCCCGCGGCTTTCCGCCTACGTCCTGGCACCGCTGCTGCTCGCCGTCGGATCGGTGTCCGGGGCGGTGCTGATGCTGCGGGGCCGTCGGCGGGCCTGGTTGGTCTCCGCCGCTGCCGCGGCCCTCCTGTCGGTGGTGGTGCTCGCCCTGGTGGCGCTGCTCGGCGCGCTCGGAGCGGGACGCGAGATGTGGACGGCGGTGCTGCTCCTGCTCGGCCCGCTCGGCAGCCTCGTGCTCAGCCTGCGGCGGCCGGTCCGCGCGTGGACGGCGCCCGGCCGGGCGAGTCGCTCTCCGGGGGGACGGCGCCGACCAGCGGGTTCCCGATAGCGTCGCGCGGGTGAGCAGCGAACACAGCGGAACCGACCGCACACAGGCCGACGTCGTCGTGGTGGGGGCGGGGCTGGCCGGGCTGGTCGCGACCGCCGAGCTGGCCGATGCGGGCAAGCGCGTGATGCTGCTCGACCAGGAGCCCGAGGCCTCCTTCGGTGGGCAGGCCTGGTGGTCGTTCGGCGGGCTGTTCCTCATCGACTCCCCGGAGCAGCGGCACCTCCGGGTGCACGATTCGCTCGAGCTGGCCCGCCAGGACTGGTTCGGCACCGCGGGGTTCGACCGCCGTGAGGACCACTGGCCGCGGCAGTGGGCGGAGGCCTACCTGCAGTTCGCCGCGGGGGAGAAGCGGGCATGGCTGAAGGAGCAGGGCGTCGGCTTCTTCCCGGTCGTCGGCTGGGCGGAGCGGGGCGGCTACAGCGCCACGGGCCCCGGCAATTCGGTGCCGCGCTTCCACATCGTCTGGGGTACCGGCCCCGGCGTGGTGGCGCCGTTCGCCCGGCGCGTCCGGGCCGCCGTCGACGCCGGGCTGGTGGAGCTGCGCTTCCGGCACCGCGTGTCCGGGCTGGTCGTCACCGACGGCACGGTCACCGGCGTGCAGGGCAGCGTCCTCGAACCCAGCGGGGTCGCCCGCGGGGAGGCCAGCTCGCGTACCGAGGTCGCACCCTTCGAGATCGCCGCGCAGGCCGTCGTCGTCACGTCCGGCGGCATCGGCGGGAACCACGAGCTGGTGCGCCGGAACTGGCCGGCCCGGCTCGGTCCGGTGCCCCGGCGGCTGCTGTCCGGCGTCCCCGCGCACGTCGACGGGCACATGCTCGAGGCCACCGAGGCGGCCGGCGCCAGCGTGGTCAACAGCGACCGGATGTGGCACTACACCGAGGGGATCGCCAACCACTCGCCGGTGTGGGCGGACCACGGCATCCGGATCCTGCCCGGCCCCTCGTCGCTCTGGCTGGACGCCGTCGGCCGTCGCCTGCCGGTCCCGCTGTTCCCGGGCTTCGACACCCTCGGGACGCTGGCCCACATCGGGCAGACCGGGTACGAGCACACCTGGTTCATCGCCACCCACAAGATCGTGGAGAAGGAGTTCGCGCTCTCCGGCTCCGAGCAGAACCCCGACCTCACCGGCAAGGACGTCAAGCTGCTGCTGGGCCGGGCGAGGGCCGGGGTCGCCGCTCCCGTGCAGGCCTTCCTCGATCGCGGGGAGGACTTCGTCGTCGCGACGACGCTGCCCGAGCTCGTCGCCGGGATGAACCGGATCACCGGGGGAACCCCGGAGCTGGACCTCGCCGACATCGAGCGCGAGGTGGTCGCCCGCGACCGCGAGATCGCCAACCCCTTCACCAAGGACGCCCAGCTCACCGCCGTGCGCGGCGCCCGCAACTACCTGGGCGACAAGCTCATCCGGGTGGCGCCGCCGCACCGGTTGCTCGACCCCGAGGCCGGCCCGCTCATCGCCGTCCGGCTGAACCTGCTCACCCGCAAGTCCCTCGGCGGGCTGGAGACCGACCTGTCCGGACGGGTGCTCCGCCCGGGCGGGGAGGTCTTCCCCGGCCTCTATGCGGCCGGTGAGGTGGCCGGGTTCGGCGGCGGGGGGATGCACGGCTACCGGTCGCTGGAGGGGACCTTCCTCGGCGGCTGCCTGTTCTCCGGCCGGGTCGCCGGCCGCGCGGCCGCGGCGGCCCTGTGACCGGCGACCCTGTGACCGGCGACCCTGTGAGCGGCGACCCGTGGGCCGACCCGGCGACGCCTACCGTCCCGGGCGCCCCGTACGCCGGCCCACCGCAGACCGCCCCGAATGCGCCCCCTCAGTGGGGCGCAGCCCCTGACGGCTACCCGATCCCGTCCGGCTACCCACCGCCCTACGGCCACCCGCTGCCGTGGGCTCCGCCCCCGCCACGGGGGCCGAGCAGGCCTGGCCAGGTGATCGGCGCCGCGGTGCTGTCGTTCGTCCAGGCGGGGCTGGTCCTGCTCTCCTCGCTGTACCTGTGGATGGTCCTCTCGATCGCCCACATCGCGACGCGCCAGCAGCCCACCCGCGCGGCGGACGCCCTGGTCACCGAGGGCACCGTGCTGGCCGCCGTGCAGGCGGTCTCGGTGGCCGCGTTGATCGCGGCCGGCATCGTCGCCCTGAACCGGCGCAGCGGCGCCGCCTGGCTGATGCTGGTCGGCGCACATCTGGTCCAGGTGATCCTCGCCGCGTACTGGGTGATCCGGGTGCACGGCGTGTTCAGCGACGTCGCCGGGCCCACGCCCGGCGACGCCCTCGGGGTGTTCTCGTTGTTCTATGCCGCAGCGCCGCTCGTCGCGGTGGGCCTGGTGGTGTCCGGCTCCGGACGGCACTGGTTCGACGGGACTCCGCGGCGGTAGCGAGGCGGCACGGCACACTTGCGGTCATGTCCGAGGTCCCGCCGCTCGATCCAGAGGTCGCCGCGTTGCTGCGGCACGATCCCGCCGGTCTGGTTGCCGCCGTCGTCCAGCAGCACGACACCGGTGAGGTGCTCATGCTGGCCTGGATGGACGACGAGGCGCTGCGCCGCACCCTCACCACGGGGCGCGCCACCTACTGGTCGCGCAGCCGGGGGGAGTACTGGGTCAAGGGCGAGACCTCGGGTAACCGGCAGTGGGTGCGCGACGTGCGCTTGGACTGCGACGGCGACGCGCTGCTGGTTCTGGTGGACCAGGAGGGCGCGGCCTGCCACACCGGGGAGCGGAGCTGCTTCTTCCGGTCGCTGCCCGCGGTCGAGGGGACTGCGGCATGAGGTTCGGCGTCACCTCTCCCATCCGCGAGGAGTTCGCGGCGATGGACCAGCCCATCGTGCCGGTCACCCGCAAGCTGCTGGCCGACAGTGAGACCGCCGTCGGCATCTACCGCAAGCTGGCGGGCAACCGCCCCGGCACGGTGCTGCTCGAGTCCGCCGAGCAGGGCAAGCGCTGGGCGCGCTACAGCTTCGTCGGCGTGCGCAGCGCCGGGGTGCTCACCGAGCGGGACGGCGTCACGCAGTGGCTGGGGGACGACGTCCCCGGGCTCACCGACGATCTGCCGGCCGACCCGCTCGCCGCCGTCCGCACACTCGCGCGCCGGTTCCGCTCGCCGCGGGATACCGGCCTGCCGCCGCTGACCGGCGGGCTGGTCGGCTACCTGGGCTACGACGTCGTCCGGCGGCTGGAGCGGTTGCCGGAGAGCAGCACCGACGACCTCGGGATGCCCGAGCTGGCCATGATGCTGGTGACCGACCTGGCCGTGCTCGACCACACCGACGGCACGGTGCTGCTCATCGCCAACGCGCTGCGCGGCGCGGATGCGTACGCCGACGCCGTGGCCCGGCTGGACGCGATGGCCGCGGACCTCACCCAGGCCGCGCCGTCCGGGGTCGCCGTGCTGGAGATCGCCGAGGCTCCCCGCGCGACGAGCAACATGGCGGACGGGGTGTTCGAGAAGGGGGTCGAGCGCGTCCGGGAGCACATCCGGGCCGGGGACGCCTTCCAGGTCGTGCTGGCCCAGCGCTTCGAGACGACGACGGACGTCGACGCGCTCGATGTCTACCGCGTGCTGCGGGCGACCAACCCCTCGCCGTACATGTACCTGCTGCGCTTCGCCGGCCGGGACAGTCCCTTCGACGTGGTCGGCTCCTCGCCCGAGGCCCTGGTCACCGTGACCGGGACGTCGGCGGTGGTCCACCCGCCGGCCGGCACCCGGCCCCGCGGCGCGAACGAGGAGGAGGACGTGCGGCTGGCCGGGGAACTGCTCGCCGACCCCAAGGAGCGGGCCGAGCACGTGATGCTGGTCGACCTGGCCCGCAACGACCTCGGCCGGGTGTGCGTCCCCGGAACCGTCGAGGTCCCCGATTTCATGCGGATCGAGAACTACAGCCACGTCATGCACATGGTGTCCACGGTCTCCGGGGAGGTGGCGGACGCGTATGACGCGCTCGACGTCTTCGACGCGACGTTCCCGGCCGGCACCGTCTCCGGTGCGCCGAAACCGCGCGCCATGGAGATCATCGAGTCCCTCGAGCCCACGCGGCGGGCGCTGTACGCGGGCACGGTCGGCTACCTCGACTCCAGCGGTGACATGGACATGGCCATCGCCATCCGGACCGCTGTCCTCCACCAGGGACGCGCGTACGTGCAGGCCGGCGCCGGCATCGTCGCCGACAGCGACCCCGCCACCGAGGAAGCCGAGACCCGGCACAAGGCGCGTGCCGTGCTGACCGCCATCGCCACGGCGGAGGGGCTGCGGGAACTGCCGTGAGCGGCGCGCCCCGCGGGAGCGAACCAGGGCCGGCGCCTGCCACTCCCCGTAGGGAGCTCGGCCTGGCCGTGGCCGGTGCGGTGGTCGCCGGTGCCCTGGCGCTGTCGGCCGGCGGTCAGACCTGGGCGACGGTCACGGTCGCCCGGCAGGTACCGCTGCCGCCGCTGACCGACGTCCTCACCGGGAGTGGCGCAGCCCCGCTCGTGCCGGCCGCCGGCCTGGTGCTGCTGGCCGCGGCCGTCGCGTTGCTGGCCGTTCGCGGTGCCGGCCGGGTGGCCGTGGGGCTGCTCATGGCAGTGGCCGGCGGCGTTCTGGCGTGGTCGGGCCTGCGCGCGCTCACCGGCGGGCTGAGGGACTCCTCGACCGGGCTGCCGGGTGTCGGCCGATGGCCCGGCCCGGTGACCGTCGGGATCAGTGACGCGTGGCCCGTGCTCACGATCGTGGCCGGTGTGCTCGGTGCGGCGACCGGGCTGCTCGTGGTGATGCGTGGCCGCCGCTGGCCGGGGATGGGCCGCAAGTACGAGCGGGAGGGGGCGCTGCCCGTGTCCGCGTCGCCGCCCCGCACCGACGACGACCGCGCCCAGGCGGCCTGGCGGGCGCTCGACCGCGGCGAGGATCCCACCGACGCGGCCGACGTATAGCGGAACGGCGTATAGCGGAACGGCAGGGACCCGCCGCACGCGCCCCCGAGCCGGTCGGGGATGGGGCCGGTTCTAGAGTGGGTCCACCCATCCGGCTGGTGAGGGGACAAATCTGTGCGACAGCCAGGAGACCGCGGGCCAGAGACCGCCCGTTCGCGGACGGCGCACGCGTGACCGTGCTCGACGACATCGTGGCGGGAGTCCGTGAGGACGTCGCCGCGCGAGAGGCGCTCACGCCGCTGGAGGCCGTGAAGGCCGCCGCCCGTGACGCCCGCCCGGCGCTCGACGCGCTGGCCGCCCTTCGCGCCCCCGGTGTCGGGGTCATCGCGGAGGTCAAGCGGCGCAGCCCGTCGAAGGGCGAGCTGGCCGACATCCCCGACCCGGCCGAGCTGGCCGGCCAGTACGCCGCCGGGGGGGCGCGGGTGATCAGCGTCCTCACCGAGCGGCGCCGCTTCGGCGGATCCCAGGCCGACCTGGATGCGGTCCGCGCGGTCGTGGACGTGCCGGTGCTGTGCAAGGACTTCGTGGTCAGCAGCTACCAGGTGCACGAGGCCCGCGCGCACGGCGCCGACGTCGTCCTGCTGATCGTCGCCGCGCTCGAGCAGAACGCCCTGCTGGGGCTGCTCGAGCGGGTCGAGTCGCTCGGCATGACCGCCCTGGTGGAGGTGCACACGGAGGAGGAGGCCGACCGGGCGCTCGCCGCCGGCGCCTCGATCATCGGGGTCAACGCCCGCGACCTGACCACCCTGTCGGTGGACCGCTCCACCTTCGAGCGGATCGCCCCTGGCCTGCCGTCCGGCGTGGTCAAGGTGGCCGAGTCCGGCGTCCGCGGGCCGCACGATCTGATCAGCTACGCCTCCGCCGGGGCCGACGCCGTCCTCGTCGGGGAGGGCCTCGTCACGGCCGGTGACGCCCGCCAGGCGGTCGCCGATCTCGTGACGGCGGGCTCGCACCCGGCCACGCCGCGCACGAGTCGTTGACCCGCCGCACCACCTCACGCCGACCCCCTCCACCGGGCAGGTGCGACGGCGCGGGAGACTGAGCCCATGACCACCAGTGCTGTCCAGCCGTCCGGGGAGCGTGTCGCGCCGGCGCGCTCGGAGTGGCCGGATGCCGCCGGACACTTCGGGATCTTCGGTGGTCGCTTCGTCCCGGAGGCGCTCGTCGCCGCCCTCGACGAGATCGCGGCCGCCTACGAGGCGATGCGGGACGACCCCGAGTTCCTGGCCGAGTTCGGCCGGCTGCAGCGTGAGTACTCCGGCCGGCCCACGCCGCTGACCGCGGTGCCGAAGTTCGCCGAGCACGCCGGCGGCGCCACCGTGCTGCTCAAGCGCGAGGACCTCAACCACACCGGCTCACACAAGATCAACAATGTGCTCGGCCAGGCGCTCCTGGTGCAGCGGCTCGGCAAGACCCGCGTGATCGCCGAGACCGGGGCGGGCCAGCACGGCGTGGCCACGGCGACTGCCGCTGCGCTGCTCGGGCTCTCCTGCACCGTCTACATGGGCGAGGAGGACACCCGGCGGCAGGCGCTCAACGTCGCGCGGATGCGGCTGCTCGGCGCCGAGGTCATCCCCGTCACCACCGGCTCCCGCACCCTCAAGGACGCCATCAACGAGGCGTTCCGCGACTGGGTGGCCAACGTCGAGAGCACGCACTACGTCTTCGGCACCGTCGCCGGCCCGCACCCGTTCCCCGGGATGGTCCGCGACTTCCAGCGGGTCATCGGCGACGAGGCGCGCGCCCAGGTGCTCGAGCGTGAGGGACGGCTACCCGACGCCGTCCTCGCCTGCGTCGGCGGGGGATCGAACGCGATCGGCATCTTCACCGCCTTCCTGCCCGACGACGGCGTCCGGCTGCTCGGACTCGAGGCCGGCGGCGACGGCGTCGACACCGGCCGGCACGCGGCGACGATCACCGGGGGGAGCCCGGGCGTCCTGCACGGCGCGCGCTCCTACCTGCTCCAGGACGACAACGGCCAGACGATCGAGTCGCACTCGATCAGCGCCGGACTGGACTATCCCGGCGTCGGCCCTGAGCACAGCTACCTGCACGACATCGGCCGGGCCGAGTACCGGGCGGTGACCGACGCCGAGGCGATGGAGGCGTTCGCGCTGCTCTGCCGGACGGAGGGCATCATCCCGGCGATCGAATCGGCGCACGCCCTCGCCGGTGCCCTGACGCTGGGCAAGGAACTGGGCCCGGACGCGCTGCTGCTGGTCAACCTCTCCGGCCGCGGCGACAAGGACGTCGAGACCGCCTCGACGTGGTTCGGGCTCGGCGACCGTGAGGACGTCGACCCGGGCCCCGGCCTCGACACCGAGCAGCAACCGACCGAGGGCGCGATCAGCAACGACGAGGCCGTCGCCGGGCCCGAGGCAGGAGAGACCGCGTGAGCAAGCTCGCCGAGTGCATCGGCAAGGCCAAGGCGGAGGGCCGGGCCGCGCTGATCGCCTACCTCCCCGTGGGCTACCCGAACGTCGAGGACTCGATCGCCGCGATGGTCGCCGCGGTGGAGGCGGGCGCCGACGTGGTCGAGGTCGGGGTGCCCTACAGCGACCCCGGCATGGACGGGCCGGTGATCCAGCAGGCCGTCGACGTCGCCGTCCGCGCCGGGGTGGGCATGCGGGACGTGCTCCGGGCGGTCGAGGCGGTCGCCGCCGCGGGAGCCGTCCCGGTCGTGATGAGCTACTGGAACCCGATCGAGCGCTACGGGGTCGAGCGGTTCGCCACCGATCTGGCCGCCGCCGGGGGCGCGGGGGCCATCACCCCCGACCTGATCCCCGACGAGGCCGCCGAGTGGATCGCCGCCACGGAGAGGGCCGACCTCGACCGGGTCTTCCTCGTCGCGCCGTCGTCCACCGACGCCCGGCTGCGGTCGACCGCCGAGGCGTGCCGCGGTTTCGTCTACGCCGCCTCGACGATGGGCGTCACCGGCACCCGGGCCACCGTGGGCCGGGCTGCGGAGGAGCTGGTCACGCGGACCCGTGCGGTGGCACCCGACCTGGCGATCTGCGTCGGGCTCGGGGTCTCCAACGGATCCCAGGCCGCTGAGCTGGCCGGCTACGCGGACGGGGTCATCGTCGGATCCGCCTACGTGCGTGAGCTGATCGAGGGCCGCGGGCCGGACGGCGTCCGTGCGTTGTCCGAGGACCTGGCCGCGGGGGTCCGGACGTGATCCTTGCGACCATCCCCAGCCCGACGCAGGGCGTCTGGCAACTCGGCCCGCTCCCGATCCGGGCCTACGCGCTGTGCATCGTGGCCGGAATCGTCGCGGCCATCGTGATCACCGAGAAGCGGTGGGTCGCCCGGGGCGGTGCCCGCGGGGACGTGCTCGACATCGCGGTGTGGGCGGTGCCGTTCGGCATCATCGGCGGCCGGCTCTACCACGTGATCTCCAGCCCCCGCCCGTACTTCGGGGCCGGAGGCCACCCACTGCGGGCCTTCGCCATCTGGGAGGGCGGCCTCGGCATCTGGGGGGCGATCGCGCTCGGTGGAGTCGGCGCCTGGATCGCCTGCCGGCGGCGGGGGATCCCACTGCCGGCCTTCGCCGACGCGCTGGCGCCGGGTCTGCTGGTGGCCCAGGCCATCGGCCGGCTGGGCAACTGGTTCAACAACGAGCTCTACGGCGGGCTGACCGATCTGCCGTGGCGGCTGCGCGTCTACCAGTGGGACGGTGGGCACGCCGTCATCGGGCCCGATGGGCACCCGGTGGTGCTGGGCTACTACCACCCGACGTTCCTGTACGAGCTGATCTGGAACCTGGCGGCCGCCGCGTTCGTGGTCTGGGCCGACCGGCGCTTCCGGCTGGGTCACGGCCGGGCCTTCGCCCTGTACGTGGTCGCCTACTGCATCGGCCGGCTGGGGGTGGAGCTGCTGCGCAGCGATCCCGCCGAGCACTTCTTCGGGGTCCGGCTCAACGTGTTCACCGCGATCCTGGTGGGCCTGGGTGGGCTGGCCTACTTCGTCCACATGCGCGGTCGGCCACGGGAGGTCATCACGCGGGGTGCCACGGAACCGGCGGACGACGGCGTCGCGATCCCTGCGGCCGGTGATGCTGATCACCGCCCGGCGGGCGAGGGCTGAGCTCTTCCCAGGTTCTTCCCAGGTGGGCCTCTCTACTCGCCGGTAGGTCGCGCCAAAAGCCGTGAATCGGCCGTGTGGTTCTCGTGTTACGGATGTGTACCCTTCGAGCTGACCCGCCGGCGATCCTGGACGGGTCGCACTCGTCGGAACCGGGCCAGCGTCGCCCCGCGGACGACTGCCCAGCGGTCACCACCCGTTGGGCCTGCGCTCTGCGCCCGCACCGCGCCGCCTGCTTCGCCGCCCTTGACCACCGGCTGGGCTCACCGCCCCCGCCCGCGACCTCCTTCAGGGTCCGGGCGGCCGCCGACGACGGGAGTGACATGTCCGAGTTCCCCGCCCCCGCCGTGCCGTTCTCGGCACTTCCGCCGGCCTCCGGTCTCTACGACCCGGCGAACGAGAAGGATGCCTGCGGTGTCGCCTTCGTGGCCGACGCCCGTGGGCGCCGGTCCCGCGACATCGTGGCCAAGGGCCTCACCGCACTGCACAACCTCGACCACCGGGGTGCCGCGGGATCGGAGCCCAACTCCGGCGACGGCGCCGGGATCCTCACCCAGATCCCCGATGCGCTGCTGCGTGCCGGCGTGGACTTCGACCTGCCGCCGATGGGCGAGTACGCCGTCGGCATCGCCTTCCTGCCCGCCGACGAGGCGGAGCGGTGCGCCCGGGTCGAGGACGTCGCCCGGCTCGCCGCCGAGGAGGGCCTTACCGTCCTGGGCTGGCGGCACGTGCCGGTCGACCCGGACGGCGCAGACGTCGGCCCGACCGCCCGCGCGGTCATGCCGCACTTCGCGCAGCTGTTCGTGGCCGAGACGATGGGCGCCCGGGCCGATGAGGCCGCCTTCGGTGGCAACGTCGTCTGCAACGGGGTGACCCGGCTCGAGCGTCGCGCCTTCGTGCTGCGCAAGCGTGCCGAGCGGGCCGCGGCCGACGCGGGCAGCTCGCTGTACTTCGTGTCGCTGTCGTCGCGGACCATCACCTACAAGGGCATGCTCACCACCGACCAGCTGCCGCAGTTCTTCCCCGACCTGCGGGACGAGCGGTACGAGTCGGCGATCGCCCTGGTGCACAGCCGGTTCTCGACCAATACCTTCCCGAGCTGGCCGCTGGCCCACCCGTTCCGCCTCATCGCGCACAACGGCGAGATCAACACCATCAAGGGCAACCGGAACCGGATGCGTGCCCGTGAGGCGAAGCTCGCGACCGAGCTGTTCGACGGGCCCGCCGGCCCGGCGTCGGAGCTCGGCCTGGAGCGGATCTTCCCGGTGACCGCCGGCGACTTCAGCGACTCGGCCACGTTCGACGAGGTGCTCGAGCTGCTGCACCTGTCCGGGCGCTCGCTCCCGCACGCGGTGCTGATGATGATCCCGGAGGCGTGGGAGAACCACGAGGAGATGGACCCGGCCCGCCGGGCCTTCTACCGGTTCCACTCCTCGATCATGGAGCCGTGGGACGGGCCCGCCGCGGTGGCGTTCACCGACGGAACGCTCATCGGCGCGGTGCTCGACCGCAACGGCCTGCGTCCGGGCCGCTGGTGGCACACCAAGGACGACCTGGTGGTGCTGGCCAGCGAGGTCGGCGTCCTCGACATCCCGGCAGCCGACGTCGTCGCCAAGGGGCGGCTCCAGCCGGGCCGGATGTTCCTCGTGGACACCGCCTCCGGGCGGATCGTCTCCGACGAGGAGGTCAAGGGGACGCTGGCTGCCGCGCAGCCCTACGACGACTGGCTGCACGCGGGCCTGGTCCACCTGCCCTCCCTGCCCGAGCGCCGTCGTGCCCGGCCCAGCCACGAATCGGTCGTCCGCCGTCAGCTGCTCTTCGGTTACACCGAGGAGGAGTTGCGCGTCCTGGTGACGCCGATGGCGTCCAGCGGCGCCGAGCCGATCGGCTCCATGGGCACCGACACCCCGGTGGCCGCGCTGTCGGACCGTTCCCGGCTGCTGTACGACTACTTCGGCCAGCTGTTCGCACAGGTGACCAACCCGCCGCTGGACGCCATCCGTGAGGAGCTGGTGACCAGCCTCGGGCGCACCTTCGGCCCGGAGCAGAACCTGCTGGCCGCGTCCCCGGCGTCCTGCCGGCAGGTCTTCCTGTCCTTCCCGGTCATCGACAACGACGAGCTCGCCAAGATCCTGCACATCGACGACGACGGCGACCTGCCCGGCTACGCCGCCGTCCGGATCACCGGCCACTTCGACGTCAACGGTGGCGGTCCCGCGCTGGCCCAGGCCATCGAGGAGCTGCGGACGAAGGTCTCCAAGGCGATCGCCGCGGGGGCGCGCACGATCGTGCTCTCCGACCGCGACTGTGACGAGAAGCGTGCGCCGATCCCGTCGCTGCTGATGACCGCGGCCGTCCACCACCACCTCGTCCGCGAGAAGACCCGCATGGAGATCGGCCTCGTCGTCGAGTCCGGGGACTGCCGCGAGGTGCACCACGTGGCCCTGCTGCTCGGCTACGGCGCCGCCGCGGTGAACCCCTACCTGGCGTTCGAGTCGATCGAGGACCTCATCCGCGACGGCGCGCTGACCGGCGTGGAGCCGGCGCAGGCGGTCCGCAACATGGTCAAGGCGCTCGGCAAGGGCGTGCTCAAGGTCATGAGCAAGATGGGCATCAGCACCGTCGGCTCGTACACGATGGCGCAGATCTTCGAGGCCGTCGGCCTGTCCAAGGAGCTCGTCGACGAGTACTTCACCGGCACCTCCGCGCCCCTGGGCGGTGTCGGCATCGATGTCCTCGCCGAGGAGGTGGCCATGCGCCACCGCCGCGCCTACGCGGAGAACGCCACCGAGCGGGCGCACCGCCGGCTCGAGGTCGGCGGTGAGTACCAGTGGCGCCGCGAGGGCGAGGTGCACCTGTTCAACCCCGAGACGGTGTTCCTGCTCCAGCACGCCACCCGCTCGCGGCAGTACGACGTCTTCGAGAGGTACACGCAGACCGTCGACAAGCTGTCGGAGGAGGCCGCCACCCTGCGCGGGCTCTTCACGATCAAGACCGGGCAACGGCCGTCCGTGCCGATCGACGAGGTCGAGCCGGTCAGCGAGATCGTCAAGCGGTTCTCCACCGGCGCGATGAGCTACGGCTCGATCTCGCAGGAGGCCCACCAGACCCTCGCCATCGCGATGAACCGGCTGGGCGGGAAGTCCAACACCGGTGAGGGCGGTGAGGACCCCGACCGGTTCACTCCCGATCCGAACGGCGACCTGCGCCGGTCGGCGATCAAGCAGGTGGCCAGCGGGCGGTTCGGCGTCACCAGCGAATACCTGGTGAACGCCGACGACATCCAGATCAAGATGGCGCAGGGCGCCAAGCCCGGCGAGGGCGGCCAGCTGCCCGGCAGCAAGGTCTACCCGTGGGTGGCCCGCACCCGGCACTCGACGCCGGGCGTCGGCCTGATCAGCCCGCCCCCGCACCACGACATCTACTCGATCGAGGACCTCAAGCAGCTCATCCACGACCTCAAGAACGCGAACAACGAGGCGCGGGTGCACGTCAAGCTGGTCTCCGAGGTCGGTGTGGGCACGGTGGCCGCCGGCGTGAGCAAGGCGCACGCCGACGTCGTCCTGATCTCCGGGCACGACGGTGGCACCGGCGCCGCGCCGCTGACCTCGCTCAAGCACGCGGGCTCGCCGTGGGAACTGGGCCTTGCCGAGACGCAGCAGACCCTGCTGGCCAACGGGCTCCGGGACCGGATCACCGTGCAGGTCGACGGCCAGATGAAGACCGGCCGCGACGTGATCATCGCGGCACTGCTCGGGGCCGAGGAGTTCGGCTTCGCGACCGCGCCGCTGGTGGTCTCCGGCTGCGTGATGATGCGGGTCTGCCACCTCGACACCTGCCCGGTCGGCGTCGCCACGCAGAACCCGGAGCTGCGCAAGCGGTTCACCGGTCGGCCGGAGTTCGTCGTCACCTTCTTCGAGTTCCTCGCCGAGCAGGTGCGCTCCTACCTGGCCGAGCTGGGCTTCCGCTCGATCGACGAGGCCATCGGCCACGCCGAGCTGCTCGACACCCGTACCGCGGTCGAGCACTGGAAGGCCGCCGGACTGGACCTGTCGCCGATGCTGGTGCTGCCCGAGCTGCCCGAGGGCACCCCGCTGCGGCGGGTGCGTGGACAGGATCACGGCCTGGACATCGCGCTGGACCAGACGCTCATCCAGCTCTGCGAGGGTGCCCTGCTCGACGCCCGCCCGGTCACGCTCGAGCTGCCGGTGCGCAACGTCAACCGGACCGTCGGCACGATGCTCGGCTCGATGGTCACCCGCCGCTTCGGCGGGGAGGGGCTCCCGGACGGCACGATCGACCTGACCTTCGGCGGATCGGCCGGCCAGTCGTTCGGCGCCTTCCTGCCGCGCGGGATCACCATGCGGCTGTTCGGTGACGCCAACGACTACGTCGGCAAGGGCCTCTCGGGTGGCCGGATCGTGGTCCGGCCCTCGCGCGAGGCGCCGTTCGCGGCCGAGGACAACGTCATCGCCGGCAACGTCATCGGCTACGGCGCCACCGGCGGAGAGATCTTCCTGCGTGGGCGGGTCGGCGAGCGGTTCTGCGTGCGCAACTCCGGCGCGCTGGCCGTCGTCGAGGGCGCCGGAGACCACGCGCTGGAGTACATGACCGGCGGTCGTGCGGTCATCCTCGGGTCGACCGGGCGCAACATCGCCGCGGGCATGTCGGGGGGCATCGGCTACGTGCTCGACCTGGCCCGGCACCGGGTCAACGGCGACATGGTGGACGTCGAGCCCCTGGACGGCGAATCGGCCCAGTGGCTGCGCGACGTCCTGGTCCGCTACGCCGCTGACACCGAGTCGCCCGTGGCGGCCGCGCTGCTGGCCGACTGGGGCCGCTGGTCCGAGCAGTTCAGCGTGATCATGCCGCGTGACTACCGTCGCGCGGTCGAAGCCCGACGCGCGGCCGAGGCCGCCGGGTACGACGTCGACCGAGCCGTGATGGAGGCTGCACGTGGGTGAGACGCGGCACTACACCGAACGGCTCATACACCTTGCGCAGGAGGAGGCTGCACGTGGCTGACGCCACCGGATTCCTGAAGTTCGACCGGGAGCTGCCGCCGCGCCGTCCCGTCGATATCCGGATCATGGACTGGAAGGACGTCTACCTCACCCGCGACGGCGGCGAGGACGAGGTCTACCCCGTCTCTGCCGTTCGGACCCAGGCCGCTCGCTGCATGGACTGCGGCATCCCGTTCTGCCACCACGGCTGCCCTCTGGGCAACCTGATCCCGGAGTGGAACGACCTCGCTCGCCGCGACGACTGGACCGAGGCGATCGAGCGGCTGCACGCGACCAACAACTTCCCGGAGTTCACCGGGAAGCTGTGCCCGGCGCCGTGCGAGGGCTCCTGTGTGCTGAACCTGCAGGAGTCCCCGGTCGCGATCAAGCAGATCGAGTGGGAGATCATCGACCGCGCGTTCGTGGACGGGAACGTGCAGCCGCAGCCGGCCCAGGAGCGCACCGGCAAGAAGGTTGCCGTGGTCGGTTCCGGCCCGTCCGGCCTCGCCGCCGCGCAGCAGCTGACCCGCGCCGGGCACGACGTCACCGTGTACGAGCGGGCCGACCGAATCGGCGGCCTGCTCCGTTACGGGATCCCCGAGTTCAAGATGGAGAAGGCCGTGCTCGACCGGCGGCTGGACCAGATGCGGGCCGAGGGCACGCGGTTCGTGACCGGGGTCGAGGTCGGCGGCAGCGCGGACGACGACCTGTCCACGGAGGCACTGCGAGCGGAGTACGACGCCGTCGTCCTCGCCGGCGGGGCGACGATCGGACGCGACCTGGCCGTCCCCGGCCGCGAGCTCGCCGGCATCCACCTCGCCATGGAGTACCTGCCCTTCGGCAACCGCCAGGCGCTGGGCGAGCTGGACGACCCGCCGATCAACGCCCACGGCAAGCACGTGGTGATCATCGGCGGCGGTGACACCGGTGCGGACTGCCTCGTCACCGCGCACCGGCAGGGCGCCGCGTCGGTCACCCAGCTGGAGATCATGCCGACCCCGCCGGACCGTCGTGCCACGGACAACCCCTGGCCGACCTACCCGATGATCATGCGGGTCTCGAGCGCCCACGAAGAGGGTGGCGAGCGGCTGTACTCGGTCAACACCGAGAAGTTCCTCGGCGACGACGACGGCAACCTGCGGGCGCTGCTGCTGCACGAGGTCGAGCGCGTGGACGGCCGGTTCCAGAAGGTCGAAGGCACCGAGCGGGAGCTGCGCGCGGACCTGGTCTTTCTCGCGATGGGCTTCACCGGGGCGCAGCGGACAGGCCTAATCGACGAGCTCGGGGTCGAGGTGGACGGTCGGGGGAACGTGGCGCGCGACGCCACGTTCATGTCGACCGTGCCCGGGGTCTTCGTGGCCGGGGACATGGGCCGGGGCCAGTCGCTGATCGTGTGGGCGATCTCCGAGGGGCGGTCGGCCGCGGCTGCGGCCGACACCTGGCTCACCGGCAGCACGATGCTGCCGAGCCCGGTGGTGCCGACATCGGTCGCCCTCCGCTGAGGCCCAGGGTCGCCTCGGGCGGGACAGTCGGCTGCAGATAGCGTTCTGGTCATGTCTCGCCGCGCCAAGATCGTCTGCACCCTGGGCCCCGCGACCAGCTCCGCCGAGCAGATCAACGCCCTCGTCGAGTCCGGCATGGACGTGGCCCGGCTGAACTTCAGCCACGGCGCCCATGAGGACCACGCCACCGCCTACCGGCTGGTGCGCGCGGCCTCGGACCGCACCGGTCGCGCCGTGGCGGTCCTCGCCGACCTCCAGGGCCCCAAGATCCGGCTGGGGACGTTCGTCGACGGCCCGGTGATCTGGGCGACCGGCAGCCAGGTCTGCATCACCGTGGAGGACGTCCCGGGCACGGCGGCGCGGGTGTCGACCACGTACAAGAACCTGGCCGACGACGTCCGGGTCGGCGACCGGCTGCTGGTGGACGACGGCAACCTCGCGCTGACCGTGGTGAACGTCGAGGGGCCGGACGTGTTCTGCCTGGTCGTCGAGGGTGGCCCCGTCTCCAACAACAAGGGCCTGTCCCTTCCCGGCGTGGCGGTCAGCGTCCCCGCACTGTCGAAGAAGGACGAGGACGACCTCCGTTTCGCCCTGCACCTCGGGGCCGACTTCATCGCGCTGTCCTTCGTCCGCTCGCCCAAGGACTTCGACCTGGTCCGCGAGATCATGCGGCAGGAGGACGTCGAGGTCCCGGTCATCGCCAAGCTGGAGAAGCCCGAGGCCGTGGAGAACCTCGAGGAGATCGTCGAGGCCTTCGACGGGATCATGGTCGCGCGGGGCGACCTCGGGGTGGAGTTGCCGCTCGAGCAGGTCCCCCTGGTGCAGAAGCGGGCAGTGCAGGCCGCCCGTGAGCGGAACAAGCCGGTCATCGTGGCCACCCAGATGCTCGAGTCGATGATCCACTCGTCGCGCCCGACGCGCGCCGAGGCCTCCGACGTCGCCAACGCGGTGCTCGACGGCGCGGACGCGGTGATGCTGTCGGGGGAGACGTCGGTGGGGAAGCACCCGGTCGGCGCCGTCCGCACGATGGAACGGATCATCGACGCCGTCGAGAGTGCCGATGTGCGGGTGCCCGACCTGGTCCGGCCCTCGCGGTCCCGGTCCGGGGCCATCGTCCGCGCGGCCAAGGACGTCGGGGAGGCGCTGGCGGTCAAGGCCCTGGCCACCTTCACGCAGACCGGGCAGACGACACGCCGGCTGGCCGCCCTGCACCCCCGGCAGCCCCTGCTCGCCTTCACGGTTGACGCCCGGGTGCGCAGCCAGCTGGCGCTGTCCTGGGGCGTCGAGACGTTCCTGGTCCCGTCGGTGCAGCACACCGACGACATGGTCGAGCAGGTCGACTTCTCGCTGCTGTCCATCGGCCGGCTCGAGGTCGGCGACCGCGTCGTCGTCGTTGCCGGCAGCCCGCCCAACACGGTCGGCTCCACCAACCTGATCCGCGTGCACGAAGTCGGCACCGACTCGTGAGCGACACGGCCGAGGGCCGCACAGCGGCGCTGATGGCCGTGCTCGACCTCGAGGAGCGGGAGCCCGACCTGTTCGTCGGGCTCACGCCCCGCACGAGCCTGCAGCGCATCTTCGGCGGCCAGGTCGCCGGGCAGGCGCTGGTGGCGGCGGGGCGCACCGTCCCGGCCGAGCGGGACGTGCACTCGATGCACGCGTACTTCCTGCGGCCCGGCGACCCGCACGAGGAGATCCGCTACGCCGTCGAGCGGATGCGTGACGGCCGCTCGTTCACCACCCGTCGGGTGGTGGCCTGGCAGCGGCGGAAGGGCGAGGATGTCGCGATCTTCGCGCTCACCGCCGATTTCCACGCCGGCGAGGAGCCCACGGCCCACCATGCGCTGCCGATGCCCGACGTCCCGCCGCCCTCCGAGCTGCCCGGGATCGACGACATGGCGGCGAAGTATCCGGAGCTGGCCGAGGGCATGAAGGCGATGGGGATCGCGGTCGAGCAGCGGTTCCTGGAGGATCCGTTCTTCCCGCCGCCCAAGTCGCCTCCGCACACGCAGACCCGCACCTGGCTGCGTGTGGCCCCGTCGTTGCCTGACGACCCGGCGGTGCACGCCGCGGCGCTCACCTTCGTGAGCGACCTGACGCTGCTCTCGGCCGGATTCGCACGGCTCGGTGGCGGCTGGGGGAGCTTCGCCGGGGCGAGCCTGGACCACTCGGTGTGGTTCCACCGGCGGATGCGCGCCGACGAGTGGTTCCTCTACGAGACCGACAGCCCCGCGGCGACCGCCGGGCGGGCGCTGTGCTTCGGCCAGATCTGGTCTGCCGACGGCACCCACGTGGCCACCGTCGCCCAGGAAGGGCTCATCCGGTCCCGGGGGGACTGAGGGCTCACTCCTGGCCGACGTGGAGACGCTCGGCCTCCGCGGCCAGCTCGGCGTCCTGGGCGGCCGCACGCTCGGCTTCACGGGCCGCGGCGCGCTCGGCGGCCGCGGCGGCGAAGTCGGCGGCCAGCCAGTCGTATCCCTCCCGGAGCAGGGCCCACACCCGCTCGACGTGCGCCCGGGTGGTGGCCGGCGCCCCGATGGCCACGCGCAGCACCGCCTGGCCGTGCACCGTCGTGTGGGTCAGGAACACCTCGCCGCCGTCGTTCAGCCGCTCCAGCAGGGTCATCGTGGCGACGTCGGCGTCCACGTCGGCGGCCCAGCGGGGCCGCAGGCACACCAGCGACAGCGGGTGCGGGGTGAGGACGTCGAACCGTTCGTCGGCGTCGGCCCACCCGGCCAGCTCCTGGGCCAGCGCCACGTGCCCGCGGATGTGCTTCCGCAGCCCTTCGGCGCCGTACCAGCGCAGCACGAACCACAGCTTGAGGCTGCGGAAACGGCGGCCCAGCGGGACCTGCCAGTCGCGGAAGTCGACGACGGTGCCGGCCTCGGTGGCCGCGTTGCGCAGGTACTCCGGGAGGATCCCCAGCGCCCCGGTGAGGGCGGCGCGGTCAGCGACCCAGAAGAGGGTGGCGTCGAAGCCCGTGAGCAGCCACTTGTGCGCGTCGGTCGTGTAGCTGTCGGCCCACTCGACGCCGGCCTGCAGCTTCCGCAGTTCCGGGACGACGGCGCTGACCCCCGCGTACGCGGCGTCCACATGCAGCCAGACGCCGTGCTTCTGGCAGATCGGCCCCAGCTCGGCCAGCGGGTCGACCGCCGTCGTCGACGTCGTCCCGACAGTGGCGCAGACGAGCACGGGCGTGTAGCCGCGGGCGACGTCTCGCTCCAGGCGGGCGGCCAGCGCTCCGGGGCGCATGGCCAGGTCGTCGTCCACCTCGACGATGCGAATGGCGTCGGTACCGAGGCCGGCGATCCGGACGGCCTTCTCCATCGAGGAGTGGGTCTGCGAGGAGACGTAGACGGTGGCCCGGTCGGGATCGACGCCGTGGCGCAGGGTGGCGCCGCGGCCGGCTCGGTGGAGGGCGGCGAGCAGGGCGACGAGGTTGGCTCCGGAGCTGGAGTCCTGGATGACACCGCCGCCGGTGCCGGTGGAGCGGAAGGACTCCGGCAGCCCGAGCAGGTCGGCCAGCCAGTCCATGACGTGCTGCTCGAGCTCGGTCGCCGCCGGGCTGGTCACCCAGGACATGCCCTGGACGCCGAGGCCGGAGGACACGAGGTCGCCCAGCACCGAGGGGCCGGAGGTGTTGGCCGGGAAGTAGCCGAAGAAGCCGGGGTGCTGCCAGTGCGTCGTCCCCGGGAGGACGACGCGGTCGAGGTCGGCGAGCACGGCGGAGAAGGGCTCGCCCTGCTCCGGGGCGGCCGCGGGGAGGGCGGCCCGGACCTCACCGGGGGAGACCTCCGAGCGCACCGGGAAGGTGCCGATGCGGGACCAGTAGTCGGCGATCCAGTCGACGACCTCGTGGCCGTGCTGCCGGAACTGCTCGGGGGTCATGTGCGGTGCGGGCTCGGTCACGGGGGTCACGGTAGTTACCCCGTCCGTGTTGATCATCGGCATGTGGCTGTGCGCCACGCCGAAGGCGGCAACCATTCGCCGATGATCAACTCGTGGACGATGTCAACGGTGCCCCCGGTGCGACTCGAACGCACACTGCGCGGGTTTTGAATCCGCTCCCTCTGCCGATTGGGGTACGGGGGCCGGCTGGATACCCAGCTGCCCGAGCAGCCTAGCGGGGAGGTCCTCCTCGGCTGACGTCGCTACGCTTTCGGCCGTGACCAGCGAGCAGACCAGGGTCCTGATCGCGGAGGACGAGGCGCTCATCCGCCTCGACCTCAAAGAAATGCTCGAGGAGGAGGGATACGCCGTCGTCGCGGAGGTGGGCGACGGACAGCAGGCGGTCGACCTCGCCGCGGAGCTGCGGCCGGACCTCGTGATCCTCGACATCCAGATGCCGGTGCTCGACGGGCTCTCGGCTGCCGAGCAGATCGCCGGCGCGCGGATCGCCCCCGTGATCGTGCTGACTGCCTTCAGTCAGCGCGAGCTCGTGGAACGGGCCCGCGACGCCGGTGCGATGGCCTACCTGGTGAAGCCGTTCTCGAAGAACGACCTCGTGCCCGCGATCGAGGTGGCCCGGGCCCGGTTCACCGAGATGCGTGCCCTGGACGAGGAGGTGCGCACGCTGGAGGACCGCCTCGAGACCCGCAAGATCGTGGAGCAGGCCAAGGGGCGTCTCATGGCCGACCAGGGGCTCAGCGAAGCGGAAGCGTTCCGGTGGATCCAGCGGACGGCGATGAACCAGCGGACGTCGATGAAAGCCCTGGCCCAGAACCTCTTGGCGGCCCACGATGCCGGCGCCGGCCAGGCCGCACAGGGGCCGGCGGGCGACTGATCCGAGGCCTCGTCGGTCCGGTGAAGGGTGCGGCGCCGCGCGTCACGTTTTCATCACGCGAACCTGCGCATACGGGCCTGAACGTAGACACGCCCGGATCCGGTGCCTACCTTCCGTGCAACCCAACAGGAATTCTTCGCGGCCTGCGGTGCAGCCGCGATAGAAGCAGGAGGACGTACATGCGATCGACTCGGGCAGGCAAAATCATCCTGCCGCTCACCCTGGCGGGCGCGCTGATGCTCACGGCGTGCTCCAACAGCTCGGGTGGCACGGCCGCCGGCGGCAGCAGCAGCAGCGGGCTCGGCGGGGCGGGCAACGCCACGTACAAGATCGCATTCCAGGGTCCGCTGTCCGGTGACAACCAGCAGCTGGGGATCAACGAGGTCAACGGCGTCCAGGTCGCGATCGAGCAGGCCAACAAGTCGGGCAACCTGGGCTTCAAGCTCGCGCTGCTCAAGGCCGACGACCAGGGGTCGCCGGAGCAGGCGCCCACGGCGGCCGCGTCGGTCCTCCAGGACACCGCCGTGCTCGGCGTGGTCGGCCCGTCCTTCTCGGGTGCCACGAAGGCCGTCGGCCCCAAGTACGGCGACGCGGGGCTCACGATGATCTCGCCGTCGGCAACCAACCCCACGCTCTCCGAGCAGGGGTTCAAGACCTTCCACCGCATCGTTCCCTCCGACAACGTCGAGGGGTCGCAGGCGGCTGACCTCTTCGCCAAGAAGGGCTACAAGAAGGTCGTCGTGATCGACGACCTCTCCGACTACGGCAAGGGCGTCGCCGACACGCTCCAGGCCGGGCTCGAGAAGCACGGCGTCAAGGTGCAGCGGATCGGCGTCGACGCGAAGACCACCGACTACGGCGCGACCGCGACCACGGTCGCCGCGGCGGGTGCCCAGGCGGTCTTCTACGGCGGCTACGACGCGCAGGCGGCGATCTTCGCGAAGGCGCTGCAGACTGCCGGTTTCAAGGGTGACAAGTACACCGGCAACGGTGGCAAGTCGTCGGTGTTCACCGATGGTGCGGGTGCCGCCGGTGACGGCTGGTACTTCACCTGCGGTTGCTCCGACGCGACCGTCGCGCCTTCGGCCAAGGAGTTCAACGCGGCATACACGACGGCGTTCAACACCCCGCCGTCGACGTACTCCCCGGAGGCCTACGACGCGGCCAACGCCCTGATCGAGGCGATCAAGACGGCGGCCAAGGCGGGTACGCCCACGCGGCAGTCGGTCAACGACGCGGTGAATGCCCTGGACTACAAGGGCATCACCACCACGGTCAAGTTCGACAAGACCGGTGAGGTGGACCAGTCCGCGCAGACGGTGAACCTGTACACCCAGAAGGCCGGCAAGATCGTGCTGATGGGGAACATCAAGGACCAGGGCTGATCGAGCCTTCGGCCGGTCGATCGATCCGATGATGACGGGAGGGGCGGGGCGGGCCCGAGTGGTCCGCTCCGCCCCTCCCGTACTGTCTCGGCACCCTGTTCGCGGGCCCTGTTCGCGGGCCGTGCGCTCACGACCGACCCCGACGGCCACCGCGGCCGGGCCCGGGGAAAGCCTCGCTCCCAGCCGGTTCACCTGAGAGGCGTTCGCCCTTGTCCGACTTCCTGAACTACCTGATCCTCGGGATCACCCGGGGCTCGATGTACGCGCTCATCGCCCTGGGGTACACGCTCGTGTACGGCGTGCTGCAACTGATCAACTTCGCGCACAGCGAGGTGTTCATGTCCGGGGCATTCGGCAGCTACCTCGTTGTGCACGCCATCGTCGGTAACGGACAAGGGGTGTCCGGCCTCGGCGCGGTCTTCGTGATCATCGCGGGCCTGCTCTCGGGGGCGATCACGGGCGCCGCCGTCGCCTTCCTGCTGGAGCGTGTGGCCTACCGGCCCCTCCGCAGACGCGGGGCACCCAAACTTGCGTTCCTGATCAGCGCCATCGGCGCGTCCTTCTTCTTGGCCCAGCTGTTCGGGAAGATGTTCAACCGGCTGGGACAGAACCAGTTCCCGACCTACTTCGACGCCAACAAGGTGCTGTTCACCATCGCCGGAGCGCCCGTGCGTCTGCTTCAGGTGATCATCATCGTGGCCGCGCTGCTCCTCATGTTCTTCCTGGACCGGCTGGTGTCAGGTACCAAGCTGGGTCGCAGCATCCGGGCCACGGCCGAGGACGCGCCCACGGCGGCGCTCATGGGTGTCGACATCGACCGGACGATCTCCCGCACGTTCATCATCGGCGGCGCGCTGGCCGGGGCGGCCGGGTTCCTCTTCGGCACCGCCTTCGTGTTCACGAACACGATGGGCTTCATCCCCGGCATCAAGGCCTTCGCCGCTGCCGTGCTCGGTGGTATCGGCAACATCCGCGGCGCCATGATCGGCGGGTTGCTGCTCGGGATCGCGGAGAACCTGATCCCCACCGCACCGTGGGTCAGCACTGCCTGGATCGGCATCCAGTGGACCGATGTGGTGGCGTTCGTGATCCTCATCCTCATCCTGGTCTTCCGGCCGACAGGCATCCTCGGCGAGCGTCTGGGGCGTGCGGCGTGAACCGGCGGGTGTCCCTCCCCCCGTGGGTCGGCCGGCTGCTCGCCTGCCTCGGCGGGTCCGTGGTGCTGGCCATGATGGTCGGCAAGCAGCAGGGGTCGAAGGACGACTACGGGCTGGCGTTCCGCGAGGCGGTCCTCAACCCCCGCATCTTCTACTTCCTGCTGGTGGGCGTGCTGGTCTTCCTGGGCATCACGTATCAGGACGTCGTGCGGCGCTATGCCGGCCGGCCGGGTGTCCGTCCGCTCCTCGCGGGTGTGCTCATCCTGCTGGCGTCGTACTTCCTGATGAAGTGGTACGACCCGTTGGGCGACGGCAAGCTCGCCACGTTCGGAGCTGCGGTCACGTCCACGCCCGCCGTCGCGCCGGTGGCGCGGATCTTCTTCGGCTGGCTGTGGTGGGTCGGTCTGCTGGTGACGGCGGCCGCGACCGCGGCGGCGATCGTGTGGCGGCTGCGCTGGCTGGCCTGGGCGAGCGCGGCGGTGTCCGTGCTGGTCGGAGCGATCGCGGTGGCGGCGCACTCCCTCGCGGTGTCCTTCGCCGGGGGGATCGACCACTCCTTCGGTGCGCAAACCGCCCTGATCGGCAATCTCGTGCTCGCCGGTGCCGGCGTCGTGGCCGCCATGTCCCGCGTGGAGACTGCACGGACCCGCGAGTTCGTGGAGCGGGTGATGGCGTTCCGGCCAGGGCTTCCGCTCGTGGCGATGGGGGTCGTACTCGGCGTGCTGGCGCTCGTCGCGGCGACCTGGTTCGATCCGGGCGGCAAGAACCTGACGCTGGTCGACACACAGCACCTCTTCGCCGGTTCGGCGTTGTCGGGCGTCGCCTCCGCGTACCTGGCATGGCTCGGCTACGCCGTATTCGCGGTGGTCGTCGTGCTCGCCGCGACGGCGGTGTGGACCGCGCAGAAGACGCTCGGCTACGTCGCGGCGGGCGGGGCCGTGGTCGCGATCCTCGTCACTCTCGCCACCCTCCACGACATCAGCGCCACTGCCACCAAGGCCGGCTACCCCGGTTCTGCCGGGGAGTGGCAGAACCTCGGCACGGGTGGCTGGGTGTTGTGCATCGCGCTGTTCAGTGCCGGCGCCGGTGGCCTGATCGCCGCGCGGCGCGCACCGGTGATCGCTCCGGAGCCGGCCCTCGCCCGCGGCAGCGGGGCGCTCGGTCGGTTGCACCAGGTCGGCACGTCGACCACCCTGCTCAGCCTGACGCTGTTCGGGGTGGGTCTCGCGTTGTTCTACCCGCCCACGGCCACGGCCTTCTGGCAGCAGGCGCTCGTGACCGACATCGGGGTCTACGTGCTCCTGGCCATCGGGCTCAACGTGGTCATCGGCTGGGCCGGTCTGCTCGACCTGGGGTACATCGCGTTCTACGCCCTCGGCTCGTACACGACCGCGTACTTCACCGGATCGCTCCCGGTGCAGCCACCGATCCATCTCAGCCCGCTGTGGGCGATTCCGGTCGCGATCGCTGTCTGCCTGATCGCCGGCGTCGTCCTCGGTGGCCCCACGCTGCGGTTGCGCGGTGACTACCTCGCGATCGTCACGCTGGGCTTCGGTGAGATCATCCGCATCATCGCGGTCAACAATCCGGGCGACTTCACCAACGGCCCGCGTGGCGTGGCCAGGGCGGTGCCCCACCCGGTCATCGACCTCGGGTTCATCCGGTTCGAGTGGGGTGGCAGCCAACTGCAGTACTGGTACCTGCTGCTGGTCCTGCTGGCACTCGTCTTCCTGCTGTTCTGGCGGCTGGAGGGCTCGCGTCTCGGGCGCGCCTGGGCGGCGGTCCGCGAGGACGAGGTGGCTGCCCAGGCCACGGGCGTGAACACCACGCGGGTGAAACTCCTCGCGTTCGCCATCGGAGCCTCCACCTCGGGCCTGGCCGGGGTCTTCTTCGCGAGCCAGGTCGGCTACTTCAACCCGCAGAACTTCATCCTGAACAACTCGATCCTGGTCGTCGCCTTCGTGGTGTTCGGCGGGATGGGTTCGCTGACCGGCGCGATCGCCGGCGCCGCGGTGCTGACCTGGCTGCCCGACTTCCTTCGTGACCAGGTCCCTTCGGAGGACCGCATCATGTGGATCGGCGCCGTCCTCATCGTCATGATGATCTTCCGGCCGGCGGGGCTGATCCCGGCGCGACGGCGCAAGGCCGAGCTCACCGGACTGGCGGGGCACGATCCGAGCGTCGACCAGGATCTCCGCGCCGTTCCGGCAGGGGAAGGTGTGTGAGGCGATGACTCAGGCAACCACCACAGCGGACCCCGACGACCTGATCTTCGACGTCCAGGACGTCACCCTCAGGTTCGGGGGCGTGACCAGCCTGCAGAACGTGAGCCTGCAGATGCGTCGCGGCGAGATCCTCGCCGTCATCGGTCCCAACGGCGCCGGCAAGACGTCGCTGTTCAACTCGCTCACCGGCGTCTACACACCGCAGGAGGGGCAGATCCTGCTCCGCGCGCGGCCCGGTGATCAGCCGGTGAGCGTGCTGGGGCAGAAGACGCACGTCGTCAACCACCTCGGGGTCGCTCGTACGTTCCAGAACATCCGGCTGTTCCCGGCGCTCACCGCGCTGGAGAACGTGAAGGTCGGGGTCGAGACCCGGCAGAAGTCGGGACCGGTCTCGGCGATGCTCGGGCTGCCGTGGCAGCGCCGCGAGGAGCGGGAATCGACCAGCCAGGCCTATGCCCTCCTCGACCGGGTGGGCCTGGCGGGGCGGGCGAACGAGCTCGCCGGCTCGCTGCCCTACGGCGAGCAGCGGCGGCTCGAGATCGCCCGGGCGCTGGGCACCGATCCCGGCGTGATCCTGCTCGACGAGCCGGCGGCCGGCACCAACCCGGCGGAGAAGCAGGAGCTGGCGGCACTGATCAAGCAGGTCAACCACGACGGCGTGGGCGTCCTGCTGATCGAGCACGACATGAAGCTGGTCATGTCGGTGGCCGACCGGATCGTCGTGCTGAACTTCGGCAGCCGGATCGCCGAGGGCACCCCGGAGCAGATTCAGCGTGATCCCGCGGTCGTCGCCGCCTACCTCGGCACGTCGGAGGAGGAAGCGGTGGCGGAGCTGGACACGCACGACCAGCCGGAGCTGCACGTCATCGACACGTCCGGCGGCGTCACTGGCGCCGGTAGCGCCGGCGGGCCCGCAACAGGCGAGGAGCAGGCATGAGCCACGCTGTCCCCTCCAGCGAGGGAAGAGGCGCGACCGAGTCCCGGAAGAGGCTGCTCGACGTCGTCGACCTGGAGGTCCGGTACGGCGCGATCACGGCGATCAAGGGCATCTCCTTCCACGTCGACGAGGGGGAGATCGTCGCGCTGCTCGGCGCGAACGGCGCCGGCAAGACGACCACCCAGAAGACGGTGTCGGGCATGCTCCGGCCGGCTGCCGGCTCGATCACGTTCGACGGGCACCGGATCGACGGCATCCCCCCGCACGAGCTGATCAACCTCGGGGTGTGTCACGTACCCGAGGGCCGGCACGTCTTCCCGCGCATGACGGTGGAGGAGAACCTCCAGATGGGCGGGTTCCGCTTCCGGACGCCGGACCAGGACCTCCTGACCGAGGTCCTCGACATGTTCCCGAGGCTCAAGGAGCGCTTCACCCAGCAGGCGGGCACCCTCTCCGGCGGCGAACAGCAGATGCTCGCCATCGGCCGGGCGCTGATGGGGAAGCCCCGGCTGCTGCTCCTCGACGAGCCGTCCATGGGGCTCGCTCCGCTCATCGTGGAGCAGATCTTCCAGATCGTGCGCGGGATCAACGCGAACGGCGTGTCGGTGCTGCTGGTGGAGCAGAACGCGCGGCAGGCCCTGACGCTGGCCGACCGCGGCTACGTGCTCGAGACCGGTGAGCTGGTGCTGGCGGGATCGGGTCGGGAACTGCTCGCCGACGACCGGATCCGAGCCGCGTATCTCGGCGAGGAGCTCGCCGGCTGACCGTGGAGCAGCCGTTTGGGGCGTGTGGGACCAACGGGAATGCTCACCCGGCGCGCCGTCGTGATCGCGGTGCCCGGCAGGTGCACTCTCCACCCACCGTCCAGGGAGGGCTCCCGTGTCAGGAACCGGTTCGCGGTCCCGTGTGATGACGCGCACCGCGCGTGCCGCGGACCTGCCCGTTGTTCTCGCGCTGGTCCGCCAGCACCGCGCCGAGGCGCACGCCGAAGACGTCCTCACCGGGCATGCCCCGCCGGCTGCGGCCGCGGCCGGGTTCCGACGACTGCTCGGTGATCCGGGGCACCGCGTCGTCCTGGCCGTTCTGCCGGGCCCGAACGCGGCGGCCGGCGGTGCCGGGGGAGAGGTGCCGGTCGGTCTCGCCGTCCTGGGGCTCGACCCGCTCTCCCTCGTTCTCGGGGCCCCGCAGGTCACCGTCGACACGTTCGTCGTCCACCGCGACCACCGTCGGCAGGGCGCCGGGGCCTGCCTGCTCCGCGCGGCGGCCGCCTACGCGCAGGAGACCGGGGCCACCCACGTGGTGGCCGCTGTCGGCGGGCAGGAGGCGGAGCGGCAGCGGTTCTTCGCGCGCATGGGTTTCGCGCCGCTCACGACCCGGCGGATCGTCGCGCTCGACTCGCTGACCCGGTCGCTCGCTGCCTGGCAGCGCAGTTGGCGCATGGCGCCGGCACCCCGGCGGCCCACCGCGGTCGCCCGGCGCCGCTCGCTGGCGCAGTCGTTCGCGGCGCTGGGCACGGCCGCCGAGGGCTGAACGTCAGCCGTCAGGCGGGCAGGATCATGCAGGTCAGCCGCCCGGTGGCGGTCAGTTGGTCCTGGTCGTCGTTGACCTGGATGAGGAATGTGGCGAGGGTGCGGCCGCGCCGTACGGGCGTGCACACCGCCGTGACGACGCCGGACGTGGCCGCCTTCACGTAGCTGGCGTTCAACTCGATGCCGACGGCCTTCCGGTCCGGCCCGACCCCGAGCATCGCCGCCCACGAGCCGATCGTCTCCATGAGCGTGCAGGTGGCCCCGCCGTGCAGGAGACCGAAGGGCTGCTCGTTGCCCTTCACCGGCATCGTGGCGACGAGCCGGTCGGGGTCGAAGTCGATGATCCGGATACCGAGCTTGTCGTCGAGCGGGCTGAAGGAGTCCGTGGGCATCCAGGACGGGGGAGGCGTCGTCACACTGAGGCACCGTAGCGAGCGATGGCCCCGCTGCAGGGACCCGGCCCGAGCTTGCGAGGGCCGGGGGGCAGCGGGGTCCTTTCACTAGGATCGGAACCGATGTCCGCTCCGGTCTCTGCTCCCGCGTCCACCGCCGCTCCCACCAGCACCGGGCCGCGGCCACGTCTGCTGCTGCTCGACGGGCACTCGCTCGCCTATCGCGCCTTCTTCGCGCTCCCGGTGGAGAACTTCTCGACTACGACCGGCCAGCCGACGAATGCCGTGTACGGCTTCACGTCGATGCTGATCAACATCCTGCGCGACGAGCAACCCACGCACCTCGCCGTCGCCTTCGACGTCGGCCGCAAGACGTTCCGGAGCGAGATCTTCGCCGAGTACAAGGCCAACCGCTCCGAGAGCCCGACCGACTTCCGTGGCCAGGTCAGCCTCGTGCAGGAGGTGCTGGGGGCGCTCCGTGTGCCTGTCATCACCGCCGAGGGCTTCGAGGCGGACGACGTCATCGCCACGCTCACCGTCCAGGCCGTCGAACAGGGCATGGACGTGCTCATCGCCACGGGTGACCGCGACGCCCTGCAGCTGGTGAACGAGCACGTCACGGTCCTGTACCCGCGCAAGGGCGTCTCGGAGATGACCCGCTTCACACCGGAAGAGGTCGAGACCAAGTACGGGCTGTCCCCGGTCCAGTACCCCGATTTCGCCGCGCTGCGGGGCGACCCGAGCGACAACCTGCCGAGCATCCCCAGCGTGGGGGAGAAGACGGCGGCCAAATGGATCCGCGAGTACGGCTCGCTGGACGCCCTGGTCGACCAGGTTGACACGGTCAAGGGCAAGGTCGGCGAGAAGCTCCGCGAGCACCTGTCCTCGGTGCTGCAGAACCGCCGGCTCACCGAGCTGGACCGCGCCGTCCCTCTGGAGCTCGGGCCCGCGGACCTTGCCGTCCAGGCCTGGGACCGCAACGAGGTCCACACGCTCTTCGACAACCTGCAGTTCCGGGTCCTTCGCGACCGGCTGTTCGCCACCCTCACCAGCGCCGAGCCCGAGGTCGAGGGCGGCTTCGATGTCGCGGAGGACGAGATCCCCCGCGGCGGGCTGGGGGAGTGGCTGCGGGCCAACGCCGGAACCGGCCGCACCGGGCTCATCTTCCGGGGCTCCTGGGGCCGGGGAACCGGTGAGCTGACCGGCCTGGCGCTCGCGGCGGCCAACGACCACGCCACCTTCGTCGACCTCGGGCCGGATCTCGATGTCGCCGACGAGCAGGCACTTGCCGCCTGGCTGGCCGACCCGGCCACGCAGAAGGTCGTGCACGAGGTCAAGGGCCCGCTGCTGGCCATCTGGGCCCGCGGCTGGGAGCTGGAAGGGGTCGTCAGCGACACCGCGCTCGCCGCGTACCTGGCCATGCCCGGTCAGCGCTCGTTCGACCTCGGCGACCTCGCCGTCCGCTACCTGCGGCGCGAGCTGAAGGACGCCGCCGAGCCCCAGGGCCAGCTGACGCTGGACGGGCTCGGGCCCAGTGAGGACGACGTCGCGGCGGAGGCCGCGCACGCCGACGTCCTCAAGGCCGTTGCCGTCAACGACCTGTCCGACGCCCTGGAGACGGTGCTCGGCCAGCGCGGCGGAGACCAGCTGCTGGGCGCGATCGAACTGCCGCTGACCCGGGTGCTGGCCGCGATGGAGTACCGCGGCATCGCCGCTGACGTCGACTACCTGCAGGAACTGCAGCGGGAGTTCGCCGACGCTGTCGCGTCCGCGGCCGCGGAGTGCTACGCCGTGATCGGCCGCGAGGTGAACCTGGGCTCTCCGAAGCAGCTGCAGGCGGTTCTCTTCGACGAGCTGGGCCTGCCGAAGACCAAGAAGAACAAGACCGGCTACACCACCGACGCCGACGCACTGACCTGGCTGCTCGAACAGACAGGGCACCCGTTCATGGAGCACCTACTCCGCCACCGTGACGTCACCCGGTTGCGCACGGTCATCGACGGGCTGCTGCCGATGGTCGACGACGCGGGCCGCATCCACACGACCTTCCAGCAGACGATCGCGGCCACCGGCCGGCTGTCGTCGACCGACCCCAACCTGCAGAACATCCCGATCCGCACCGCCGAAGGGCGGCGGATCCGCCAGGCGTTCGTCGTCGGCGCCGGCTACGAGTCGCTCATGACGGCGGACTACAGCCAGATCGAGATGCGGATCATGGCCCACCTCTCGGGTGACGCCGGCCTGATCGAGGCATTCTCCTCGGGGGAGGACCTGCACACCTTCGTCGCCTCGCGGGCGTTCAACATCCCGATCGAGGACGTCGACCCGGAGATGCGCCGCCGGATCAAGGCGATGAGCTACGGCCTGGCGTACGGGCTGTCGGCCTACGGGCTGGCTCAGCAGCTGCGCATCACCCCGGAGGAGGCGCGCGGCCAGATGCAGGCCTACTTCGAGCGCTTCGGCGGGATCCGCGACTATCTCGACGGCGTCGTGGAGGAGGCCCGGATGTGCGGGTTCACCGAGACGACCCTCGGCCGGCGCCGCTATCTGCCTGATCTCACCAGCGACAACCGCCAGCGCCGCGAGATGGCCGAGCGGATGGCGCTGAACGCGCCGATCCAGGGCTCGGCGGCCGACGTGATCAAGGTGGCGATGCTCAACGTCGAGAAGGCCATCGCCGCGGAGGGTCTGCGGTCGCGGATGCTGCTGCAGGTGCACGACGAACTCGTGCTCGAAGTGGCCCCGGGCGAGCGGGAGGCTCTCGAGGCCCTGGTGCGCCGGGAGATGGCCGGGGCGGCCGCCCTGTCGGTGCCGCTCGAGGTCTCGGTCGGCTTCGGTGCCAGCTGGGACGCCGCCGCCCACTGATGCGGGAGCTCCCTCCGCCACTCCCACGGGACGTGCAGCGGGTGCTGATCGCGGGGAGTTCGGGGGCGGGGAAGACGACGATGGCCCGCGCGCTGGCCGAGTGGCGAGCCCTTCCCTACACGGAGATCGATGCGCTGCAGCACGGTCCGGGGTGGATTCCTCGCCCCGAATTCGAGACCGATGTCGACACGATGCTGGCAACCGGACGCTGGGTGACCGAGTATCAGTACCCGGCGGTCAAGCCGCGGTTGCTCGCCGCGGCCGACGTGGTGGTCTGGCTGGACCACCCGTTTCCGGTGGTGGCCAGTCGTCTCCTGCGGCGGTCGGTCTCCAGGGCGGTGACGAAACGGCCCTTCTACAACGGCAACGTCGAACGGTTCTCCGGTTGGGGGCGCGCCTCCCACCCGCTGCGAGTCGTCTTCAGCCGGGAGTTCGGTGTGCACCGGCGTCGTACGGACGAGGAACTGTCGGCCGCGGCGGCCCGAGGCGTGATGGTGGTGCGGCTGCGCGGCGCCCGACAGGCCCGCCGCTGGCTGGCCGATCAGGCCTCCGGGTACGGCAGGTCGCCGGGAAGGCAGTTGCGATAGTCGGGTTCGGGATCGGTGGAGAACCGGACGGCGGCGATCGTCGTCCGGCCCTCCAGCAGCGCCCGGGCGATCCGGTGCATGCCGTCCATGACCCGCCCGTCGCTGCCCAGGATGATCGGATAGGACGGGTCGACGGCCTGGATCAGCCGGACGTGGCCGACAATCGAGCGG
>JAODNN010000130.1 GCA_025465355.1 Blastococcus sp. | reverse complement strand
TCGAGGGCGACCCGGCCGCCGCCGCGGAAGCGGCCGGTGAAGACCGCGCCGTTGTCGGTGAGCACCCCGGCCGGGTCGCCGTGCTCGGCGGCGAGGGCCCGGTAGCCGGCGTCGATGGCCGGGGCGGCGACGACGGCTTCGCCACCGCTCCCCCGCAGCAGAATGCGAACAGCACATCTGACCGAGGGGATCGCCATGAACGCCGTGAAGACGTGGACCGTTCAAGTCGAGATCGACGAGCACGAGGACAGCACCCGCGCCGTCGCCCGTCTGGATGCGGGTCGAGCCCAGTCCCTGACCGGCACAGGGCTCGCGCGGCTGCACCCCGTGGACCGCGACGTGCCCAGTATCGGAGACGAACTGGCGGCGGCCCGGGCGCTGTCGGAGCTGAGCCATCTCCTGCTGGACGTCGCCGCCCGGGACATCGAACAGAGCAGTGGTGTGCCGGCCCATCCCGTGCTGTGACAACCCCCGTCATGATGCTCGGGCGGCTGCCAGGAGGACGACGAGCGTGACGATCGATCCCACGACCGCCGTGCCGTAGCAGAGCGCCGCGACGGTCCGCTTGTGCTTGATCTGGAGCCCGTCGTACAGCGTGTACCGGAAGCGATGTGCGCTGTGCACCAGCATCAGCACGAAGAGGCCCAGGAGGATCACGAAGGTCACGGGGTGCCCGATGACGGCACGCAGGTGCTGGTAGTCCGGGGGGTCGGCCCACCCCAGCGGGAAGACCAGCCCGAAAAGGATCGCCAGGATCGGGAGGAACACGGCGGCCAGGACCCCGCCGGCGCTGAACATCAGCCAGACGAGCGGCTCCACCCGCCTCCTGGTCATCGGGTCACCAGCCAGAACACGAACCCGGAGACCACCACCAGGCCGGTGTACTGCCCGGCGATGATGTGAAAGGACGGCACCGCCCGGTCCATCACGCGCACCGACATCGCCTGCGGGGTGAGATTGAACCAGGTCACCGTGTGCAGCAGCACGAAGACCAGCGCGACGACGTTCACGACGGTCACCCACGGTGAGGAGGCCCAGTCGAGGAACCGCCGGTAGGCCGCCTCGCCCTGGCCCACGGCGTAGACCAAGAGCAGCAGGTACACCACGAACCAGGCGATGAAGATGCTGCTCAGCTCTCGCATCACGAAGACGAAGTAGGTCCGCTTCCTGGTCCACCACCAGGTCGAGAGGCGTGGCCGGTAGACGCGCAGATCGGTCGGCGTGCCCCCGGAGGGAGTCATCGCGCGCCCCGCGGGAGCAGGAAGGCCTTCACCGTCCCCAGCGCCGCCTTCAGCTTGTACCGCTGGATGGCCGACGCGGGATCCACGTGCTTGGGGCAGACCCGGGTGCACTCGCCGACGAACGTGCAGCCCCAGATGCCGTCGTGCTGGATGAGCACGTCCATACGTTCCGGACTACCTATGTCTCGCGAGTCGAGGTCGTACCGCTCGGCGAGCGCGATGGCCGCCGGGCCGATGAACTCCGGGTCGAGCCCGTAGACCGGGCAGGCGGCGTAGCAGAGCATGCAGTTGATGCACATGCTGAACTGCCGGTAGGCGTCCAGCTGCCCGGGCGTCTGGAGGAACTCCACGTCGGGCTCGACGTTCCCGTGGTCTTCCTTCGGGATGATCCACGGCTTGATGCGCGGCAACTTCTCCATGAAGTCGGTCAGATCGACCACGAGGTCTCGCACGACGGGGAAGTTCGCGAGGGGCTCGATCGTGATCGGGCCCGGTTCGTAGTCGCTGAGGAACGTGCCGCAGGTGAGCTTCGGTTCGCCTTCGACGTTCATGCCGCAGCTGCCGCAGATGCCCATCCGGCACGACCAGCGGAACGACAGCGTGGTGTCGACCTCGTTCTTGACGTGGTTGAGCCCGTCGAGAACCGTCCACTCCTTCCGCAGAGGGACGTCGTACTCCTGCCAGCGCGGCGCCGAATCGGTCTCGGGCCGGAATCTGGACACTCTCAGCTGGATGCTGTCGGCCATGTGGCTACCTGCCGTAGACCCGCTCGCCCGGGGGCCAGCGAGTGATGGTCACCGGGAGGCGCTCGACCCGCGCCGTCCCGTCGGGATTGCGGTGCACCAACAGATGGGTCAGGAAGCGTTCGTCGTCGCGTGCCGGGAAGTCGGTGCGCTGATGCGCCCCGCGTGACTCCTCCCGCTGCATGCCGGCCTGGAGGATGCACTCGCTGATGTCGAGCATGTTGGCCAGCTCCAGGGCGGCCATCA
This sequence comes from Blastococcus sp., assembly GCA_025465355.1. GTDB lineage: Bacteria > Actinomycetota > Actinomycetes > Mycobacteriales > Geodermatophilaceae > Blastococcus_B. The sequence continues at coordinate 5,493 of JAODNN010000130.1, read as the reverse complement.
GCTCGGTGTTGAACGAGCGGCTCGTGTCCGCGAGGCCCACGTTCCCGACGCGCTCCTGCAGCTCGGCGAGGGTCTCCGCGCCCTTGGTCATCTCGGGTCCGGTCCGGAAGATGCCTGCGGCCTCCTCCATCGCGGACTGCAGCTCATCCCGAATTGCGGCGATGCTTTCGGTGCCCGGCCCCTTGCCCAACAGGTCGCGCTCCAGCCGGCGCACCTCGTCCGTCGCCTGGGCCTCGATGACGGACGGTGCGATGCCCGCAGCGGCGGCGTACTCGGCGGCCGCCCTCCCGGCGCGGGCGCCGAACACCAGGCACTCGGGCAATGAGTTGGAGCCGAGCCGGTTCGCCCCGTTGATGCTCACGCACGCGGTTTCCCCCGCTGCGTACAGCCCGGCGAGGGGAGTCGCGCCGTCGACGTCGGTGTGGACCCCGCCCATCATGTAGTGCACCACCGGGCGGACGGGGATCAGCTCGTGCACGGGGTCGATCCGCTCGTACTTCAGGCACAGCTCGCGCACGAAGGGCAGCTTTGTGTCGATCAGCTTCTCGCCGAGGTGCCGCAGGTCGAGATACGTGACGGCGCCGTAGGGCGTGTCCGCCGTCCGGCCCTTCTCCATCTCGTGCACGAACGCCTGCGACAGGCGGTCGCGGGGGCCGAGCTCCATGCTCCGAAGCTCGGGAGTCGGTGCCGGCTTGCCCAGGTCGTAGTCCTGCAGGTAGCGGTAGCCGTCCTTGTTCAACAGCCACCCGCCCTCGGCTCGGGCGGCCTCCGTGATGAGGATGCCGGTGAACGGCAGCCCGGTCGGGTGGTACTGCACGAACTCCATGTCCTTGAGCGGGGCGCCCGCGCGAAAGGCCAGGGCCATGCCGTCGCCGGTGTTGATGTTGGCGTTCGTGGTGAACGGGAAGACCTTGCCGCAGCCGCCAGTGCCCAGGATGACGGCCTTCGCGGTGATCGCCTGGATCCGCCCGCTCATCAGGCCGATCGCCACGACGCCGTGCACCCGGCCGTCGTCGACCAGCAGCCGGGTCACGAACTCCTCGTCGTACCGCTTGACCTCGCTGTACTTCAGCGACGTCTGGAACAGCGCGTGCAGCATGTGGAAGCCGGTCTTGTCCGCGGCGAACCAGGTGCGCATCTTCTTCATGCCGCCGAACGCGCGGACCGCGACCCGGCCGTCCGGACGCCGGCTCCACGGGCAGCCCCAGTGCTCGAGCTGCAGGAGCTCCTCGGGAGCCTCGCGGACGAAGGCCTCGATGGCGTCCTGGTCACCCAGCCAGTCGCTGCCCGACACGGTGTCGTAGCAGTGCTCGTCGAGGCTGTCGTCGGCGGCGATGACCCCGGCCGCGCCACCCTCGGCCGAGACCGTGTGGCTGCGCATCGGATAGACCTTCGAGATCACGGCCACGTCGAGCCGGGGATTGGTCTCGGCGATGCCGATGGCGGCGCGCAGGCCGGCGGCGCCGCCTCCTACGATCAGGACGTCGTGGGAGCCGCGTATGACGCCCTCACTCACCGCGCCACTCCTCGTCCGCCAGCACCTTTCCGTTGTGGTGGACGACCAGGCGGTGGACGCTGCCGTCGTGGAACTCTTCCCGGGCGCTCCGGCACCCGCAGGAGTACCTCAGGTCCTCGGTGACCAGGCCCGCGTGGTCCTCGGTCAGGAACCTCTCGCCGCCGTGCCTGTGTCCGCACGGTGCGACCTTTGGCTCGAAAGCGGTGGCGGCTGCACTCACGGTCCACCCCCTTGGCGTAGGGACAGTGACCGTCGAGCTCGAGGACCAGCGTGCTCCGTACCTGCCGGGTTGTGAAGTGCTCCCGCGCCCGGGAGCGACCCCCTGGTGGATTCCCCACGTTCAGGGCGCGCAGCGCTGACGACGCAGGCCGCCGACCTCCGGGCGCCATCGGTCCGGGCGAGCCCGGTCGTCGGCTACGGCAGCCACGACCTGCTCGAGCGCGACGAGGTCATGACCGCTGACGAAGGCGTCGCAGAACGGCAGCGCGGCCGCCATCCCCCCGACCAGCGGCGCATACCCGGGGGCTGCCTTCCGCGGATTGACCCAGACGATCCGATGGGCCAGCCGGCGCAGCCGCCGCATGGCCTCGGCCACGTCGTCCGGGTTGTCCTGCGCCCAGCCGTCGGAGAGCACCACGACGACGGCGCCGCGTGCCACTCCACGGCGACCGTGATCGGCGACGAACCGGGTGACTGCCTCGGCCAACCGGGTGCCCCCGGCCCAGTCCGACGACGTCGCCCCTGCCCGGGCCAGCGCCTGGTCGGGGTCGCGGCCCGCCAGCTGCCGGGTCAGCCGGGTGAGCCGGGTCGAGAAGACGAATGCCTCCGCGCGCGCTCCGGCGACCGCGCCCTGCAGCAGGGTCAGGTAGATCCGTGTGTACGGCTCCATCGAGCCGGAGACATCGCACAGCAGCACCAGCCGGCGCGGCCGCGTGCGGCGGCGCGCGTGCACGAGCCGCACGGGATCGCCGCCGGTCCGGTGGGCGGCCCGGACCGTCCGGCGTAGGTCCAGCCGGTCCCCTCGGCGATCGAGCCGGAGCCGCCGGCTGCGCCGCTCGGGAGTGCTCAGCACCAGCCGCCGGACCAGGTCACGGACGCCGCCGATCTCGTCGGCGGTCAGGTCGGCGAACGACGTCTGCCGCAGCCGCTCCTCGGTCGAGGCGACGGCCACCAGGACCTCGCGCTCGGTCTCCTCGCCGTCGCCGTCCTCGCCCGACGCCAGGCCGGCACCGCTCTCCGGCGCCGTCCCCTCCCTCCCCGGCCGGCGGTCGGGGGCCGCCGGGCGGGTGCGCGGCTCCGAGCCGATGGCTGGCGGCGCGCTGGGGTCGCCACGGCTGTCGGCCGGGTCCAGCCGCCCGTCGAAGACCGCCGAGAAGACGGCGTCGAACACGGGCAGCTGGGCGCGGTCGGTGACCAGGGCGATCCGGCAGGTCCAGTAGAGGGCGGCGCGGTCGACCGGTGGCACCAACCGCAGCGCCCGGGCCAGCCCGGCCGCTCGTTCGGGGCTCAGGGGCAGCCCGGCCCGGTGCATCGCCGTGGTCAACCCGACGGAGAGCGGACCCGCCGCGACGGTCGGGAGCTCAGGCACCGGCCAGCCACGCCGGTCCGCGGGCCTGCGCCAACCCCTGGTCGTCGCGGTTCTTGAGCACCGCCCCCCAGGTGGCCTCGACGGCGGCGGTGTCGAGGTGGGTCAGCCCGAGCAGGCTCAGCGCCGCGACCCAGTCGATGACCTCCGCGATGCCGGGTGGCTTGACCATGTCCAGCGACCGCAGCCGGGTGACCGCGGACGCGGCGGCCACCGCGAGCGGCTCGGCGCTGCCGGGCACCCGCCGGCGGACGATCTCGGCGACCCGCTCGGGGTCCGGGTAGTCGATCCAGTGGTAGAGGCAGCGCCGGGTGAGCGCGTCGTGCAGGTCGCGGGTCCGGTTGGAGGTGAGGACGACGACGGGCGGGTGGGCCGCCCGGATGGTGCCGAGCTCGGGCACGGTCACCGCGGCCTCCGCCAGCACCTCGAAGGTGAAGGCCTCGAACTCGGCGTCGGCCCGGTCGATCTCGTCGAGCAGCAGCACGGCCGGGCGCGGACCGGGGTGCTCGATCGCCTGGAGCAGCGGCCGCCGGAGCAGGTACTCCGGGCCGAACAGGTCGTCCTCGGCCAGCGGCGCGCCGCGTGCCTCGGCCAGCCGGATGCCCAGCAGTTGGCGGGGATGGTTCCACTCGTACAACGCCTCCCCGGCGTCGATGCCCTCGAAGCACTGCAGCCGGAAGAGCGGGGTGTCGAGCACCCGGGCCAGCGCCTTGGCCGCCTCGGTCTTGCCGACGCCCGGCTCACCCTCCAGCAGCAGCGGCTGCGGCAGCCGCACGGCGAGGAACATCGCCGTGGCGAGGCCGGGATCGGCGAGGTAGTCGACGTCGTCCAGCGCCTCGGCGAGCGCGGCGACGTCCGGCAGCCTGGCCTGCACCTCCTCGTCGGCGCCCGCGCGCGCCGCCGCCGTCACGACCGCCCCCTCAGGCGGTGCGGGCATACCGGGCCGGGTCCTCGACGAAGGCGGACCGGCAGCCGGCGCAGCAGAACCACGTTGTAGTCCCGTCGACGGTCACGTGCGGCGAGCTGTCGACGGCCGCGACGGTCATCCCGCACACCGGGTCGATCGCGGTCGCCGGCACCGGGGCGGGCGCGTGCCGCTCCGCCGCTCGCCGCTCGGCGACCAGTTCGGCGAGGACCGACAGCGCGATCTCCGCCGCCGTCCGACCGCCGATGTCCAGACCGGCCGGGCTGTGCACCCGGCTGCGCTCCTCGTCGGTGACGTCGAGCGAGGCCAGCACGCCGGCGCCCCTGATCCGGCTCGCGATCAGGCCGACGTACGGCACGCCGAGGCGCAGCGCGGCGGTCAGAGCCGGCTCCTCGCCCCGACCGTGCGAGGCGACCACGAGCGCGGCGTCACCGGCGGCGGGTTGCGCCTGGTCCCCCGCGACCAGGTCGACAGCGAAGCCGAGCAGCCGGCCGAGGTCGGCCAGCGCCTCGGCGACGGGACTGTCGCCGACCACGAGCACGCGCGGCGCGGGGACCCGCGGCTCGAGGAAGATCTCCACCGCCCCGCCGGACAGGCACGGATTGGCGACGGTGACCGCGCCCTCCTCGCTCGCCCCGGCCACCTCGCCGGGAACGATGCGCAGCAGCAGGGGTTCGTTGGTCGACAGCGCCACGAGCCCGTACTCCCGTACGGACGCCTCCGCGCAGGTGCCGCCGACGAAGCCGTCGATGGACCCGTCGGCGCGCACCAGCGCGGTGTCACCGGCGTGCGCGCTGGTCGGCTTCTGCGCGCGGACGACGGTGGCCTGCACGAACGGTTCCCGGGTGCGGGTCAGCTCGGCGGCCGCATCGGTCACGGACATGGGTGCATTCCTCAGATCGGTGGGGTGGCCCGGCCCTGCATGGCCTCCCACACCCGCGCCGGCGTGCACGGCATGTCCATGTGGGTGACGCCGAACGGCGAGAGTGCGTCGACGATGGCGTTCACCACCGCCGGCGGCGAACCCACGGTCGCGGACTCCCCGATGCCCTTCGCGCCGATCGGGTGGTGCGGCGACGGGGTGACGGTGTGACCGGTCTCCCAGTCGGGCACCTCCATCGACGTCGGGATCAGGTAGTCCATGAACGAGCCGCCGAGGCAGTTGCCCTGCTCGTCGAAGCCGATGAACTCCATGAGCGCCATGCCCACGCCGTCGGTCAGGCCGCCGTGCACCTGGCCCTCGATGATCATCGGGTTGATCCGGGTGCCGCAGTCGTCGACAGCGATGAAGCGCCGGACCTTCACCTTGCCGGTGCCCTTGTCGACGTCGACGACGCAGACGTAGGCGCCGTAGGGGAACGTCAGGTTCGGCGGGTCGTAGGTGACCTCGGCGTCGAGGTTGCCGTCGACCCCGTCGGGCAGCGCGACCGTGCCGTGCGCGCCCAGAGCGATCTCCTGGATCGTCTT
>JAODNN010000111.1 GCA_025465355.1 Blastococcus sp. | reverse complement strand
CGGCCTTGCCGAGGGAGTACCCGGCGACCTTCTGCGCGATCGCCATGACCTGCTCCTGGTAGACGATCAGGCCGTAGGTCTGGCCGAGGATCTCCTCCAGCGGCTCGGCCAGCTCCGGGTGGATCGGCGTGATCTCCTGCTGGCCGTTCTTGCGCAGCGCGTAGTTCGTGTGCGAGTTCGCGCCCATCGGCCCCGGGCGGTAGAGCGCTCCGACGGCGGAGATGTCCTCGAAGTTGTCCGGCCGCATGAGCCGCAGCAGCGACCGCATCGGGCCGCCGTCGAACTGGAAGACGCCGAGGGTGTCACCGCGCGAGAGCAGCTCGTAGGTGGCCTTGTCCGTCAGGTCCTTGCTGATCTCGTCGAGGTCGACCGGGTCCTTGCCGTTGGCGACGATGTTGCGCAGCGCGTCGTCGAGGACGGTCAGGTTGCGCAGGCCCAGGAAGTCCATCTTGAGCAGGCCGAGGGTCTCGCAGGTCGGGTAGTCGAACTGCGTGATCACCGCCCCGTCGGACTCGCGGCGCATGATCGGCACGCTGTCGATCAGCGGGTAGCGACCGATGATCACGCCGGCGGCGTGCACGCCCCACTGCCGCTTGAGGCCCTCGAGCTTGCGCGCCTGGTCGACGACCTCGGCGGCGCCCGGGTCGGACTCGTACCGGGCGCGGAACTCCGCGGCCTCCTTGTATCGCTCGTGGCTCGGGTCGAAGATGCCGGACAGCGGGATGTCCTTGCCCATCACACCCGGCGGCATGAGCTTGGTCAGCTCGTCGCCGACGGAGTACGGGCGGTCGAGCACGCGGGCGGCGTCCTTGATCGCGGCCTTGGCCTTGATCGTCCCGTACGTGACGATCTGGCTGACCCGCTCCTCGCCGTACTTCTCCGACACGTAGCGGATGACCTCGCCGCGTCGGCGGTCGTCGAAATCGATGTCGACGTCGGGCATGGACACACGCTCGGGGTTCAGGAACCGCTCGAAGATCAGGCCGTGGGCCAGCGGGTCGAGGTCGGTGATGCCCATCGCGTAGGCGGCCAGCGAGCCGGCCGCCGAGCCACGGCCCGGGCCGACGCGGATGCCCTGCTCCTTGGCCCAGTTGATGAAGTCGGCGACCACGAGGAAGTACCCCGGGAAGCCCATCTGCGTGATGATCCCGACCTCGTAGTCGGCCTGCTTGCGCACGTGGTCGGGGATGCCACCGGGCCAGCGCTTGTGCAGCCCGCGCTCGACCTCCTTCACGAACCAGGAGGTCTCGTCCTCCCCCTCGGGCAGCGGGAAGCGCGGCATCAGGTCCGCACCCTCGGTGAAGGTCACCTCGCACTGCTCGGCGACCAGCAGCGTGTTGTCGCACGCCTCGGGGGTGTCGGCGAACAGCGCGCGCATCTCCGCGGAGCTCTTGAGGTAGTAGCCGTCGCCGTTGAAGCGGAAGCGGTTGGTCTCGTTCAGCCGCGACCCGGTCTGGATGCAGAGGAGCGCGTCGTGCGCCTGCGCGTCCTCCTTGTGCGTGTAGTGCAGGTCGTTGGTGCCCAGCAGCGGGATGCCGAGATCCTTGGCGATGGCCATCAGCGCCGGACGGGTCTTCTTCTCGATGGACAGGCCGTGGTCCATCAGCTCGGCGTAGAAGTTCTCCTTGCCGAAGATGTCCTGGAAGTCCGCCGCCGCCTGCCGGGCACGGTCCTCCTTGCCGGCCCGCAGCCACATGTTGACCTCGCCGGACGGGCAGCCGGTGGTCGCGATGAGGCCCTTGCCGTAGCGCTCGAGCAGGTCGCGGTCGAACCGCGGCTTCCGGTACTGCCCCTCGAGGCTGGCCAGCGAGGAGATGCGGAACAGGTTGTGCATGCCCTCGGTCGTGCGGGCCAGGAGGGTCATGTGGGTGTAGGCGGCCTTGCCGCGGTTGGAGCCGCCGTCACCCTCCTCGTCGATGAGGTTGTCGCCGAAGTCGAACGGGGCACGGTCGAAGCGCGAGCCGGGCGTGTAGTAGCCCTCCATGCCGATGATCGGCTTGACGCCCGCCTTGGTGGCCTGCTTGTAGAAGTCGTAGGCGCCGAAGACGTTGCCGTGGTCGGTCATCGCGAGCGCGGGCATGCCGGCCGCCGCGGCCGCCGCCGTCACCTCGGGCAGCTTGGCGGCACCATCGAGCATCGAGTACTCGGTGTGGACGTGCAGATGCACGAAGGAGTCGGACGGGCTGCTCACGGTGGTTCTGTGCTCCTCACAGGTCGTGCGTGCCCGGCCGGCATGGCTGCGGCGGGCGACCGGCGGGGAAGACCGGCAGTGCAGGGGACGCACCGGCGGGCCGGTGCGTCGATCCTCGCACTGCTACGGGTCTACTCCGAGGGTCTGACAGAACGTGTCTCGCTGCGACCGGGCCGATCCCGGAAGGACCCCGTGCCCCCCACCACTCGCACGCTCGCATCGGGTCCCTGCAGGGGCCTCACAGCGTGCGGCTCATGGTGATGTGCGCGATACCGGCCTCCTCGTACTCCTCGCCGACCGTGCTGTAGCCGGCCCGCTCGTAGAAGCCGCGGGCGCTCACCTGGGCGTGCAGCTCGACCTCGCCGGCACCCCGCAACGCCGCCTGACGGTGCAATTCGGCCAGGACGGCAGCACCGTGCCCGCCGCCCCGCGCAGCCGCGTCGGTGGCCATCCGGCCGATCGTCGCCGGGCCGCCGTCCTCGCGGAGCAGCAGCCGGCCGGTGGCCACGACCCGCCCGGTGGCGTCGCGGCTCACGGCGTGCACCGCGGTCTCGTCGAGGGCGTCCTGCTCGATCTCCGGCGGGACGCCCTGCTCGTGGACGAAGACACGGGTCCGCAGGGCCACGAGTTCCGCCCGGTCCCCGGGTCCCGCGACCGAGGCGGTCGGGGACGTCATCGCGCACCCCGGCCCGCCGGGAGGGCCTGTGCCGGCACGAGCAGGAACCGCAGATCGATCGCGGCGTGCAGCAGGACCGGCAGCAGCAGCGAACCGGTCTGCAGGTACAGCCCCGCCATCACCCCGCCGAGCAGCGCGGTGGTCACGATCCCGGCCCGCCCCTGGTAGGCGTGCGCGAGGCCGAAGGCGACCGCGGCGACCAGCACGAGGACCCAGGTGGGCGGGCCGCCCGACAGCGCGGCGACGACGGCGAGGAAGAAGCCGCGGTAGAGCCACTCCTCGCAGACGCCGGCGGTGATCCCGACGACGGTGAACAGCCGCCGCTCCCCCGCCGTCCGCGGCAGCAACGCCAGGGTGGCGTGCCCGGGCGGCTCGGAGTGGCGGCCCTCGCCCGGCCGCCGCGCGGGCGCGGCCACCTCGAGCAGCGCCCCGCCGCGCAGCGCCCGGGTGGACACGAGCACGAAGACCAGCACGAGGACGACGACCAGCCCCGTGACCGGCCCCGGCCACTGCCGCGGCCAGACGAGGCCGACCTGCGCCGCCCCGACCCCGGGCGCCGACAGCCAGATGACCAGTGCGAGCAGCCCCAGCCCCCACTCGAGCACCAGCAACCGGCGGTAGAACGACCGCCGGGCGCCGGGGTCCGATCGCAACCGGCCCTCGAACCGGCGGTGCAGCACGTGCCCCACCAGCGGCTCGCCGACCACCAGGTAGGCGGCGACGACGACGGCCGCCAGTGCGGCGGGGCCGAAGTCGGCGAGCGAGCCCGGCAGGGCGGTCGTGCTCATGGTCGAGCTCGCAAGCTCGCGCTCGCGGGCCGCATTGATCAGGTCTCGGCGCGCAGGACGGCCAGCGCGCCGGCGAGGTCGGCGGGGTACTCGCTGGTGAACTCCATCCACCGGCCGTCGGCGGGGTGCGGCAGCCCCAGCCGGACGGCGTGCAGCCACTGCCGGTCCACGCCGAGGCGGGCGGCCAGCGTCGGGTCGGCGCCGTAGGTGGTGTCGCCGACGCAGGGGTGGCGCAGCGCGGAGAAGTGCACCCGGATCTGGTGGGTGCGGCCGGTCTCCAGCCGGATGTCGACCAGGCTGGCCGCCGGGAACGCCTCGATGACCTCGTAGTGGGTCACCGAGGGCCGGCCCCCGCTGACGACGGCGAAGCGCCAGTCGTGCTTCGGGTGCCGGTCGATGGGCGCGTCGATCGTGCCCCGGGACGGATCCGGGTGCCCCTGCACCAGCGCGTGGTAGCCCTTGGCGACGGTCCGCTCCTTGAACGCGGCCTTCAAGGCCGTGTAGGCCCGCTCGCTCTTGGCCACCGCCATGACGCCGGTCGTCGCGGCGTCGAGCCGGTGGACCACCCCCTGCCGCTCGGCGGCGCCGGAGGTCGAGATGCGGTAACCGGCCGCCGCGAGGCCGCCGATCACGGTCGGGCCGTCCCATCCCGGGCTCGGGTGGGCCGCGACGCCGACCGGCTTGTCGACCACCACGAGATCGTCGTCGTCGTACAGGATCGCCATGCCCTCGACCGGCCGCGGGGGCGCGGGCTCACCGGGCGGGGGCGGCAGCTCCACCTCGAGCCAGCTGCCGCTGCTGAGCCGGTCGCCCTTGCCGCGCACCCGCCCGTCCACGACCACGTTGCCGGCGTCGGCCACGTCGGCCGCCGCGGTGCGCGACAGCCCGAACAGCCGGGACAGCGCCTGGTCGACCCGCTGCCCCTCGAGCCCGTCGGGCACCGGTAGGGCCCGGTGCAGGCCGGGAGGGGAGCTGGTCACGGAACCCATTGTGACGTGCCCCCGTGGTGACGTACTGGAACGGCGCTCCCGCAGGGCCCGCCGCGAGCCTGCGAGGGGCGGGCCCTGCAGGAGCGTCCTTCTTCAGGCGGCGTCGGCCTTCATCGGATCCGTCCCCGCGGAGCCGTCGAACTCGATCCCGCGCAGGGCCAGCAGGGCCCCGAGGATGCCGCCGCACACGATCGCGGAGTCGGCGAGATTGAACACCGGCCAGATGCGTCCGTCGGGTGCGAACACCGAGAGGAAGTCGACGACCCCGCCGCGGAGGAAGCCCGGGGCACGGAAGACGCGGTCCATCAGGTTGCCGACCGCACCGCCCAGCACGAGCCCGAGGGCCACCGCCCAGCCGGTCGAGTACAGCCGTCGCGCCGTCCGCACGATCACGACGGCGACCAGGACGGCGATCAGGCTGAACAGCACCGTCTTGCCCTCGGCGAAGGAGAACGCGGCGCCCACGTTGCGCAACTGGGTGAGGTACAGCAACCCGCCGAGGACGCGGACGTTCTCCCCCGGAGCGATGCCGGCGACGACGAGGAGCTTGGTGACCACGTCGGCCACCAGCACGCCGACGGCGACGGCGAGGAGGATCCGGGTACGCGGCCGACGGGCCACGACGGCGATCGCGTCCGCCGGGCGGCCGTCGTCCAGCGGGTCGGGCTGCTGCTCGGCCAGTTCGGGGCTCCTCGGCTGGGGGGTGTGCCGACGACGATACGGCCGGGGCCGCCCCGCCGGGGCCGCCCCGCCCACTCAGCCGCCCGGCATCGCGAAGGCGACGAGGTCGCGCAGGGCCGCCTGCCCGTCCGGCGCCGACACCTCCAGCGACACCGGTCGGCTTCCGGAGGTGACCCGGACGGCCCCGACGTCGACGGTCGTGACGATCTCCGCGATCCCCGCGTCGAGGAGCAGCCGCACGGGCGCCGCGCCGGTCGCGGTCCGCCCCAGCGGGACCCGCTCGTCCTCCCGACCCGGCCGCGACACCACGACGTCGCCGGCGACGGGGTCCACCACGAGCGCGAGGACGTCGCTCTCCTGCTCGCGGACGGCGACCCGCACCGGGCCCCCGGCTGCCGGGTCGACCGAGGCGAGGACGTCGAGGAACGGATCGACCGGCCCCAGAAGCAGGGGTTCCGCGGTGACAGCGGTCTCCCCGAGCGAGGCGAGCCGCGGTCCGCGCAGCGAGTCGACGGCCGGGTGCGGCCCCGGCACGAGTCGGTCGCCGTCCAGGGTGAGGACGACGGGGACGGACAGCATCCCGGCCCACCCGTCACCCGCGGCCCCTGCTTCCCGCAGCCAGGACAGAGCGCAGCGTCGTCCGTCGGCGTCGAGGAAGGTCGTCGCGGCGTAGAGGGCGTCGGTGGCGGTGAACCGCTGCCAGGAGCGCGCGGTGAACCGGTGACTGTCGTAGGCGCCGACCGCCGCGGCCATCCGCCGGGGCTCGCCGGTCTCCCACACCGAGACCAGCAGCACCCAGCGCCCGTCGAGGGGGAAGAACTGGACGCACTCCCACACGGACCCGGTGCCCAACGGGTCGTCCTCGGCGGCCGGCCGGTCGGCGAGGACGCCGTCGAGGTCCCAGTGCCGCAGGTCGGCCGAGGAGTACTGCAGGGCCACCGCGCGCCCGTCGGGGAAGCCGCCGCCGACCGCCATCCGCCAGCCGCCCTCCGACCGCCACAGGAACGGATCACGGAAGTGCGTCATCGCGGGCTCCGCCGGCGTGCCCAGGACGGGGCCGCCTGGAGCGTGGGTCCACCGGTTCCAGCCGGGGTCCCCCGCCGCCAGGGCGATCCGCCCCGCATCGAGATCGGCGGCCAGCACACTGGTGTAGACGATCACCGGGACGCCGTCCTCACCGACGACCACCGAGCCCGACCAGCAGCCGTCCTCCCCCGGTTCGGGGGACAGCGCCGTGCCCACCCACTCCCAGCGGACGAGATCGGCCGAGCGCAGCTGCCCCCAATGGCAGGCCGGCGCCCACTCCGTGCCGGCCGGGTTGTGCTGGACGAACAGCTCGTAGCGCCCTGCGGGCCCCTCCCCGTGCCAGGTGACGCCCAGCGGGTCGTTGATCCAGCCGGTGGGTGCGGTGACGTGGAAGCCCGGCCGCGGGAGCAGGCCGCTCACTCGTCCCGCGGGCCCGAGGCCGGGGCGGGGGTCACCAGGTCGTCAGGGACCGCCGGGAGCACCGTGCGGATGTAGTCCTGGGTCGCCGCCGAGGTGCCGACGTCGCGGCCGGCCGCCTCGGAGAGGAACCAGCGGTGCTCCATGATCTCGTGGAAGATCTCCGCGGCATCCAGCCGGCTGCGGAGGTGCTCCGGGATCGCCTCCATCGTGGGCTGATAGACCTCGGCCAACCAGCGCGTGGCAGCCACCGCATCCGGCACCCGGCGCCGCTCGACCTGTTCGAGCCAGCCGCGGAAGCTCGCGATGTCGGCCAGCAGCCGGCGCGCCTGGTTCTCCCACACGTCCAGCCCGGTGAGCGCCATGAGGACGTTCCGGTGATGCCCCGGCTCGGCCACGCGGGTGGTCATCTTCAGCCGGCTGCCCCCGCTCGGATCGTCGATCAGCTCCACCTCGTCGACGTCGAAGCCCAGCTCGTTGAGCCGCCGGATCCGCTCGGCTATCCGGTAACGCTGCTCGTCGCGGCGCATCACCTGCTCGTCGGTGAGCTCCCGCCAGAGGTTGTGGTAGCGCTGCACGAAGTCGTCGGCGACCTCCAGCGGATCGATCCCCTCGGCCAGGCACTCCCCGGCCTCGAGGTCCAGCAACTCGCCCGCGACCCGCTCGTGGGCCAGCACCACGTCGTACCCCCGCTGGCCCTCCGTCAGCCCGTCGTCGTGCAGTTCCGCGGTCTCGGCGTCCACGAGGTAGGCCGCCAGGGCACCGGCGTCGAGCCGGAAGAGGGTGTTGGACAGCGAGCAGTCGCCCCACATGAACCCGGCGAGGTGCAGTCGCGCCAGCAGCTCGACCTGGGCGTCCATGAGGCGGTCGACCATGTGTGCGCCGCGGGGGTTGGCGAACAGCGCGCGGAAGGACGACGAGTAGTCCAGGAAACGGGTCACGAGCATCGCGTCCAGGTCGCCGGGGCGCTCGACCACGACGCCCAGGACGTCGACCGCCGGGACCCCCAGCTCCTTGAGCCGCCGCAGCAGCCGGTACTCCCGGCGGGCCAGCCGCTCGGGAATCTCCTTGAGCGCAAAGACCTCGCCGCTCTCCGCGACGAAACGCACGACGTGCCGCGAGATGCCGCGCTGCGGGATCTCGGTCAGCCGGTCGTCGGTCCACTCGGCGAGCGGCTTCTCCCAGGGCAGGTCGAGCAGTCCGGCGGCCGCGTCGGCCGGGGGGCTGAACACGAAGTGCATGGCTGCCTCGCGGGA
>JAODNN010000091.1 GCA_025465355.1 Blastococcus sp. | reverse complement strand
GCTGGTGCTCACCGACCGCACCCAGTGCCCGGGACCGCTCGTCGACACCGTGGCCGCCGCCGTCGACGCCGGCGCCCGTGCGGTCGTGCTGCGGGAGAAGGACCTGCCGGAGGCGGAGCGCGACCGGCTCGCCGACGCGCTCCGGGCGCTGCTGGCCCCGGTCGGCGGCCTGCTGATCCGCGCCGGCGCGGCGCGCCCCGGCAGCACCGCCCCCTGCCACCTCGCCGCCGCGGACCCCTTTCCCGCCGTCCGGTCTGAGCTGGTCGGGCGCTCGTGCCACGACCGCGCCGAGCTGCGGAAGGCGCGCGAGGAGGGCTGCGACTACGTGCTGATCTCTCCCGTCTTCCCGACGCCGTCCAAGCCCGGATACGGCCCGGCGCTCGGTCTCGCGGGGCTCGCCGGGCTGGTGGACGGCGCTCCCCCTGCCTGGGCGCTCGGCGGTGTGCGACCGGACGACGTCGCCGACTGCCTTCGGGCCGGAGCGCACGGGATCGCGGTGATGGGCCCGGTCATGCGCGACCCCCGCACCGTTCCCGCGTACCTGCGGGCGGTCGAGGAGGTGGCCGCATGACGCCGCCGGTGGCGCTCACGATCGCCGGCTCGGACTCCAGCGGCGGCGCGGGCATCCAGGCCGACCTCAAGACGTTCACCGCGCTCGGCGTGTTCGGCGCCTCGGCGATCACCGCGCTGACCGCGCAGAACACGCAGGGCGTCCGCGGAATCCTCCCGGTGGATCCCGGCTTCGTCCGGGACCAGGTCGACGCCGTCGTCGAGGACCTGCCCGTCGCCGCGGTCAAGACCGGCATGCTGGCCAACGAGGGGATCGTGCGCGTCGCCGCCGAGCTGGCCGCCGCCGGTCGCCTCCCCAGGCTCGTCGTCGACCCGGTGATGGTCGCCTCCAGCGGCGACCGGCTGCTCGAGCAGGCGGCCGAGCGGCTCCACGTCGAGGTCCTCCTTCCCCAGGCGACGGTGGTGACGCCCAACCTCCGGGAGGCTGAGGTCCTCCTGGGCGGCCCGATCGAGACCCTGGCCGAGCAGCGCGAGGCCGCGCGGGCACTCGGGGCCCTCGGCGCCGCGACCGTTGTCGTCAAGGGTGGCCACGCGGTGGGCGACGTGCCCGACGAGGCGGTCGACGTCCTCTGGGACGGCGCGGCGCTGCACGAGCTGCGGTCGCCGCGGATCCCGACGCGGAACACGCACGGGACCGGCTGCACTTTCGCGGCCGCCATCACCGCGCACCTGGCCGCCGGCCGCGACGTGACCCGCGCCGTGGTCGCCGCCAAGGAGTTCGTCTGGCGTGCCGTGCAGCGCAGCGCCGAGTGGCAGCTCGGGTCTGGGCACGGCCCGCTGGACCACCTCACCCCGATGCCTTCGGACCCGTCGTCCGAACGGTTCGCCACCGGCGCGTGATCCCAGGTCCGGCGCCACCGTGCCGGCGTGACGAGGACAAGAGCGGCAGGGGGGACTGCCGCACGGATCGGTGACACGTCGGCTGGGGCAGTCCCCGTCTCAGGACAGCAGCGTCATACGGGCGCCCATCGTGGGGGCAAATTTGCTCACTCGACGAGTCGAGTGAGCGGGCGGCTATGCCGCCGTGCCGCGTCGTGTCACCGGTCCTGCTGTCTCGTCGTCGACCAAGGTCATCGGCTGGCGACCGAGTTGGGTAGCTGGTCATCACCGGGGCAAACCCCCACCGCCCAGTGTCAACCGAAGTCTGGGCAGTCCCCCGCCAACGAGGGCCTGGGACGGCTCACCCCAGTCGAATACGAGACACTCAACCTCGCCGCTACCGCGGCCTGACCACCCCACCCGACGAGTCAACTGAAGTTGGGGCAGTCCCGCCCACCGGATCGGGCCCGTAGCCTTTTCTACTGCGGAATCAGGATTTGTGCCTCCATGGGGGCGAGGCTGACGGGCAGCGCGGCGACATCGGCTGCGACGGTCACGCCGGTCTCCGCGTAGAACGTCGCCGTGGGAATCCGCTGTACGTCCTGCGCGCCCGTCGAGCCGAGGTTGCTGTAGGCAATGGTTAGGCGCCGGGGGCGGGCGTTGAGGTCGGGGTCCTGCAGGACGAAGCCGCGAAAGGATGTACTCGTGCTGCAGTTCGCGACGACCGTGACCTCCTGCTCGCCGAGGATGCGGGAGAACGCCACGACCCCACCCCACCCCGACGAGTGCCCGAAGTCCTGGCCGTTGCCGGACAGTTCCCGGAAGTACAACCGCCCGTAACGCAACGCTTCTGCGGACGCTCGCAGCGCTGTGAGGGCCTGGAGGGCGGTGAACATGGACGACTGCCGGTCGAAGGCGCCGGGCTTTCCCCAGAGCGCTTCGCGAACCGATTCGGGGCTGCCTAGTGTGTTCTTCCCGCTGGCGTCGACCGTGCCCTGCAGGCTCTGCTCTGTGCCGTAGTAGACGGCCGGGATGCCCGGCAGGCAAAACAGGCACGCCAGGCCAAGAGTGACCTGCTCCGGTGGAGCACCAGGGTACTGGAATCGTTCACCCCGGTCGTGGTTGTCGAGGAAAGTGACGAAGAAGCGGCCGGCCTCGCCGTGGCTGCTGAGTAGCTCCCGTTCCACGTCCTTACGCTGTTGGAAGATGCCACGCAGATCTTCGACGGGGCTAAGGCCCTTGGCGATTCCACCCAGGACGCCGGCCAGCGGAAAGTCGAGGGCGGCGTCGATGCCGAAACTTCCGGGTTCACCGCCGTTGCGGCCGACGAATGCCGCAATGGTCTCCTCGCTGTCCGCGATCTCCCCGAAGGTGAACAGGTTGTGCTTTCCGATGCTGTGCCCGTACTCGCGGATCGCGTTTCCGAAGCGTTCCAGGAGAACGGGGGAGACGTACTTGGCGGTGTCGATGCGCAGTCCGTCGAGGTCGTAGCGGGCGATCAGGTAGCTGTGAATCCGAACCAGAATGCTGAGCACTGGGGTTGGACCGTAGCGCCGGCGCAGGTCGGCCTGGTCGGGGGAGTCAGCGGTGTACTCGAACACGAGCTGGCGCATGTCCTCGAAGTCGCCGATGACGAAGCTCCCCGGGGGTGGCGTGTGACTGGCGAGCTTCCCGCGGCGTCGGAAGAACGTGTACCGGCGCAGGTCCTCGGGATACACCGCGTCGTCGCCGGAGAAGGTTTGGCCCGGAGGGAAGGTGTCCTCCCAGTCCGCGCGCGGCTGCCCGTACCCGTTCAGCCAGCGCACGTGCGGCTCGGCACCCAGGGGGGCGTTCAGGACGCTCTCATCGGTGAACACCGAGACGCTGCCTCCGTCGCGGACGTAGTCGAACACGCGGGCGGCGTGGTTGAGGACGATGTCGAGGATGACTCGGATCCCGCGGGCGTGGGCCTGCTCGACCAGCTCGGTCAGCTCGAGTTCGGCGGTGGCGCGGGTGCCGTCGGTGCCGAACCGCTCATCGAGGTTGAGGAAGTCCTGAGCGCCGTAGCCGTGGTAGTTGTATTTCCAGCCCTCCGGCCGGGCGTTCTTAAGCAC
>JAODNN010000072.1 GCA_025465355.1 Blastococcus sp. | reverse complement strand
TACTGCCCGTACCGCCGTACTCCAGGCGGGTCATGCCGTTGGTCAGGAAGTAGATGCCCACCAGCGCCACGGCGAAGAGCAGTGCGGAGATGACCCAGTACCAGGCTGGAGGGCGCTGCGTCGCCACGCAGCGGATGCTGTCCTGTGGCCGGGGTCCAGGGCATCTTGAGCCACTCGACAGGGTGACCTGGTCGCGGCCGTTGTCGTTTGTTCTGCACGTCCGCGTGCGTCTTGATGCGTGAGGTGGCTGCCTCGCAGTTCAGGGACGGTAACCCGGTCAGGTGAAGGCCGAGGTCGCGAGTTGCGGGCCGTGCGCAGGGGTTGAAGTCTGCGGATGTGCCGTCCAGCCTCCGTCCCCCACTCCCAGGCAGCGTGACCCTCCAGATCAGCGCTCGACTGATTGACGACAAGGGCCGGCTGACCGAGTCTGTGCTCGCGGAGCGAGCGATGCGGTGCGGCATCCTGGCGGACCTTGTGACCGCCGGCGCGCTGCGGAACGGCGCCGATGACATCGCGATCGAGCGTGTGCCGGATCTTCTGCCGTTGGCCGAGCGGATGCTCGCTGACATGGCCGACCGTCCAGACGAAAACCTGGTGTGGTGGGCGCACCACGACGGCATCAGCTTGAAGGACGCCGCCGGGCAGATGGTCGAGCTGGGGCTCTGGGAGCGGCACGGGGATCATCTGGGTCTGGAGCACCACTACACCTGGTGCGACGGTCAGGCCGATCTTGCGCGTCAGCTGTGCGCCGCGACCGCCGACAGTTACGACGACGCCGATCATGGGCTTGTCGCACCCAACCTCGCCGTCGTCTCGGGCCTGTACGGGCATGCCCCACGGCCGCCGGGCGGCGCTGTCGTGGCCGAGCTCGGGCGAACCAACTGGCTGATCCCTGATCTCATCGACTACCTGTGGCGGGACGCCACCTTCATCGACGCCAGCGCCGCCGTGCTCGACTAGGTCACCGGTTGCCCTCGTCGAGGGCTGCACCCCGGTGGTTCGTCGTCGTCCGCAGGCGTCCAAGCACCCCCGGAACGTTCCGCTTCGACTGCCCGTTCCTTGAGCTGGGCCTCGGCATGCCCGACCGCTGTCGGGGCTGAACGCGGTCGACGCCTCCAAACGGCGAGTGTGCGGGCCGGCAGTCTGGCGCGGTCCGCGGTCGTACGACGGACCTGTCGCCCAGAAGGCGGCTTCTGGGACACCCGAGCGAAAGGCTTGCAGCGTCATCTGATCGGTTGGCGGACCGCGGACAATCCCTTCCTCAGCTCTCTTCAGGTGCCGCTGGGGCCGAGTTCAACTCGATCGCTTGGCGGACCTTGCGGCGCTGCCAAACCGGCACTCTGATGACGGCCACGGCCGCCACGAGGCCGAACCAGGGCACCTGGGACAGGTCACTCGTGGCTAGGGCCAGCACGACGCCAATGACCAGCAGCATCAGCCAGAGCACGGCAAGAAGGAGGGCGACCCGCTGGGCGCGAGTGCCCTCTCGCCAGCGTGGTCCCAGCTGCGAGAGCGTGGCCTCGCCCATGGCCACTGCGGCACCGCGCAGTCTGTCGTCGTCCAGTCGGCGACCCCCGGCGACGGCTGATGAGACGTCGGCACGAACCTCATCGAGCAGCCTCTGTCTCTGGCCCCGCCGCGGACGCCTGAACCCGGAAGCTACCGGCCCCGAGGCGTTCCACATAGACCAGGAGTCCGCTGTCATTCAGACGTGATTTGTCACGGTGACATGTGCTGACCCCTGTGGGGATCTGAGCTGATCTCAATCTTTTGCTGAACTCGCATGCTCGCGCAGCAGTGGCGGGGTCCCTCAGGTGCGTTCGTCACGGCCCGCCCGCCGGCCTGCCATGCCTGCGTTTGGCTAAAGATGCCAGTCCTAACGGTGAGAACCGTTGGCGACTCCTGCCGTGGTCCAACTGTTTGCGGTTGCGGGACTGTTCCAATTCGCCGGTGTATTCCGGTCGCACTTTCATCTCCCGCCGTCGCCACCGGGTGGGGTCTCGCACTCTTGGTGCCCTGCTGGTCGTCGGTCTCGTCCCGCTGCTCACTTTCGCCGGGGTGCCGGCAGCCCTCGCCGGTCCCGTCGGCGTCCCCGTCGGTGGCGGCGCGAGTGGCACGGTGACCGCGTGGGGTGACAACGCGAACGGGCAGTCGACCGTGCCGGCGGCGGGTCTGACCGGCGTCACCGCGATCGCCGCCGGCACGGACCACAGCATGGCCCTGAAGTCCGACGGAACCGTCGTCGCCTGGGGTAACAACTCCTCCGGTCAGCTCAACGTGCCCCCGGGGCTGACCGGGGTCACCGCGATCGCGGCCGGCTGGTTCCACAACCTGGCCCTGAAGTCCGACGGAACCGTCGTCGCCTGGGGTGAGAGCTTCTACGGTCAGGCCAACGTGCCCCCGGGGCTGACGGGGGTCACCGCGATCGCGGCCGGCGGGTATCACAGCGTGGCGCTGAAGTCCGATGGAACCGTCGTCGCCTGGGGTAACAACGGCTCCGGTCAGGTCAACGTGCCCCCGGGGCTGACCGGGGTCGTTGCCATCGCCGCCGGCCAGGGGTTCACCCTCGCGTTGAAATCCGATGGCACCGTCGTCGCCTGGGGTAACAACTCCTTCGGTGAGAGCAGCCCGCCGGTTGGCCTCACCGGGGTCATCGCCATCGCGGCCGGCGGATACCACGGCCTGGCCCTGAAGTCCGACGGAACCGTCGTCGCGTGGGGTGACAGCTCCCTCGGTCAGGCCAACGTGCCCCCGGGGCTGACGGGGGTCACCGCGATCGCGGCCGGCATGTATCACAGCTTGGCCCTGAGGGCCGATGGCACCGTCGTCGGCTGGGGGTACAACTACCAGGGGCAGGCCACCATGCCGCCGGGCCCGAGCGATGTCGTCGCGATCGCCGGCGGTGGCTATTTCAGCCTGGCGTTGAGGACGCCACCCACATTCAGCGCGGATTCCCCGCCGGTCACAGCCACCGCCGGGACCCCGTACAGCTACACGTTCATGGCCGCTCCCTCCAGCGCCACCTTCGCCCTGGCCTCCGGGGCCCTCCCCGCCGGCCTGGCCCTCGACACCGGCACCGGCGTGCTGTCCGGCACCCCCACGACCGTGGGCGCCGCGACCTTCAGGGTGGCCGCCAGCAACACCACAGGCACGACTACCACCGCCACGATCACCATCACGGTGGGTGCCGCCATCCCGGTGCTGACCGCCGACGCCCCACCCGCGACCGCCACGATCGGCACGCCGTACCGCTACTCCTTCAGGGCCAGCGGGCCCCCCGCACCGACGTTCACGATCGCCTCCGGAGCGCTTCCCGCCGGCCTGGCGCTCGACGCCGGCACTGGTCTCCTGTCCGGGACGCCGACCACCGCCGGGCGGGCGGCCTTCACGGTGGCTGCCATCAACAGCGCAGGCGCGACGTCCGGTACTGCGCACAGGATCACCGTCACGGCCCCGCCCGCTCATGCGACTCCTCCGGTGCCGGTCGGAGCCGGCACGGCACCCGCCGCGGAGCTCGCGTACACGGGGGCCCCGGTCATGGCGCTGTCCGCGGGTGGTGCCGCACTCGTGCTCGGCGGGGCCTTCCTCTTGCTCTGGGCACGTCCACTGCGCAAGAAGCGGCACTGACGGGGGTGTGGCGGCGGCCGGCGTCGGTGCCTGGCCCGCGGCGTGGTGCGGAGAATCCTGGAGAAGCGGGCGTACGTGCCCCCAGAGTGGGCCGTTTAGGGCGACTCCTACTCCAGTTCAGCCGACCACTCGATCTTGAGTGTGTGGCCGCTCCCCGTAGCTGCCTTCTGCCGGCCGCGGCGCGCCGGGGGAGGGTGGGCCGGAGGTCATCCCGGAGGGACCCGAAGGGCCCTTCCGGCGGCCGCTCCGGCCGGCATCCTCTCGGCGTAGGGGAGCGGCGGCAACAGCTCCTTAGACACGCTAATGAGATCTTGGTCCGCAAAAAGTCCGCAAGAAGTTCAAAAATGCTCGTCGGTCGCCGTCGTTGGCCAACGACAAAAGCGCAGGTCAACCCTCTAGTCCGTCATCGGCCGCATGTGTCCAAACACCCCCGGAACGTTCCGACTCAACGTGTGAATCGACCTGAGCCCGGCTGGCTTTGCCTGTGAAAGTCGAGTATCCAGCCGCCTTCGGCCAGGGGGCAGGCGCGAGCTTGGTAGACACGGGGCATGCAGTTACACGATGGTCAAGGCCTCGCTCGTTTGGTCAAGGCCCGCGAAGATGTCGATCAGAAGATGTCGGTCTCTTACGACGAGGTGCTCGACGAAGTCGCCGACCGTATCGCCGCCACTGGCAGTATCGGCAAGGTCGATATCGGTGCGCTGCTGTTTTGGAAGCGACTGCGAGCGAACACGCCATGGGTGGCTAAGTTGCACGGGATGGCTGACGTGACGATTCGAGGAGTCACGGCAGCGGCGGTGGCGGCAGTGCGGGACAACTCCCTGGAGGTTGCCGAGGCGGCTGGGATGGGTCGAGCGGCGCTGTCGGGCTTGCCTGGATTTTCAAGCGGCGACGCACTGGCGTCCGCATTGCTGACGGCGGCTGCCCCAGACCGGATGGCGGTTTACGACCGGCGGGCGCAGTCCGCTCTCGCACAGCTCGAGATTGAGCTCGGCGTCGCACCGGGAAGGTACGGGCGGTACATGCGCGTCGTCGAAGGGCTTCGACAACAAGCGAGCGCCTTGAGCCACCGGGCGTGGACGGCTCGAGACGTGGACCTATCGCTCTACTGGCTTGGAGGATGACACTCCGGCAGCCACGAAGAGCCACCCCGACGAAAGACGTGGATGCCGATTACGACGTGTCGCCTCCGGGCGACCGCGCCGGCTACGGCGTTCCCCCGAACGCGTTGCGGTCCTGCGCCCGAAAGGCGCAGGTGCGGCGTCCTCTGCTATGACCGGGCCGTGTCTAGGCCCGAAGTGAGTGATGCCCTCGTCGTCAGCCAGTCGCCGAGGCGGCAGCTTCCGTCGGTGGGGTTCATCGCGGCGATCCTGTGTGCCTACGTGCTGCTCGGGGCGTTCGGTGTCATCTCACGGTGGCTGATGTGGGTGGGGGTCGCGGTCTTCGGCGCGGTGCTCCTCATCGGGCTCTATGGCGCGGTCAGGGCACGCGGCGCGTCGTGGGACCTTCGTCTGGATCTGGATGGAGTGACGGTGCGGGGCTATGCGACGAGGCCCTGGTCCGACTTCGCCGAGGTGCGGGTAACGGGCATGCGCCCCGGGTGGTTCTTCATCGTGTCGCTCGGCTACCGGGTCGTGGCCTTCATCGGGGAGCCGGGAGTGGAGTTGCCGACGCTGCCGTCCGCGAAGCCCTTCGGTCGTGTCGGAGGGTCCGCTCGGCTGCGCGAACGGTGGTATGGCCCCCAGCTGTTGCTGATGCCGCACGCGTTCGACGCCTCGACGCAGGCGATCGTGGACGCGGTGAGGCGGTTCAGCGACGTGCCGGTGCGCGGCTCGTAGGGGGGCGGCTGTCCCAGGCCAGCGGTCACGCGTGAGCCGGCAAGCAGCAGGGGAGGGCAGCCGGCGAGAAGAATCTGGCGCCCTGAGTCCGCAGCCGGTCCGCAGATAGTCCGCAACTCAGTCAATTCAGGCCACCGACTGCCAACAACGCCCAGCGGTAA
Organism: Blastococcus sp.; assembly: GCA_025465355.1. GTDB lineage: Bacteria > Actinomycetota > Actinomycetes > Mycobacteriales > Geodermatophilaceae > Blastococcus_B. Next base: position 96,626 of record JAODNN010000072.1, on the reverse strand, counting down.
AACTGCTGGTCAAGGGCGCAATTCATCGATTCCCATGATCAGTCGAATGCCCACATACTGTCCCCGGCGTACAGGCCGACTCGTCCGTCGTCCCGCAGCCTCGGGCCCGCTACAGGTGCGTGGCTCCCGCGCTGCGGGCGGCGAGCAGACGCTCGTAGGCGTCGTCGACGTACGTCCGCCGTGCCGCATCGGGTTCGTGCACGTGTCGCGGGCGGGCGGCCTGGTGGCACGCCTCCGTCAGATCGGTGAAGCGCCCAGGGCCACGCCTGCCAGCGCCGCCCCCCGGGCGCCGGTCTCATCTGTGTCCGGACACGCGACCGTCAGCCGGCGCCGAGCAGTGGTGCCGCGCGGCTCGCGACCACCGCGGACGGATCTGCCAGGAGCGGGCGGAAGGCCAGTTCGGCCGCTCCGAGCAGCGATGAGTCACTGCCGAGCCCGGACGTGCGGATCTGGACCATCCGGCGGGCGGCGCCCATCGCCTGCCTGTCGAGCGCCGCGGTGATGTCGGTCCTGGCCAGGCTCAGTACGTCGGCGAGTGCGCCGCCCAGCACGATGACTTGCGGGTTCAGCAGGTTCACGAGGTTGGCGAGCACCTGACCCAGTGACCGTGCCACGCCGACCACGCCGGCGCAGGCCGCCGGGTCGCCGGATCGAGCCGCCCGCATGACCGCTGAGACCGCTTCGGCGTCCGGTGGATCGGTCCGCCCGGCCAGGCGCAGGAGAGCCGCCTCGCCGATGTAGTTCTCGACGCAGCCGGATCCGCCGCAGCGACACGGCGGCCCGTCCGGATCGAAGACCGTGTGTCCGATCTCGCCCGCCAGCCCACCCATTCCGCTGAGCGGGCGGCCGCCGACGAGGATCCCGCCCCCGACGCCGACCTTTCCGTTCAGGTAGACGACGTCGGCCGCGTCGCGCGCTGCCCCGCGCAGGTGCTCCGCGAGGACACCGAGGTCGGCGTCGTTCCCCAGTGTCACGGTCGTCCCGGGCGGCAGCAGGTCCGTGAGCATCTGTCCGAGGGGCTCACTCGACCACTCCAGGTTCGGCGCCGCCTCGACGATGCCCTCTGGGAGGCTGACTGTCCCGGGAATGCTGACCCCCACACCGACGGGCCATGCCGCGGAAGGCATGTCCTCCGCCAGTCGGTCGACGATCCGGGCGATCGCGCGTGCGACAGATGCCGCGGATCGCCGGGACGGCGGCAGTCGCTCCACGCGGCGGGCCACCAGTTCGCCGCCCACCCGCACGGCCGCCGCGGTCAGCCGATCCACCTCGACATCGACCGCGACCGCGTACGGACCGTCCGCCCGGGGCGCCACCACGTGCGAGGGTCGGCCGGCGCGTGGCGCCCGAGCGGTCCTCGGGGGCACGGTCTCCTGGACGAGCCCCAGCGCGCAGAGGTCGGACACCAGCACGCCGATCGTCGAACGGTTCAGCTCGAGCCGGGCGGTGAGCTCGGCGCGGGTCGACGGGCCGTGCCGGTGCACGGAGTCCAGCAGCAGCGCAACGTTGTGCCGACGGATGCCGTCCGGCCTGGAGACTCCGCTCACCTCAGTCAGGTCCCACCATCGTCGGCGTCACGGGGTGGGCAGGCTACCTCGAAGCCGAACGACGCCTCGACAACGCATCGACGGCTGCCGCGACGAGCAGGACCGCGCCGGTGATGAGGTTCTGGTACGACGCCGGCAGGCTCGGTCGCAGGCCGATCCCGTTCGGGATGATCACGATCACCAGGGCACCGATGATCGCGTCCCGCGGCCGGCCGCGGCCCCCGAACAGCGAGGTGCCGCCGATCACGGCCGCGGCCACGGCGAAGAGCAGGATGTTCCCCGAACCGAGGTCGAGCTGCGCCCCACCGGTGTTCGAGGCCAGGAACACGCCACCCAGGGCTCCGAACGCCGAACAGATCGTGAACGCGGTGACCTTGATGTGCACGACGTCGATGCCCGCGCGCCGGGCCGCCTCGGCGTTACCACCGGTCGCGAACAGATGGCGGCCCCAGGTGGTCTTCGTGAGCGCGATCGTGCAGACGATCATCAGCATGACCGGGATGGTCAGCGCCCAGGGGAGGCCGTTGATCACCTTGAACTGATTGGTGTTGCGGTTCTGGTTGGCGAGTGCGGTGATGACGATCGCAACGACGGCGATGAGCAGCCCGCGGACGAGCACGAGCTGCATGGTGTCGGCTGCCAGTCCCTTGGCCTGCGCTCGTAGCGACTTGAAGATCGTGTATGCCAGGTAGCCCCCGACAACGGCGATCGTGAACACCCAGCTCCAGAACGGCGACATGTTGTCGTGCGCCAGCCCGTACCAGAGCGGGTAACCGTTGGTGCCGATCGGCTGCGAGTTCAGCAGGAAGAGCAGGAGGCCCTGCCACGCCAGGAACAGTGCAAGCGTCACGATGAAGCTGGGAATGCCCACCGAGGCGACGAGCCAGCCGGAGAAGATGCCCACGGCTGCGCCGAGCGCGACGGCGAAGATGATGGCGAACACCGGGCGGCTGTCCAGCCCGGTCAGCGTGATGACGACGCCGATCAGGACGATCACCGGTCCGGTGATCGCGCGCAGGTAGAACCCGAGCCCGGCGGCCGCGACCATCGCGACGATCACGATCCAGTAGAGCGCGCCCGCCCCGGGGATGCCGTGGCGCAGCCCGTGCGACGCCAGCGCCTGCGCCGCGGCGCCCGCACAGATGCCGCCGGTCGTGCCCGCGGCCAGGTCGATCTCGCCGAGCAGCAGGACGAACACCAGACCGAGCGCGATGATCGCGATGTAGGCGCCCTGGCCCGGCAGGTTGCCGATGTTGTTCGCGCTCAGGAACCGGTCGCTGACCAGGTAGAAGATCACGCCGAGCACCAGCAGTCCGAGCACCGACGGCAGGGCGCCCGGCTCGCCCGAGCGCAGCCGGTCGAGATAACCGCGCACCGCGTCGCGGACGTTGCGCCGGTCGATGTCGAGCGAGAAGCTGCTGGCCCGTTCCGTCGTCTGGTCGGTGTCAGGGCCGCTCCGTGCGGCGGGAGTCGTGGTGGGGTGGGTGGTCTGCTCGCTCATCTCAGATGCTCTCGTTCGCCGTCGCGGGGGCGAGACCGAGGTTCCCGCTACGCCCTGTCGTGATCAGTTCCACGATCTCGGTGACACTGCTGTTCTTCGTCTCGACCTCTGCGGCGACCCGGCCGAGGTACAGGGCCACGACGCGGTCGGCGACCTCCATGACGTCGTTCATGTTGTGGCTGATGAGGAGGACGCCGAGACCCTGGTCGGCGAGCCTTCGGACCAGGTCGAGGACCTGGCGCGTCTGGGCCACGCCGAGGGCGGCGGTCGGCTCGTCCAGGAACACGATCCGGCTGTTCCAGAGGACCGCCTTGGCGATGGCCACCGTCTGCCGCTGTCCACCCGAGAGGTTCGCGACGACCTGGCGGACCGAGGAAACGGTGCGGACCGACAGCCCGGTCAGTGTCTCGCGGGCCTTGCGCTCCATCTCGCCGTCGGCCATGAAGCCGAACCGGCGGATCTCACGCCCGAGGAACATGTTCTGCGTGATGTCGAGGTTGTCCGCCAGGGCGAGGTCCTGGTAGACGAACTCGATCCCCAGCTTCGCGGCATCGCTCGGGTCGGAGATGGTGACCGGCGCTCCCTCGAACAGGATCTCGCCGCTGTCGAGGCTGTTGATGCCGGCGATGGTCTTCACCAGCGTCGACTTCCCGGCCCCGTTGTCACCGACGAGCGCGGTGACCTGGCCGGGATAGACGGTCAGGTCCACGTCGTGGAGGACGTGGACCGGGCCGAAGCTCTTGTTGAGTCCTCGGACCTCGAGGATGGGGTCCGCCATCGATGTGCCTTCTTTCGCGTTGCTGCGAGCTTCGTACGGGGTGGACGGTCGTGGCCGGACGGGGCGAACCCGTCCGGCCACGACCGGGTCAGGTGGAGCGGATTACTTCACGCCGTACTTGTCGCACAGGTCCTGGATGCCGTTGCAGATGTCCTTGGCGCTCAGCGCACCTGCCGTGACGACGTCCTGGACGTTGCTCTGCGTGATGACCTGCGGAGTGAGCAGCAACGACTGGAGGCTGGCGTTCTTCGGGTCGATGCCGGGCGTCAGGGTCATACCGGAGGCAGCCGGGTCCTTGCCGGCGATCAGGGAGATCGCCAGCGCGGCGGCGGCATTCGCCTCCAGCTTGACGTCTTTGAAGACCGTCATGGTCTGCACGCCCTTGAGGATGTTCTGCAGGCCCTCGATACCGGCGTCCTGGCCGGTGACGACGACGTGGCCGGCGAGGCCGCTCTGCTGCAGCACGCCGATCACCGCGTTGGCGATGTCGTCGTTGGCGGCGAGCACGCCGTCCACCTGGCCGCCGGCGGCGGTGAGCGCCTGGGTGAACGTCGGCGCAGCGTTGGCCGTCTTCCACCCCTTGACGACCGACTCGGAGACGATGGTCAGCTTCTTCTGGTCGGCGAGCGGCTTGAGGACGGAGTTGGCGCCCTTGGCGAACAGCACGGCGTTGTTGTCGACGTCGGTGCCGCCGTCCATCTCGATGACCTTCGAGTCGGACTTGCCGCTCTGCGCGAGGCAGTCGGCCAGCGTCTGGCCCTGGAGCTTGCCGACACCCTCGTTGTCGAACGAGACGTAGTACGACGCCTTGCCGCCGAGGTTCACCCGGTCGTAGTCGATGACCTTGATGCCGGCTGCCACCGCCTGCTGCTCGATCGCGGCGCCGGAGGTCTGGTCGATCGAGTCGAGCAGCAGCACCTTGACGCCCTCGCCGATCATGCTCTGCGCGATCGACTGCTGCTTGCTGGTGGAACCCTCGGCGTTCTGGACGTCCGCCGTGACGCCGGCCGCGCTGAACGCAGCCTTGAGCAACGGGGCGTCGTAGAGCGTGTACCGCGTGGACGAGGTCGTGTCGGGGAGGATGACGCCGACCTTGCCGCTGGCCTTGACCGCGCCGGCGCCGCTCGAGGAGGCCGCGCTGCTCGACGACGCCGAGGCGGGCAGCTTGCAGACGGCGCTGACGGCGCCGGCCGAGCCGGAACCACTGGATGAGGACCCGCTCGAGCTGGATGAGTTGCTCGAGTTGCCGCAGGCCGCGAGAGCGAGCGTTGCGGTAGTGCCGAGCACGGCGATGGACAGAGTGCTTTTGCGCATACGGATTGCGCCTTCTCGTGTGTGTGGGGGGCGACGGCTGCCTGCCGGCGCATGTGAAGGTTTCGGGCGACAACATATGCCCCCTGTCACAAGGTGGAGAAGGAACCCGACACTGTTACTCATTCGTGACCGGTCCCGGGGGTCGCGATGCCCGCCGGGGTCGATCCCCTGACAGCCCTCCGGCGGACCGGCGCCCCGTCCGTGCGGCAGGCGTGACACCTGTGACGCCTGCGGGGAACCGCCTGCCAGGTGGTCGTGTCGCTGAGAGGGCCTTCAGTGTCGGTTGGGTACAACGGTGAGGTGAAGCTCCGGAAGAGTTGGGTGCCGGCGTCATGACGACGCTGGGCAGACCGTTCGCCGCCGCCGACTTGGGACTCGAGTCCGCAGCCCGGCCGCCCGTGCTCGACATCGTGATCCCCGTGCACAACGAGGAGCGCGACCTCGAGCCGTGTGTTCGCCGGCTGCACGCGTACCTGACCGACGAGTTGGGCTACCCGTTCCGGATCACCGTCGCCGAGAACGCCAGCAGCGACGGCACCGTGGATGTCGCCCGTCGGCTGGCCGGCGAGCTCTCCGGCGTCCGCCTCCTGGCGCTTCCGGACCCCGGCCGCGGTCGGGCGCTGCGCACGGCCTGGCTGGGCTCCGACGCGCCGGTGCTGGTGTACATGGACGTCGATCTGTCCACCGACCTCGCCGCGCTGCTCCCGCTGGTCGCCCCACTCATCAGCGGCCACTCCGATCTGGCGATCGGCACGCGCCTCGCCCGGTCCTCGCGGGTCGTCCGTGGCGCCAAGCGCGAGATCATCTCGCGGAGCTACAACCTCATCCTGCGCGGGACGCTGGCCACTCGGCTCTCCGACGCCCAGTGCGGCTTCAAGGCCATCCGTGCTGACGTCGCTGCCCGCCTGCTCCCGCTCGTGCAGGACACCGGCTGGTTCTTCGACACCGAGTTGCTGGTGCTCGCCGAGCGCAGCGGGCTGCGCATCCACGAGGTCCCGGTCGACTGGGTCGACGATCCCGACAGCCGGGTGGACATCGTGAAGACGGCAAAGGCCGACCTCGCCGGGATCTTCCGGCTGCTGGTCGCGATGTCCCGCGGCCGGCTCCCCGTCGCGGAGCTCCGCGCGCAGTTCGGCCGGGCCCCGCTGCCCGACCCGGTGCCCGGCGTGCCGCCCGGCCTGCTCGGTCAGGCACTGCGGTTCGGCCTCATCGGCGCACTGTCCACCGTGGCCTATCTGGTGCTCTTCGTCCTCCTGCGCGGTGCCCTCAGCGCCCAGCCGGCGAACCTGATCGCGCTCCTGATCACCGCGGTCGCGAACACCGCCGCCAACCGGCGGATCACCTTCGGTATCCGGGGCACGCCCGGTGTCGCCCGTGCGCAGTTCCAGGGCCTGGTCGTCTTCGGCCTGGGGCTCGGCCTGACCAGCGGCTCGCTCGCGGTGCTGCACGCGGTCTCCCCGCACCCGCGCTCGCACGCCGAGCTCGTGGTGCTGGTCGCCGCCAACGCCATGGCCACGCTGCTGCGCTTCGTGCTGCTCCGCGGCTGGGTGTTCGCGCCGCGGTCCGCGCGCAGGCGCCCGGTGGTGGAGCCCGAGCTCGTCGAGGAGCTCCCGGCGGCCTGAGCACCGCTCGGACGCGGCGCTCAGGCGCCGTCAGCGGCTCAGGGTGACGAGGCCTCCGTCGGTCGCGCTGCGGCGGGCCGCGTCCAGCACGGTCGCGGTGGCGACGGCGTCCCGCGGGTCCACGGGCCCCGGGCCTTCGCCGCGGACGGCTCTCGCGAACGCCGGGTAGAAGGTGCTCCAGGCTCCGGGAAGGGTGGGTAGCACCTCCTCGGCGTCCCCACGTCGGATGCGGCCCCACTTCTCGGCGGGTTCGGCCCCCCAGCCGGCGCCGAGGGTGGCCGGGGTCTGCCCCGCGAGCAGCGCGTCCTCCTGGCCGTCCACCCCGTCGACGACGTAGCTCCCTGTGGTGCCGGTGACCCGGAAGCGCGGCCCGGGGGCGCCCTGGCTCCAGCTGCCCCACAGATGCGACCGGGCGCCGCTGTCGTGCTGGAGTGCGACGAAGACGTCGTCGTCCAGTCCGCTCTCCCGCAGCCGCCACTCCGCGTAGACGGAAGCCACCGGCCCCAGGAGCACGAGTGCCTGGTCCACCAGATGGCTGCCGAAGTCGAGGAGGGTGCCGCCGCCGGCTGCCGGCGGCCCCGGGTTCGGGGCGAACCGCTCGAAACGGGACTCGAACCGGGTGAGCTCACCCAGCGCGCCGTCTGCGGCCAGCGCCCGGACCGTGCGGAAGTCGGAGTCCCACCGGCGGTTCTGGTAGGGCGCGAGCTCCTGCCCCAGGCGTTGGGCGAGCGCCACCGTCCGGGTGGCGGCAGCGGCATCGAGCGCGAACGGCTTGTCACACACCACGGCCAGCCCCAGCTCCAGCGCCTCGTCGGTCAGCCGGGAGTGCGTATCGGCCGGCGTCGAGATCGCCACCGCTTCCGCGCCGGCCGCCCGTAGCTCCTCCAGTGAGCCGAACGTGGCGGCGCCCGGGTGATCCGCGGCCACCAGTGCCCGTCGTTCCAGCGACGAGGTGACCACGCCGAGGAAGTCGCACTCCCGGGCGGCGGCGAGCAGCGGTGCATGGAACCAGCGGCCGCCGAAGCCGTATCCCACGAGCCCGAATCGGACCGCGTCCATGTGCCACCCTCCGTCGCCGGTCGTCCGACACGGATCATCGCGTGCTGGGGACGGTCGCGTGCAACGGCACGACACCTCGGCCTGTGCGCCCTGCTCGGGTTGGTCGCGGGCGTGGCGGGCCTGCCGGTGTCCTGACGCCGCCCGGCCGGGGTCCCGGGGACGGGGCTGTGGCTGTGTCAGGGTGGCTGCCGTGCCCGAAGTCGCCCTCGCCGCCGTTGCCGGCGCGCTGGGTCTGCCGGCGGGATTCCTGATCAATCGTGCCGCGGGTGGGTTCCCGTGGCCCGTCCCGAAACGGTCCTGGGGTCGGGGAAGCGACGCGGCGTCCCGGAACGGCGTGCCGGCTCCGCAATGTCATGATCGCGGGGGAGCGGTCCGGCCACCGCTGGTCGAGGTCGGGACGGCGGCGCTGTTCGTGCTGGTCGCCGTCCGGTTCGGGCTCTCGCCGGAGCTGCCCGCGTTCCTCTGTCTCGCCGGCGCAGGGGTGCTGCTCGCCGTCATCGACGTCCGGCACCGGCTGCTGCCCGATCGCGTCGTCCTCCCGTCGCTGGGCATCGGCGCCCTCATGCTCGCGGGTGCCGCCCTGGTGCACGGCAACTGGACGGCGCTGGCCCGGGCCGCGGCCGCCGCACTCCTCCTCTTTCTCGTCTTCCTCGTGCTCGCGCTGATCGCGCCGGGTGGCCTCGGCATGGGTGACGTGAAACTGGCCGCCCTGCTGGGGCTCTACCTCGGCTGGCTCGGCTGGGGCGCGGTGGTCGTCGGTGCCGCGGCGGGATTCGTCGTCCAGGCCCTGCTCGCGCTCCTGCTCCTTGCTGCCCGGCGCATCGGACTGCGCGGGGAGCTGCCGTTCGGCCCGGCGATGCTGCTCGGTGCGGTGCTGGTGATCGGCTGGACCGGCGCGCTCGTGGGTTCAGCGGCGCTGCTGCCCTGACCGCCGGTCCGCCACGGCCCGACTCCGGTCACTCCGCGTGACTACGGGGTGGTTCTGCGCACCCGATGGGCTGGTCGATGTACCGCAGGCGGGTGAATACCGCTCAAGTCCGCCGAGGTCCGACTCGATGGGGCTCCCACAGCCGCAGAGGCCGGGTCATCCGACCCTGTCCCGCGGCCGACCCCCTCAAGGAGCCACAGTGATCAACCTGTACGCGAACCTCGTCGCCCTGCTCGCCGTCACCTCCGACCGCCTCAAGCGCGAGGAGAAGGGCGCCACCGCCGTCGAGTACGGCCTGATGGTCGGCCTCATCGCCGCCGTCATCATCGCCACGGTCGTGCTGCTCGGCAACAAGCTCAGCGCCCTGTTCGCGACGATCACTGCCGCCCTTCCCTGATCGATTCCCTCGATCGACCCGTCGCGGCTGTGTCAGCGCAGCGGCCCTCCCTGTGGGGGCCGCTGCGCTGCCGCACAGGCCGCCGCATCGGGAAAGGCGGTGAGCACGGCGATGAGAGAACGACTGCGCAGCGAGCGTGGAGCTGCAGCTGTGGAGTTTGCCCTCATCGTGCCGCTGCTCATCGTGCTGGTGCTCGGCATCGCCGAGTTCGGCCGGGCCTTCCAGGTGCAGGGCACGCTCTCGGCCGCCGCCCGGGAGGGCGTCCGGATCATGGCGCTGCAGAACGACCCGGCCGCCGCGCGGACCGCCGTGCGCAACGCCGCCACGTCGCTCAAGCCGGCCATCACCGACGCGGAGATCGCGATCTCGCCGGCCACCTGCCCGGCCGTGCAGACCGGCAGCATCTCGGTGCGCTTGACCATCAGCTACCCGATGCCCTTCCTGACCAGCTTCTTCGGCTCGGGCCTCAACCTCACCGGAACGGGAGTCATGCGATGCAACGGCTGACCTCCCTGTTCCATGGCCGGCTCCAGAGCGAGCGCGGCGCCACCGCGGTGATCTTCGCGCTGCTCCTCGTGCCCCTGCTCGGGTTCGCGGCGATCGCCGTCGACATCGGCTCGCTCTACGCCGACCGGGCGGAGCTGCAGACCGCGGCCGACGCCGCCGCCATCGCCGTCGCGCAGGACTGCGCCCGCGGCAACTGCGGCGACATGCTGGCCACGGCGACAACGCTGGTCCAGCAGAACCTGGGCCCCGCGACTTCCTCCCAGCCGGTGCTCAGCAACAACCCGTTGAGCGTCTCGGTCACCGGCAGCACCCCGCAGAAGCACTGGTTCGCGCCGGTCCTCGGCTACGACTCGACCGCGGTGCGGGCGTACGCGACCGTCGGCTGGGGCGGCCCGAGCGGCGGCACCGCCGTCCTGCCGCTGACCTTCTCCTGGTGCTCGTTCAAGGCCCAGACCGGCGGCGGCCTCCCGTCGGGCACGGCCGAGCAGATCATCAAGCTCAGCAAGTCCGCGGACGTCGCCTCGCAGTGCCAGGGCCCGTCGGGCAACGTCGTCCCCGGCGGCTTCGGCTTCCTCACCACCGACTCCGGCCGGTGCACGGTCACCAGCGCGATCGACCAGGCGATGCACTCCTCGCCGGGTGAGTCGCCGCCCAACGGCTGCACGGCCGCCGACTTCGCCTCCTTCATCGGAAAGACCGTGCTGCTGCCTCTCTTCGACGAGTTCGGCGGCACCGGGAGCGGCGCCTGGTACCGGGTGTACGGCTACGCCGCCTTCAAGCTCACCGGCTACCAGTTCGTCGGCTCCTTCAAGTACGGCGGCAACAAGATCTGCGGCCCGACCAGCAACGGCAACGACCGCTGTGTGACCGGCTACTTCACCCGTTTCGTCGAGCTGTCCGATGCCTGGAACTACAGCCCGGACGCCCCGCAGCTCGGGGCCTCGATCCTCCGACTGATCCGATAGGAGCGCCCTCTCGTGAGACGTCGATTCCTGGCCGCCATCGTGGCCCTCGTCCTCCTCGTCGTCGGCACCGCGGTCCTCCTGGCCTACGTGCACGGTGCGGACAGCCGCGCCCTGGCCGGCACCCGCACCGTCGATGTGCTCGTGGTCGACAAGCTGATCCCCACGGGCACGGCCGGCAGCGACGTCGCGGGCATGGTCCGCACCGAGGTCGTCCCCGCCAAGGTGGCGATGCCGGGACGGGTCACCGACCTCGCCTCGCTCAGCGGCCGGGTGGCCACCGTGGACCTGCAGCCGGGGGAGCAGCTGCTCTCCGGCCGCTTCGTGCGACCCGACGATCTGCAGGTGCCCGGCACCGTCGCCGTGCCCACAGGCATGCAGGAGGTCAGCGTTCTGCTCGAGCCGCAGCGTGCGGTGGGCGGACGGCTCAAGGCCGGTGACACGGTCGGCGTCGTGGTGTCCATGGGCGGGCAGGGTCCCGGCCAGACCCACGCGGTCCTGCACCACGTGCTGGTCACCCAGATCCAGGGCGCTCCCGCGCCGGTGGAGACGAAGGCCGACCCGCAGACGGCGTCGGCCGGTTCCCCCGCCCCGACGGCGAGCCTCATGGTCACCCTCGCGGTGTCGGCCGCAGAGGCGGAGGCCGTCGTCTTCGGCGTGGAGCACGGCACCCTCTGGCTCACCCTCGAGCCGAAGGACGCGCGCACCGGCGGCACCGACGTGATCACCCCGGACAACATCTACCGAAAGAGCTTCCGATGAGCCGTGTCGTACTGGCCGGGGCCGACGAGGACCTGATCCTGCGGGTCAAGCAGGCGGCCGACGGTGACGTCACCGTGCTCGCGCCCGGACGGCTGCCGTCGGACCCGGCGCGGCTGTTCGAGCAGCTGCTGGACGGCGAGCTGCCCGACGTCCTGCTCGTCGGCCCCCACGCGCCGGCGCCCGACGTCTTGACGTTGGCCGCCCGGCTGGACATCCAGAGCCCTGGCATCAGCGTGGTGCTCATGGCCGACCCGTCGCCGGACATGTGGCAGGCGGCCATGCGCGCCGGCGTCCGCGACCTGCTGCCGCCGACGGCCGAGGTGGCCGAGATCCAGGCGGCCCTCGACCGGGCCGCTTCCACCGCCGCAGGTCGCCGTCGTGTGCTGCGGCCGGTCGAGGAGACCGCTCGCTACACCGGCCGCGTCATCACGATCGCCTCGCCCAAGGGCGGGGTCGGCAAGACCACGGTGTCGACCAACCTGGCCATCGGGTTGACCGCGTCCGCGCCGCAGTCGACCGTGCTGGTCGACCTGGACGTGCAGTTCGGGGACGTCGCGTCGGCGCTGGGCCTGGTGCCGGAGTACACGCTGCCCGACGCCGTCCGGGGACCGGCCAGCGAGGACACGATGGTCCTCAAGACCTTCCTCACCCAGCACCCGAGCGGTCTGTACGCGGTGTGCGGGGCGGAGTCGCCGGCGGCCGGTGACACCGTCTCCGGGGAGGACGTCACCCGCCTGCTCGCTTCGCTGGCCCGGGAGTTCCGCTACGTCGTCGTCGACACCGCCCCCGGCCTGTCCGAGCAGACGCTGGCCGCCCTCGACCGGGCCACCGACGTCGTGATGCTCACCAGCATGGACGTGCCGGGCGTCCGTGGTCTGCGCAAGGAGCTCGACGTCCTCCGCGAGCTGTGCATGATCCCGGCGGGCCGGCACGTGGTCATGAACTTCGCCGACGCCAAGGGTGGCCTGTCGGTCCGCGACGTCGAGACGGCGATCGGCACCGGTGTCGACGTCGTGCTGCCGCGGTCGTCGGCCGTCCCGCCGTCGACCAACCAGGGCGTGCCGCTGCTGCAGAGCGGCCGGCGCGACCCGATGGTCAAGGAGCTGCGGCGGCTGGTGTCCCGGTTCGCCGCGACCCCGCTCATGCGGCCGAGCCGCTACCGCGCCAAGCACCGGGCGGCGTCATGAACCTCGCCGACCGCCTCGAGGCCGCCCGCGGGGTGCCGGTCGCCCCGAGCACTCCCTCCCGGGACGGCGCTCCCAGGCCGATGACGCCGGCACAGCGTCCGACCGTGGCGGTTCCGCCGCCGCCGACCGATGCCCTGGCGCGGCTCAAGGACCGCGTCGGGAAGGCGCTGTTCGAGCGCATGGGCAGCCGGATGAACGATCCGAGCCTGAGCGCCGACGCGCTGCGGGGCCTTGTGCTCGGCGAGCTCGACGAGGTCGTCGAGGAGGAGAACGTCCCGCTCAGCACGGAGGAGCGCCAGCGGCTTACCGCCGAGCTGGCCGACGACGTGCTCGGCTTCGGCCCCCTGCAACGCCTGCTCGACGACCCGACCGTCACCGAGATCATGGTGAACGGCCCGGACAACATCTACGTCGAGCAGAGCGGCAAGCTGACCCGCACCGGCGCGTGCTTCACCTCCGAGGAGCACCTGCGCCGGGTCATCGACCGCATCGTGTCGCGGGTGGGACGGCGGATCGACGAGTCCTCGCCGCTGGTCGACGCGCGGCTGGCCGACGGTTCGCGCGTGAACGCGATCATTCCGCCGCTGGCGTTCAGCGGCTCGACGCTGACGATCCGCAAGTTCTCGAAGGACCCGTTCACCGTCGAGGACCTGATCAACTTCGGCACCCTGTCGCCGGAGATGTCCGAGCTGCTGCGCGCCTGCGTCGAGGCCCGGCTGAACGTGATCGTGTCCGGCGGTACCGGCACCGGGAAGACGACGCTGCTCAACGTGCTGTCCTCCTTCATTCCGGACGGCGAGCGGATCGTCACCATCGAGGACGCCGTCGAGCTGCAGCTGCAGCAGGAACACGTCGTCCGCCTGGAGTCGCGGCCGCCGAACATCGAGGGCAAGGGTGCGATCACCATTCGCGACCTGGTCCGCAACTCGCTGCGGATGCGGCCCGACCGGATCGTGGTCGGGGAGTGCCGTGGTGGTGAGTCGCTCGACATGCTCCAGGCGATGAACACCGGTCACGACGGGTCGCTGTCGACCGTGCATGCCAACTCGCCGCGGGACGGGATCGCCCGGCTCGAGACCCTGGTGCTCATGGCCGGCATGGATCTGCCGCTGCGCGCCATCCGCGAGCAGATCGCCTCGGCCGTCGACGTCGTGGTGCAGCTGACCCGGCTGCGCGACGGCACCCGCCGGGTCACGCACGTGACCGAGGTGCAGGGCATGGAGGGTGAGACGGTGACCCTCCAGGACGCCTTCCTCTTCGACTACTCCGCCGGCGTGGACGCCTCGGGGCGCTTCCTCGGTAAGCCGGTGGCCACGGGAGTGCGGCCCCGCTTCACCGACCGCTTCGACGAGCTGGGCATCCGGCTCTCCCCGCGGGTGTTCGGGGTGGCCGAGCCCGCCGCCGCCGGTCGGCGGGGGTGGTGATGTCCTCGGTGCTGCTCCTCGTCGGCGTGGTCGCGATCGCGGCCGCGCTGCTGGTGCTCGCCCTCGTCGTCCTCCCGGCCGGCCCGTCGCGGGTGCCGTTGAGCCGGCTGGACCCCACGGTCACCCCCGTGTCGTCGTCCGCGCTGGCCGGCGCGGGTGCCGTGGCCGGTGCCGCGGTCGAGAAGGTCCTGGTCAAGCGCGGAAGGGTGGAGGCCGGGGAGGCCGCCCTGGAGCGCGCCGGGATCGCGAGGTCCCTGCCCGACTTCGTGCTGACCGTCGGGCTGGCCACGCTCGGACTGGGCGTGTTCGGAACCGTGCTCGGCGGCCCACTGCTCGGGCTCGTGGCCGCCGCGGCCGCGCCGCTGGGCGCCAAGCTGCTGCTCAAGGTCAAGGCCGGCCGCCGCCAGGCCGCGTTCGCCGACCAGCTCGACGACTCGCTGCAGCTGATGGCCAGCAGCCTCCGTGCCGGCCACAGCCTGTTGCGTGCGCTCGACTCGGTCTCGCACGAGGCGGCGTCGCCGACCGCCGAGGAGTTCGCGCGGATCGTGAACGAGACCCGAGTCGGCCGCGACCTCAACGACTCGCTCGACGAGGTGGCCGAGCGGATGGGCAGCGACGATTTCACCTGGGCCGCCCAGGCCATCGCCATCCACCGCGAGGTCGGCGGCAACCTGGCCGAGGTGCTCGACGCGGTCGGGCACACCATCCGGGAGCGCAACGCGATCCGGCGCCAGGTCAAGGCGCTGTCGGCCGAGGGGAAGCTGTCGGCGATCGTCCTGATGGGCCTGCCGTTCGGGATCATCGGCTTCATCTCGCTGACCAACCCCGGGTACCTGGCCGCCTTCACCCAGAGCTTCATCGGCTACGTGATGCTTGCCGTGGCCGCGGGAATGATGCTGGTCGGCGGCCTGTGGCTCAAGAAGACCGTGCAGATCACGTTCTGATGACCACCACCCTTCCCACCCCCGTGCTCGGGGCAGCGCTGGCAGTGGCGGCCGCCGTCCCGCTGCTCGGCTGGTCGCTGCTCGCCCGCCCGCGGACGGCGACCGACTCCGCGCGCGAGAACCTGGTCCGCGGCATCGAACTCGAGGGCGCTACCGACGCGCGCCGCACGCCCGGCATGCTCGGCAAGCTGGCCCGCGGTCTCACTCCGCGCGGCACCGTCACCCGACTCAACCGGCTCGCCTCGACAGCGGGGCGCCCGGCGGCGTGGCCGGTGCCCAAGTTGGTGGCCGCCAAGCTGGTCCTCGCCGTCGTCGCCGGCTCGCTGGGGCTGCTGGTGGTGACGTCCCGGCCGGGCGTCCTCACCATCGGGCTGGCCGCCGTCGCCACGCTCACCGCGTACTTCCTGCCCGAGCTGCTGCTCTACAGCCGCGGTCAGGAGCGGCAGGACGCGATCGGCCTGGAACTCGCCGACACCCTCGACCAGATGACCATCGCCGTCGAGGCCGGTCTCGGGTTCGAGTCGGCGATGGCGCGGGCCGGCAAGAACGGCAAGGGCCCGCTGGCCGAGGAGCTGGTGCGGACGCTGCAGGACATCGCGGTCGGCCAGCCGCGCCGCGAGGCGTACCTGGCCATGGCGGAGCGGACCGGGGTGCAGGACCTGGGCCGGTTCATCCGCGCCATCGTGCAGGCCGACGCGTACGGCGTCTCGATCGCCGACGTGCTGCGTACCCAGGCCCAGGAGATGCGCCTCAAGCGGCGGCAGCGGGCCGAGGAGAAGGCGATGCAGATCCCGGTGAAGGTGATCTTCCCGCTGATCCTGTGCATCCTGCCGACGTTGTTCATCGTGCTGCTCGGTCCCGCGGTCATTCAGATCATTGGCGTCTTCAGTCATTGAGACGGCGACCCTCCGGGTCCTTCTGCACCGGCGGCCCGGACGTCGCCTCGGACGGGGTGTGAGGGTCGGGTCGATGGGTAGGCGGACCAGTGATCCCGCACCGCCGAAGGAGAATCCGCCCGTGACCGATCCGCACCGAGCAGGAGCGCTTCTGACATGCCTTCCATGAAGGAGCCCAGTCCGGAGGCGCGGGCCAACGTCACCGAGGAGAACGTGGAGACCCGGGCCCAGCTCCTTCCCGAGGAGCAGTCGGCCGGTGGCAGCGACGATCCGGAGAAGCAGGCCGAGGCCATCCTGGCGGAGTCCGAGGAGCGGACCGTGCACACCGACCCGGACGACGCCCAGGGCGGTCACCGGCAGTCGGACGACACCGTCTGAGTCGGCTCAGGCGCGGATCTCCATCGTGGCGCACTTCACGCTGCCGCCCGCCTTGAGCAGCTCGCTGAGGTCGACGCCCACCGGGTTGTACCCACGGGCGCGGAGCTGGTCCGCGAGGTCGGTGGCGGCGGAGGGCAGCACGACGTTGAGACCGTCGGAGACGGCATTGAGACCCAACACCGTGGCGTCCTGCTCATTCGCGAGCACCGCCTCCGGGAAGAGGCGCTGGAGCACGGCCAGGCTGCCGGGGCTGAACGCCTCGGGGTAGTAGGCGACGTCGGTGTCGTCGAGGACGGCCAGCGCTGTGTCCAGGTGGTAGAAGCGGGGGTCGACCAGCTGCAGGGACAGCACCGGGATGCCGAAGAGTTCCTGGACCTCGTGGTGCGCGCCGGGGTCGGTCCGGAAGCCGGTACCGGCCAGGACCAGGTCGCCCACCACGAGGAAGTCGCCTTCGCCTTCGTTGACGTGCACGGGCTCGGCGACGTCCTTCAGTCCGGCACCGGTCAGCCAGGCCAGGTAGGCCGGGCCTTCGGGACGGCGCTCCGCGTGCGTGAAGCGCGCGCCCAGGGCTCGGCCCTCGACGACCAGGCCGCCGTTGGCCGCGAACACCATGTCGGGCAGGCCGGGCTGCGGGGTGATGAGCTCGACCTCGTGGCCGAGGGCGAGGTAGGTCGCGCGCAGGGTCTCCCACTGCCGCATGGCCAGCGTCCGGTCGACGCCCAGGGTGACGTCCATCCAGGGGTTGATGGCGTAGCTGACCGCGAAGTGCTCCGGGGGGCACATGAGGTACCGCCGCGGGCGGGCGACCCGCTCGCCGACGGCACTCTCGGTGGCCCGGGAAACGGGCAGGACAGCGGTCACCAGGTTGCTCCTCGGGGAAAGAAATCGGGCGGATGACCCGGCCCTCGCGAACGCTATGGCTCAGTCGGCACGCAATCAACGAAGGTTCATTGCGTCTCTCCCTGCACTACGTTGCGTATTCGTCGCAAATGCGGCGATCTGTTGCGTGGAGGTGCGATGGACGCCATCGACGGTCAGGTGATCGGGTGCCTGCTGAGGGACGCCCGGTCGACGTTCGCCGAGATCGGCGCCGAGGTGGGCCTCTCGGCGCCGGCGGTCAAGCGCCGGGTCGACCGGCTCGTGGCCGGCGGGGCGATCCGCGGCTTCACCGCGCTCATCGATCCTGACGTGCTGGGCTGGCAGACCGAGGCCTACGTCGAGCTGTACTGCAAGGGGACCGTCGCCCCCGAGGACCTGCGGCGCAGCCTGGAGACGGTGCCGGAGGTGGTCGGCGCGGTCACGGTCTCCGGCGCGGCCGACGCGCTGGTCCACATGCTGGCGTCGGACGTGAAGCAGTTGGAGCGCGCGCTCGAGCGGATCCGGGACGAACCGAACGTCGACCACACCCGCAGCGTGATCGTGCTGTCCCGGCTGATCGATCGCCCGCGCACCTGATCGGCCCCTCTATCGGCCCCTTCGCGCGGCTCGATGTGATCATCCCGCGCATGCGGGGTACGGCGGCGCCAAGTACCCCGAGAGGAGAGGGCATGCCCAAGACGACGAAGAACGGTCAGGCGAAACCGTCGGAGCTCCCCAGCACTCTGCGCCGTTCACCGAAGAAGGCCCAGCGCACGTTCGCCAAGGCGCACGACTCCGCCGCCGAGGAGTACGGCGACGAACGCCGCGCCAACCAGGTCGCATGGGCCGCGGTCAAGCACAGCTTCGAGAAGGTCGGCGACCGCTGGGCGAAGAAGGAGGGGAGCAAGAAGGGGCCCTCCGACGCGCAGGCCGCAGGCGGCCGGAACACCAACCGGAAGACCAAGGGCGGCGTGGACGCGAACGCGACCAAGGCCCATCTGCTCGAGCTCGCCAAGAAGCTCGACATCTCCGGCCGCTCGACGATGAAGAAGAAGCAGCTGGTCGACGCGATCCAGACGGCGAACAACAAGAAGACCGCGGACGCGCGCAAGAAATAGCAGCCCGCACGGGGAGCCGTCCGGGACTGCCTGTCCCGGGCGGCCCTCCGTCAGGGGATGAGGATGAACTCCGTCTGCCGGCCGTCGAGGTAGGCGACGCCGTCGGCGGTGAGCGCGATGCCCTGCTCGAGCGCCAGCCGCACGCACTGCCCACCCCACTCCGGTACGGGACGGCGCACCGCGAGCTCCAGCGCGTAGACGGTGTCGAGGTGGACCGGGTAGTCGCCGGCGCCGGGGACGCCACCCTGCTCGTCCCACTGCCCGATCGCGGGCCCCGCGCCGTGGCCGTGAAACCCCACCGGGTGCGAGTAGACGTCCGCCTGGATGCCTTCTGCCACGGCGGCGGCCCGCGCCGTCGCGAGCACCTCGTTGCCCGTCCTGCCGACGGCGAGGGCGCCGACAGTGAGGTCCTGCATACGGTTGGCCGTGCGCAGTGCCGCCCGCAGTCCGGCCGGCGCCGTCGTCTCGCCGTCCCGCAGCACATAGCCGTTGCGCTGGGTGTCGGTCTTCAACCCCAGGCTGGCCAGCCCGACGTCACAGTGCACGAGGTCTCCAGGTTCGATCACCGCGTCGAAAGGGACGCCGGGCAGCAGCACCCCCCGTTCGTCGACCAGCGGAACGCCGTTTCGCTGCAGGCGCACGCTGGGCTGGAACCAGGGTTCGACGCCGAGGTCGTGGAAGCGCTGCCTGATCCACCATGCGACGTCCAGCGCGGTCGTCGTCCCGACCTCGATGACGGCGGGGGAGAATGCCTCGGCGATGACCTCGTGCGCCAGCCGGTTGAGGGCGTGCAGCGCAGCTATCTCATCGGGCAGCCGGGTCTCGAGCCAGCCGACGGCAAGGTCCTCGGCGGACACGAGCCGGTCGGCGTAGGGGCCCAGGCTCTCGATCAGCAGCCGGTGCTCGGTGTGCGACAGGCCGTCGGCGAGGCCGAACGACGACGACACGTCGACCCCGATGCGCGCCGGATCGGCCTGCTCCACGATCCGGCGGACCGCCCGCCACTGCGATTCGTCCGCGGGCACGTCGGGCGCGTCGTCGGGCGACCACGCCGGCAGGAACTGGCCCACCGGGTAGTGGGACACCGCGGCGGCGGTGACGCCGTCGTCACTGCGGAGCAGCGCCAGGATCGTGCGGCGCCGCGCGGACAGCCAGGTCGCCGGCAGCAGCGTCGCCAGGACCGGGTCCTCGTTGTACTCCCGGCCGATCACGAGCCACAGGTCGATGTCCGCGCGGTCCATCAGGTCCGGAAGCAGGTCGAGGAGGCGCTGGGTGAGCCAGCGGTCGCGGATGTCGGCCTGCTCCCGCAGTGGCAGAGGGACCGTCCGAGTCGGATTCGGCTCAGTCCGCGTCATGTGCACAAGGGAAGCAGAGAACCGGCCGATCCACCGTTCGAGCGCCTGCCTCGGGGCCGTCTGGGATGCGGTCGTCAGGCCACGTCGCTGGCCGGAGGGCAGGGCAGGGTCGCGCTCTGCTCGGGCGATGTTGCGCGAGCGCGCGGCCCCCACAGGGTGGCGACGCGGTTACGCCCTTGCTGCTTGGCTTCGTACATCGCTGCGTCGGCCCGGTCGATGAGCCGCCAGAGGGCGTCCGGGGGCTCCTCACCATCGGTCGGCCGGGTCAGCGCGATGCCGATCGAGGCCGTCACGGTGTGCCCCTCCGCCGTGCGGCTGCCCGCGACGGCGGTGCGCAACCGCTCGGCCAGCCGGGAGGCCTCCTCCCGGCCGCTGACCACCCCGAGCATCACCAGTTCCTCGCCGCCGGTGCGGGCCAGCACGTCAGCGGGGCGGACTGTCGCCCCGAGTGCGGCGGCCACCGCTCGCAGGACGGCGTCGCCTGCCGCGTGGCCGTACGCATCGTTGAGGTTCTTGAAGTGGTCGAGGTCGAGCATCATCGCCGCCACGCGGGTGCCGTCACGGCGGGCCTGGCGCCACAAGCGCGGAGCCTGCTCGACGAGATAGCGACGGTTGAACAGGCCGGTGAGCGGGTCGAGGTGCGACTGCGTGCGCGTCGCGACCAGCAGCCGTTGCACGCGGCCCCGCAGCACGTACACGCCGAGCGCCCCGCCGTTGAGCGTCCCGGCGCTCACTCCGACCTGGATGCCCAGCACGACCGCGCTGTCGTAACTCGGCCACAGCGCGAGCAGGCACACGGCAGTCGTGACCGCCATGTTGATGCCCAGCTCCCACGGCCCCAGGAACCAGGCGGCGACGAAAGAGGGGAACAGCAGCATCAGCGGGGTGGCGTAGCGGACCGGGTCGTCGATGGACAGGGCGACGGCGAGATAGATCAGGTCTCCGAGGAGCACCAGCCCGAAGGTTTTCCACGGGGTGGCGCGTCTCCGGACAGCGAGTGGCACGGAGGCCGCCAGGCACATCGCCATCGGGGCGGCGTAGATCCAGCGCGGCGCACCCGGCCGCAGGACGTCGTCGACGAGGAGACCGACCATGCCGATCGAGCCGCCGACGAACAGCAGCGCGGCGAGGATCAGTGCACCCACCCGATGTTCCGGACCGCGACCGGCAGCGGTGGCGTCGGGCAGACCGGTGCTGCCGTCGGAGTCAGGGGGCCACGGGCCGAGCACCGGAGAAGGATGGCGCAGACCGACACGGTTGCGGCCGGATTCTGCCGCCATTACCGAACCGAGATCTTTCGCAACCGTATGTAACTGATTCCGGGACTGAAGGTCCCTTTCCGGTGGCGACGGTGTCAGAGAGTGACAGGGTGGACGACGATCGTTCCAGCGATGCCGAGGAAGAGTGGAGGCCGTCGATGGCCGAAGGGCCGTGGTTCTACTGCATCAAGCATCACGCCGTCGAGACCCGGGACGGCTGCGCCGAGCGGCACAGGCTCGGGCCCTACAGCACCCGCGAAGAGGCGGAGCATGCGCTCCAGTCGGTGGCCGAGCGCAACGAGAAGCTCGACGCCGAGGACCGCGCTTGGGAAGGCGACTGACCGACGTCGTCCCCGCGTTCCAGTGCGTCGGCCGGGCGAGGGCATGATCAGGTCCGGGACGACGGGCTGTCCGGAGTCCGTGAAGGGGGAGACGTGACGGACGGGCGCGCGGTGGAAGACCTGGTCGTCGGGGTACTTGGCGGCACCGGTCCGCAGGGCCGTGGCCTGGCCGTCCGGCTGGCCGCGTCGGGGCAGCGGATCCTGCTGGGCTCCCGCGACGCCGACCGCGCCGCGGAAGTGGCCACGGAGGTTGCGGGGCGGGCGCTGCCGGCCGCGGGAACGGCCGAGGTCTGGGTGCAGGGCGGTTCGAACGTCGATGTCGCCGGCGCTGCGGACCTGGTGATCGTCGCCGTCCCCTACGCCGGCCACGCCGCCACCCTGGCGGACCTGGCGAGCCCGCTGGCCGGGAAGGTCGTCGTCGACTGCGTCGTGCCGATGGGCTTCGACGAGCTGGGCGCCTACGCGCTCGACGTGCCCGAGGGCAGCGTCACCCAGCAGGCCGCAGCCCTCCTGCCGGACAGCTTCGTCGTCGGCGCCTTCCACCACCTCTCCGCGGTCCTCCTGGAGGACCTGTCGAAGCCCACGCTGGACGGCGACGTGATGGTCGTGGGCGACGACCGCGCCGCCACCGACACCGTTCAGGCGCTCGCCGGCCGGCTGCCCGGGATGCGCGGCATCTATTCGGGCCGGCTACGCAACGCCCGTCAGGTCGAGGCGCTCACGATCAACCTGGTGTCGGTGAACCGCCGCTACAAGGTGCACGCCGGCATTCGGATCACCGACGTCTGACAACAGCCCCGCCGGCGACGACGAGGGGGCCGCGCTCGAGGGGCCGCCGCCTCGTCGGGTGGTCAGCCTCGTCCCGTCGCTGACCGAGGCGATCGCCGCCACGGACCCCGGCCTGCTGGTCGGCGCGACCGACTGGTGCAGCCATCCGGCCGGCCTCCCCGTCGCCCGCGTCGGCGGCACGAAGTGGCCCGACCTCGACCGCGTGCGGGACCTGGGGCCGGACCTCGTGGTGGCCAACGCCGAGGAGAACCGGGCCCAGGACGTCGCGGCGCTGCGGGCCGCAGGGATCCGGGTCTGGATGACCGCTCCCGCTACGGTCGAGCAGGCGCTGGACACCCTGGAGCGGCTGTGCGGCGCCCTCGGCCGGCCCGGCCCGCAGTGGCTGGCCGACGCGCGAGCCGCCTGGGCCGATCCGCCGCGGCTCGCACCGGCCACCGCCGTCGTCCCCATCTGGCGTCGTCCGTGGATGGTGCTCGGCCGGGATACCTTCGCCGGGGACGTGCTGGCCCGCCTCGGCCTCCGCAACGTGTTCGACGGCGACAGCGACCGGTACCCGAAGCTCGCGCCCGACCGGGTCCCGCAGGTGTCCGCCGACGTCGTCGTCTTCCCCGATGAGCCCTACGCCTTCACGCCGGACGACGGCCCGGAGGCGTGGCCGCAGGCCCGGCCCGTCTTCGTGAGCGGGCGGCATCTCACCTGGTACGGCCCATCGCTCGTCGACGCTCCTGAACTTCTGGTCCGCCAACTCGGGGGCTGATCGCCCGGGGACGGTGCGAGACTGCGGCCGTGCTGTTGCTCGCCGGTGCTGTCGCGGTGATTCACGGCGTCGGCGTCCTGTTCATGCTGACCGGCTCGCTGCTCGCCCTCCGGTGGCCGCGGCTGCTGTGGCCGCACCTGGCCGTGACCCTGTTCATCGTGACCGTCTACGTGAGCGGCTCGGACTGCCCGGTGACCAACCTCGAGCTGTGGCTCCGGGCCCACGCGGGCGCGCCGGGCTACAGCGGCGGGTTCATCGGCCACTACATCACCGACCCGCTGGGCTTCGACATCCACGCGACCTCGACGCAGGTCGGGATCTACGTCATCGCGATCGTGCCCAACCTCGTCGGCTACGGGCTGCTGATGAGCCGCTACCTGCGTGGACGGGCGCGTTCCACAGTGGCCTGACGCCTCGCAACGGGGGGCGCGGGGCGGCTGCGGGCACGATCAATCGAAGGAATGCTCGGGGCCGGGGAAGGCGCCACCGCGGACGTCATCGGCGAACTCGCGGGCCGCGCGCAGCAACTCGGCCCGCAGGTCGGCGTACTTCTTCACGAACTTCGGCACGCGGCCGCCGGTGAACCCCGCCATGTCCGGCCAGACCAGCACCTGGGCGTCGCAGTCGACACCGGCGCCGATGCCGATCGTCGGGATGGTCAGCTCCTTGGTGACCTGCCCGGCGATGTCGGCGGGCACCATCTCCATGACGACGGCGAAAGCGCCGGCCTCCTGGACGGCGTGCGCGTCGGCACGCAGCTTCTCCGCGCCCGCTCCGCGGCCCTGCACCCGGAAGCCGCCCAGGTTGTGCTCGCTCTGCGGCGTGAACCCGATGTGGGCCATCACCGGGATGCCCGCCTCGGTGATGAGCTTGATCTGGGGGGCCACCCGCACCCCGCCCTCGAGCTTGACGGCCTGCGCGCCGCCCTCCTTCATGAGGCGGACGGCGGTCGCGAGTGCCTGCTCCGGCCCCGCTTCATAGCTGCCGAAGGGCATGTCGGCGACGATCAGCGACCGCTTCGTCGAGCGGGTGACGGCCTTGGTCATGAGCAGGATGTCGTCGACGGTCACCGGGACGGTGGACGTCAGGCCGAGGACGACATTGCCCGCGGAGTCGCCCACGAGCATCACCGGGATGCCGGCCTCTTCGAAGACGGAGGCGCTCACGGTGTCGTAGGCGGTGAGCATCGCCCACTTCTCGCCGCGCTCCTTGGCCTGCTGGAGGTGATGCACCCGCACCCGGGCGGAGGACGTCCCGCCGTAGAGCACCGACTCGCTCATGATGTTGCCGCTCCTTCGCGGACACTGGGCAGGCTCTCCCGCCAGCGGTTGGTGATCGGCAGACGCCGATCCCGGCCGAACGCCTTCAGACTGATCTTCGTTCCCGGTGCCGACTGCCGGCGTTTGAATTCGGCGGCGTCCACCAGACGGAGGACCTTCGCGACGACCTCGGGGTCGTGCCCGCGCTCCAGCAGCTCCGCCATGCCGAGGTCCCGGTCGACGTAGTCGGCGATGATCGCGTCCAGCTCCTCGTAGGAGGGCAACGAGTCGCTGTCCTGCTGACCCGGCGCGAGCTCGGCGGACGGCGGCTTGTCGATGGAGTTCTGCGGGATCGGCTCGACCTCACCGCGCCGCCGGGCCTGCTCGTTCCGCCAGCGCGCCAGCGCCCACACCAGCGTCTTCGGCACGTCCTTGATCGGCGCGAACCCGCCGGCCGCGTCGCCGTAGAGGGTCGAGTAGCCGACCGCCACCTCACTCTTGTTGCTGGTGGCCAGCAGGAGGTGACCGTGCTGGTTGGACAGGCCCATGAGCAGCGTCCCGCGCACCCGCGCCTGCAAGTTCTCCGCGGCCACGCCGGAGAGGTCGACCGCGCTGTGGAAGGCGTCCACGATCGGAGCGATCGGGATGACGGAGAAGTGCAGTCCCAGCCGCTTGGCGGAATCCTCGGCGTCGGCCAGCGAGTGCTCGCTGGAGTACTTCGAGGGCAGCCCGACCCCGTACACCCGGTCGGCACCCAGCGCGTCGACGGAGAGGGCGGCGACGAGCGCGGAGTCGATGCCGCCGGAAAGGCCCAGCACCACCGACGGCATGCCGTTCTTGTCGATGAAGTCGCGCAGACCCAGGACCAGCGCCCGCCAGACCTCCTCGCAGTCACTGAGTGGCTCGACCACCAGACCCGGCTCGGCGTCGAACGGCGGGACCGGCTGGTCGGAGAGCACGTGCCGGGTGACGGTCATCGGCCCGATCCGGCCGCTCCGCCGTTCGGGCACCGCTGAGGGGTCGAGCGTGAGGTCGACGGTGAGCAGGTGCTCGACGAACTGCGGCGCCCGCGCCAGCAGCTCGCCGTCGGCGGAGACCACCAGCGAGTCGCCGTCGAAGACGAGCTCGTCCTGCCCGCCGACCTGGTTGCAGTAGAGGACGGGGGCGTGCGCTTCGGCGGCTCGGCGCCGGACCAGCGGCAGCCGCAGGTCGTCCTTCGCCCGCTCGTACGGGGAGGCGTTGGGGGAGACGACGAGGTCGACGCCGGCCTGTCCGGCGACCCCGGACGGCCCGCCTTCCACCCAGAGGTCCTCGCAGATGGTCAGTGCGACGTCCACCCCGTGCAGCCGCACGATCGGCAGCTCGGTACCGGGCACGAAGTAGCGGGCCTCGTCGAAGACGCCGTAGTTGGGCAGGTGCCGCTTGTAGTAGCGGACCACGACCTCACCGCCGTACAGCAGCGCGGCGGCGTTGCGGGGGGCGCCGTGACGGGGGTTCGCATCGCCGGGGCGGTCGTCGTCCGCGGGGATGGCCTCGACCGGCGCCGGCCCTGCGCCCTCGGTGTGCGCCAGGTACCCGACGACGACGGCGGTGTCGCCGAGCCCCTGATCGGCCAGGGTCGCGGCGAGGTCCACGAGGGCGTGCTCACTGGCCCGCGCGAAGGACTCCCGCAGCACGAGATCCTCGGCCGGATAGCCGGTCAGGGTCATCTCCGGGAAGACGACGAGGTGCGCGCCCTCCTCGGAGGCCTTCGCCGTCCATCGGGTCACCAGCTCCGCGTTCCCGGAGATGTCGCCGACGCGGGTGTCGACCTGCGCCAGGGCCACCCGCAACTGCACCGGTTCCTGATTGCTCACGGCTCCAGTTTGGTCGCCGTCCCGGAGTGCCGGCCAGGCGGGGCGGGGGTCCGGGTCTCAGTGCCCGTTGGCCGCCGACGTCGCCGGATCGGGCTGGACGACCTCGGTCTGGGGTCGCGGTTCGGGGATCGGCGCCGCCGGGGTCTGCGGAGCGTCGGCGACCTCCGGCGGGGTCGAGCGCTCCAGGAAGCGGAGCAGCTCGACGGGGAAGGGCAGCACGAGAGTGGAGTTCTTCTCGGCGGCGACCTCGACGACCGTCTGCAGCAGGCGCAGTTGCAGCGCGGCGGGGTGCACGGTCATCACCTCGGCGGCCTGAGCCAGCTTCACCGAGGCTTGGAGCTCGCCTTCGGCGGTGATCACACGTGATCGCCGCTCCCGCTCGGCCTCGGCCTGGCGCGACATCGACCGCTTCATGGTTTCCGGCAGGGCGACGTCCTTGATGTCCACGCGGTCGATGTGGACGCCCCAGTCGACGGCGGGGCTGTCCAGCATCAGTTCCAGACCCTGGTTGAGCCGTTCCCGGTTGGAGAGCAGGTCGTCGAGGTCACTCTTGCCGATGATCGAGCGCAGCGAGGCCTGTGCGACCTGGGCGATGGCCGCCTGGTAGCTCTGCACTCCGACGATGACCCGAACCGGGTCGAAGACCTTGTAGTAGACGACGGCGTCGACCTTGACCGTGACGTTGTCGCGGGTGATGCCCTCCTGCGCCGGCACCGGCATGGTGACGACCTGCATGTTCACCTTGTGCAGCCGGTCAGCCATCGGCGCGATGAGGGTGAGACCTGGTTCGCGGGGCTCGCCGTGCAACCTGCCGAAGCGGAGGACGACGCCCCGCTCGAACTGGGTGACCACCCGGACGCTCGCCCCGAGGAGCACGAGCAGCCCGATGCCCACGATCGCCAGCACGATCCCGATGACGTCCATGTCACCCTCCGGCGTCGTCCGGTGGGCGTGTTGTCCGCGGCACGACACGCCCATCGTAGGACCGGCGAGAGCCGCCGACGGCGGAACGAGTGCGCGGCCGCTCGCTCGTCGGAGGGTATTTAGCCAATGCTCATTAGTTCTAGATTGGTGCCATGGAAAACCGCACGGGTCGCGGTGTCACCGATGCCGTCACCGCCGTCGCCGCGCTCGCCGAGCCCACCCGCCGGCGGCTGTACGACCACGTCGTGCGGCAGCCGCGGCCGGTGAGCCGGGACGAGGCGGCCGCCGCCGTCGAGGTCCCCCGTCCGACCGCCGCCTTCCACCTGGACCGGCTTGCCGAGGACGGGTTGCTCGAGGTGGTCTTCGAGCGCCGGACCGGACGCACCGGGCCCGGTGCAGGGCGGCCGGCCAAGCTGTACCGGCGGGCGGAGTGTGCGGTGACGGTCTCCCTGCCCGAGCGCCGTTACGACCTCGCCGGGGAGTTGCTGGCTGCGGCGATGGATGAGGCGGACAATTCCGGTGAGCCGCCGCGCGGAGTCCTGGAGCGGCTTGCCTTCCAGTGGGGGAGGGGGCTGGGTGAGCAGGCGCGCACAGCCGACACAGCCGCGTCCGCGCCGGACGTCGTCCTGTCCGTCCTGGAGGAGCAGGGGTTCGAACCCCGAAGCGAGGACGGCGCTCTCACGCTGGCCAACTGTCCGTTCCACACCCTCGCCCGGACGCACACCGAGCTGGTCTGCGGGATGAACCTGCGCCTGCTCGACGGGGTTCTCGACGGTGTGTCCTCGACGGGCCTGGCGGCCGACCTGCAGCCGCGGCCGGGCCGGTGCTGTGTCCGCCTCGCGCCGGAGGTCGCCGGGTAGCTGTCTGCGCGTCTGCTCATTGACAGCGGGGGTGGGCGGGTCTCTACTACTAACCCCTATTGGTTATAGAGAGCCGACGGTCATGACCAGTCACCTGATCCGCTCCCGCATCACTTCTGCCGACCCGGCGCACCAGGCATTCGTCCTGCTCCGGACCGTCTTCACGGTCGCGCCGATCGCTTTCGGCCTGGACAAGTTCGCCAACCTGCTCGCCGACTGGCCGAAGTACCTGGCTCCGTGGATCGACAACCTCGTCCCGGGCAGCGCGCAGCAGGCGATGTACGCCGTCGGCGTGGTCGAGGTGCTCGCCGGCGTCGTCGTTGCCGTCGCCCCGCGGTTGGGTGGCTGGATCGTGGCGGCCTGGCTGGCCGGCATCATCGTCGACCTGCTGACCGGCCCCGGCTTCTACGACGTCGCCCTGCGCGACTTCGGCCTGCTGGTCAGCGCGGTCGCCCTGGCCCGCCTGGCCGTCCGGTACGCACCGACGCCGTGGATCGGGTCGCACCGGTGAGCGCGCCGGAACCCGCCGTCGCCGCGCCTGGGCAGCCCGCCCGGCTGCGCGTCGTCCGGGATCGCACGGCCGTCGACGCGCCGGCCGCGGAACAGGCGGTCTCCGCGCTGCTCCAGGCACTGGGCAAGGACCCGAACGATCCGCACCTGGCCGGCACGCCGCGGCGGGTCGCCGATGCCTACGCCGAGATGCTGACCGCCCGGCAGTTCGACCTGACGACCTTCCCCAACGACGAGGGCTACAACGAGCTGGTGATCGCGACGGACATCCCGGTCCAGTCCCTCTGCGAGCACCACCTGCTGCCGTTCACCGGCGTCGCGCACATCGGCTATCTGCCTGGGGACCGGATCCTCGGGCTCTCCAAGCTCGTCCGGGTGCTCGACCTGTTCGCTCGCGACCTGCAGGTTCAGGAGCGGCTCACGCAGCAGGTGGCCGACTGGCTGCAGGAGAACCTCTCGCCCCGCGGGGTCGGCGTGGTGATCCAGGCCGAGCACCTGTGCATGTCGCTGCGCGGCGTGCGGGCCCGCGGAACCCGGACGACGACGTCCGCCCTGCACGGGCTGCTTCGGGAGGACGCTCGCTCGCGCCAGGAGTTCTTCGCTCTGACCGGTTCGGGAGTGTGACCACGATGCCTGCGCAGGAACCCTTCGTGATCGTCGGTGGTGGGCTGGCCGGCGGCAAGGCCGCCGAGACGCTCCGCGACGAGGGCTTCGACGGCCGCGTCGTCCTGCTCGCCGAGGAACCCGAGCTGCCGTACGAACGCCCGCCGCTGTCCAAGCAGTACCTCCTCGGCAAGGCCGAGCGCTCTGTCGCGGAGGTGCACGGCGGTGGGTGGTACGCCGAGCACGACGTCGACCTGCGGACCGGCGTCCGGGCCACGGCCCTCGACCCCGCCGCCCATCGCGTCACGCTGGACTCCGGGGAGCAGCTGCCCTACGGCGCGCTCCTGCTGGCCACGGGCGCATCGCCCCGGCGGCTGCCGGTCCCCGGCGCCGACCTGGACGGGGTCCGCTACCTGCGCACGCTGGCCGATGCCGACCAGTTGCTCGCCGACCTCTCCGGCGGCGGACGGCGGGTCGTGGTCGTCGGCGCCGGCTGGATCGGCCTGGAGGTCGCCGCGGCCGCCCGGTCCTACGACAACGCGGTGACGATCGTGGAGCCGCAGCCGAGCCCGCTGCACCAGGTGCTCGGCCAGGAGCTGGGCGGCGTGTTCGCCCGGCTGCACCGCGACCACGGCGTCGATCTGTTCACCGGCACGACGGTGCGCGAATTCCGCGGTGCGGACGGGCGGGTGGCCGCCGTCGTGACCGACGGCCACGCCGGACTGCCTGCCGACCTGGTCGTTGTCGGCGTGGGTGTGATCCCGCGGATCGAGCTCGCGGCCGCGGCCGGGCTCGACGTGGACAACGGTGTGGTCACCGACCACGCGCTGCGGACCTCCGCCCCGGACGTCTACGCCGCCGGTGACGTCGCGTCGTCGTTCCGGCCGCTGTACGGCCGGCACGTCCGCGTCGAGCACTGGGCCAACGCGCTGCACTCGGGCCCGGCGGCCGCCCGCTCGATGCTGGGCCAGGACGTGACCTTCGATCGGGTGCCCTACTTCTTCACCGACCAGTACGACCTCGGCATGGAGTACTCCGGGCTGGCCGGCCCCGGCGCGACGGTCGTCTACCGCGGCGATCCCGAGGGAGGCGAGTTCATCGCCTTCTGGCTGGAGGACGGGCGGGTCACCGCGGGGATGAACGTGAACGTCTGGGACGTGACCGACCCGATCCAGGAGCTGATCCGGTCCCGGCAGGCTGTCCCTGTCGCCGCGCTGACCGACGTCGACATCCCGCTCGAGCAGCTGGCCGGATAGATCTCGTCAGGTAATGGCGTGCCCGTGTGTCGCCGAACACCCGGACGGGGCAGGCTGGGGGCGACGTAATACGCCCGACACAGGTGGAATGGATCATGGCGAGCATGGACCGACAGCAGGAGTTCGTCCTGCGGACCCTCGAAGAGCGCGACATCCGATTCGTGCGGTTGTGGTTCACCGACGTCTCCGGCTACCTCAAGGCCGTCGCCGTCGCCCCGGCGGAGATCGAGGCGGCGTTCGCCGAGGGGATCGGCTTCGACGGTTCGGCGATCGAGGGCTTCGCGCGGATCTACGAGTCCGACATGCTCGCCAAGCCCGACCCCGCCACATTCCAGGTGATGCCCGCGGCCAAGGGGCAGCCCAGTGACACCGCGCGGATGTTCTGCGACCTCACGCTGCCCGACGGGTCGCCGTCCTGGGCGGACCCTCGGCACGTGCTGCGGCGGACCCTCGGCAAGGCAGCGGACATGGGGTTCACCTTCTACACCCACCCGGAGGTCGAGTTCTTCCTGCTGAAGGACCTCCCGACCGACGGCAGCCCGCCCGAGCCGGCCGACACCGGGGGCTACTTCGACCTGTCCACGCACGACGTCGCGCACGACTTCCGCCGCGAGGCGGTCTTCGCGCTCGAGGCCATGGGCATCTCGGTGGAGTTCAGCCATCACGAGGTGGCCCCCGGCCAGCAGGAGATCGACCTCCGCTACGCCGATGCGCTGTCGATGGCCGACAACGTCATGACGCTGCGGCACATCGTGCGGGAGGTCGCCCTCGCGCAGGGCGTCCACGCCACGTTCATGCCCAAGCCGTTCACCGAGCTGGCCGGTTCGGCGATGCACACCCACCTGTCGCTGTTCGAGGGCGACCGCAACGCCTTCCACGACGCGGCCGACCCGATGCGGTTGTCGGCCACGGCCAAGCAGTTCATCGCCGGGGTGCTCACGCACGCGCGGGAGTACACCGCCGTGACGAACCAGACCGTGAACTCCTACCGGCGGTTGCTGGCCGGCACCGAGGCGCCGACGGCGGCGACGTGGGGCCGGGCCAACCGGTCCGCGCTGGTGCGGCTGCCGTCCTACAAGCCGAGCAAGGCAAACTCCGCCCGGATCGAGGTCCGTTCGCCGGACTCCGCCTGCAACCCGTACCTCACCTTCGCGGTGCTGCTGGCCGCCGGTCTGCGCGGCATCGAGAAGG
This sequence comes from Blastococcus sp., assembly GCA_025465355.1. Taxonomy (GTDB): domain Bacteria; phylum Actinomycetota; class Actinomycetes; order Mycobacteriales; family Geodermatophilaceae; genus Blastococcus_B. Next base: position 65,484 of record JAODNN010000072.1, on the reverse strand, counting down.
GCTACGAGCTGCCGCCGGAGGCCGAGGACGACGTCTGGTCGCTCACCGACACCGAGCGGCGGGCGGCCGGCTACGAGGACCTGCCCGTCTCACTGGGTGATGCCGTGACGGCGATGGAGGGCAGCGAGCTGGTCGCGGAGACGCTGGGCGAGCACGTCTTCGAGTTCTTCCTGCGCAACAAGCGGGAGGAGTTCGCCTCCTACCGGCGGAACGTGACCCCCTTCGAGCTCCGCCGCTACCTCCCTGGCCTCTGAGAAAGGACCCTCCTGCCCCCACCTCTCGCACGCTCGCGGCGGGACCCTGCAGGAGGGCCACTAGCCTGAAAGGCGTGGCCCGCCTGCTCGTCGTCGTCCCCTCTGAGACCGATCCGCCCGCTCGCCTCGGCGACTGGCTGCGTGAGGCCGGGATGGAGCTCGACGAGCGTCACCTGGGTAGGGGCGACGTCCTGCCGCCCGCCCTCGACGACTTCGACGGGATGGTCGTCCTCGGTGGCCCGCAGTCCGCGCTGGACTCGCCCGAGACGAGCCCGGAGCTGGTGGGTGTCCGGGAGCTGCTGACGCAGGCGCTGGCCGCGGATTTCCCGACCCTGGCCATCTGCCTCGGTGCCCAGCTGCTCGCCCAGGTCGGCGGTGGCTACGTGAGAGAGGGCATCGACGGGCCGGAGGTCGGCGCGACGCTCGTCGCCAAGCGCGACGCCGCGGACAGCGACCCGGTGTTCGGCCCGCTCCCGCTCTCGCCCGACGTGATCCAGTTCCACCACGACGAGATCGCCGAGCTGCCCACCGGGGCGACGCTCCTGGCGAGCAACCCGTTCTACGCGAACCAGGCGTTCCGGGTGGGCCGGCACGTCTACGGGCTGCAGTTCCACGTCGAGACGACGCCGGAGATGATCCACGAGTGGGCAGCGAGGGACGTGGTCGGCGTCGCCGCGAGCCCGCACGACCTCGAGACCCTCTGCCTCCTCTCGGACGCGGCGCACCCAGATGTCGAGGAGGCCTGGCGGCCGTTCGCCGGCCGGTTCGCCCACCTGGTCCGCGCCCGCGCGGACCAGGCCGCCTGAAGGGATGAGCACGGCAGAGGCGGAGATCCCCCGCCGGGCAGTGGTGCGGCTGGTCCGGTTCGGCTTCGAGGACGGTGCGCGCGCGGCCCGGTACCTCTCCGATCCCGCGCTGGGGCTGTGGGACCTCGATCGCAACGAGCCTGCCGATCCGGAGGCGGGCCCGGTGGTGGCGGCTCTGGCCCGGGCCGGTGATCCCGACCTCGCGGTCCGGTCGCTGCACCGGCTGGTGGAGGCCCTGGACGAGTCCGACCGTTCCGGGGGTGCCGCCGCGGGGCTGCTGGCGCGGTTGCGGGGGTCGGCCCTGCTGCGCACCCGGATGCTCTCGGTGCTGGGCGCCAGCGCCGGCTTGGCCAACCACCTGGCCGCGCACCCCGCCGACTGGTCGGTGCTCGACGCCGACGGGAACGGCGCCGTCCGGCCGACGGTACCGGCGCTCGAGCAGCAGATGCTCGCCGCCGTCGGGGCCGATCCGCACGACCCGCCGTGGGGCGTGCGGCTCGGCAAGGGAGCTCCGGACGCGTCCCCGAAGCGGGTCGCCGCCCTGCGGGTGGCCTACCGCCGGGCGATCCTCTCCCTGGCCGGCCGAGACCTCGGTGAGGGGCTGGCAGCCGAGGACGTCGCGGCGGAGCTGGCCGACATCGCCGGGGCGGTCCTCACCGCAGGGCTCGCTGTCGCCGTCGCCGAGCAGCCCGCCGACGCCGCGGCCTGCCGGCTCGCGGTGATCGGCCTCGGCAAGTGCGGCGGACGCGAGCTCAACTACGTCAGCGACGTCGACGTCGTCTTCGTCGCCGAACCGGTCGACCCCAGCGAGCCCGAGGGGCCGGCGCTCAGCAGTGCGACCCGGGTGGCTGCCTCGCTCATGCGGATCTGCAAGGAGGCTGCCTGGGAGGTCGACGCCGCCCTGCGGCCCGAGGGCAAGGCCGGCGCGCTCGTCCGCACCGTCGCCGGGCACCAGGCCTACTACGAGCAGTGGGCCAGCACCTGGGAGTTCCAGGCCCTGCTGAAGATGCGTCCCGTCGCGGGCGACCCCGACCTCGGCCGCAGCTACGTCGACGCGCTCTGGCCCCTGGTGTGGAAGGCCGGCGACCGGCCGGGGTTCGTCGGCGAGGTGCAGGCCATGCGCCGGCGGGTCGAGGAGAACATCCCGCCCGCGCAGGCCGACCGGGAGCTCAAGCTCGGCCGCGGGGGGCTGCGCGACGTCGAATTCGCCGTCCAGCTGCTCCAGCTGGTGCACGGCCGGGCCGACCCGTCGCTGCGGGTGGGCGGCACGCTGCCGGCGCTCATGGCGCTGTCGGCCGGTGGCTACGTCGGCCGGGACGACGCCGCGACGCTGATCGCCTCCTACCGGTTCCTCCGCACCGTCGAACACCGCCTCCAGTTGCTCCGCATGCGCCGCACCCACCTGCTGCCCACTGACGAGCAACAGCTGCGCTGGCTGGCCCGCTCGCTGGGGTACAAGCCGGACCACCGGGGCGACGCCGTCGACGTGCTGCGGGCGGAGCTGAACCTGCACACCCGCGAGGTGCGCCGGCTGCACGAGAAGCTCTTCTACCGTCCGCTGCTCTCCGCTGTCGCCCGCGTGCCCGGGGAGAACCTGCAGTTGGGGTCGAAGGCGGCGGGGGACTGGCTGCGTGCGCTCGGCTTCGCCGACCCCGAGGGGGCGCTCCGGCACCTCGCCGCGCTCACCGGGGGCGTGTCGCGCTCGGCGTCGATGCAGAAATACCTGCTGCCGGTCCTGCTGCAGACCTTCGCCTCCTGCCCGAACCCGGACGCCGGCCTGCTCGCCTACCGCCAGGTCAGCGAGGCCCTCGGCGGCAACCAGTGGTACCTGCGGCTCCTGCGCGACGAGGGCCAGGTGGTCGAACGGTTGGCCCACCTGCTGGGGTCCAGCCAGTACGTCGCCTCGCTGCTGACCCGCACCCCTGAGGCACTGCGCATCCTCGCCGAGGACGCGCAGCTGGAGCCGCGCACCGCGACCGCGCTCGCCGGCGCGTGGCGGCAGGCAGCGACCCGGGCGTCCGATCCGGTCGAGGGCATGCGGGTCCTGCGCGGGCTGCGGCGCCAGGAGTTGCTCCGGGTCGCCTCCGCCGACCTGCTGGGCCGGCTCGACGTCGTGCGGCTCGGCCAGGCGCTCACCGACATCGCCGTCGCGACCCTGCAGGCGGGGCTGGATGTCGCGCTGCGGGCCTACGCGCTCCAGAGCGGGATCGACGTCGCGGACGTGCCGATGGATCTCGCCGTCATCGGCATGGGGCGCCTGGGCGGCGCGGAGATGGGCTACGGGTCCGACGCCGACGTCCTCTTCGTCCATCGGCCCCGGCCGGGGGCCGACGACGCCCGCGCGACCGCGGCCGCCAACGCCGTGGCGCACACGCTCCGGCGGCTGCTCGGCGAGCCTGCCCCGGATCCCGCGTTCGAGATCGACGCCGACCTGCGACCCGAGGGCCGGCAGGGTCCCCTGGTCCGCAGCCTGACCTCCTTCCGGGAGTACTACGAGCGCTGGGTGTCGATCTGGGAGGTGCAGGCGCTGCTGCGTGCAGTGCCGGTCGCGGGAGATGAGTCCCTCGGCGCGGAGTTCACCGCACTGATCGACTCGATCCGGTACCCCGCCGAGGGCCTGACCGGCGACCAGGTCGCCGAGATCCGCCGGATCAAGGCCCGCGTGGAACGCGAGCGGCTGCCCCGCGGGGCGGACCCGGCCACGCACACCAAGCTCGGCCGCGGCGGGCTCGCCGACGTCGAATGGACCGTGCAGCTCCTGCAGCTGCTGCACGCCGCGGAGGACCCGGCGCTGCGCGTTCCCTCGACCGTGGAGGCGCTGGCCGCACTCCGGGACAGCAGCCGGCTGGACGACGAGCAGGCCGACGCGCTCCAGGCCGCCTGGGAGCTGGCCGCCCGGGCCAGGAACGGCATCTTCCTGGTCCGCGGCCGGCCCAGCGACCAGCTGCCCCGGCCCGGCCCGGAGCTGGTGGGCGTCGCCCGGGCGTGCGGCTACGGGCCCGACTCGGACGCCGGCCAGTTCCTCGACGACTACCGGCGCACGACCCGGCGCGCGCGCACGGTCGTCGAGCAGGTCTTCTACGGCGTCCCCGCGTCCGACTGAACCGCTGTCGATGGCGGCGAGATCCCGTGATCTCGACGGGTGGGGGCCCGGACGGGTGGTTGCCCGGCCCCGCGGGTGTGCGCGGCGCGGTCACGGGGCAGGGGAGGGACGTGTCGCGACCGTTACCCGCCCGACCTGAGTCCGAAGCAACCCGGTTCGACGCCGGACTGGACGACGACATCGACGTCGAGCCCGTCGGTTCCGGAGCCACGATCACGCCCTACCGGGATGGCCCGCTGATCGTCCGGGGCGATTTCCGGCTGGTCGACCAGGACGGCAATGACATAGATCCGGGCCGGGCGACCATCGCGCTGTGCCGGTGCGGCAAGTCCGGCATCAAGCCCTTCTGCGACGGCGCGCACAAGCGCTCCGGCTTCTCCGCACCGAGTGCGTCCAGCCGCCCCCGCCCCGCCGCGCAGATCCTGCGGGAGGGGCGCCGGGACGGCTGAGCGGCCCGGCGTCGGATGGTCAGGCGGCGCGGATCCGGTCCCGGTGCAGCCCGGATCGGCCGGCCTCCCACGCGCCGAGCAGGTGGCTCGCCGCGACGCCGTCCATGGCCAGCGAGCAGGCCGCCCCGAAGAGGACGTCGACGGCGAGGCCGGGCTCCTCGGCCACCAGTGAGCCGCACATGTCCACCGAGGCGATCTGCTCGTGGACGGCGTCGGCCTCCACGTGCTCGTCGTAGAAGAGCGTCGTCCGCTCGTCGAAGCCCAGGCGGCGCAGCCCGGCCGAGTACCTTCGGCTCGGCTCGGAGGAGGTCATCTCCACCGCGGCCAGGTGCCCGAGGGCGGCACCGCGCCAGCGCCGGTGCAGGCCGAACAGCGACATCGTGTTCACGGAGGCGAACGCCGCGGCCGGGGCGTCGTCCCACAGAGCGCCGTACCCGGAGTCCAGGCCGAGATCACGCATCAGGCCGGCGTACAGCTCGCTGTGCATGCGTTCCGCCGCTCCGCCGCCGTACTCGTCGGCCTGGATCTCGACCATGGCCGCCTTGGCGCGGCCGGCCAGCCGCGGGATCGCGAACGTGTGCGGGTCGGCCTCCTTCAGGTGGTAGACCGATCGCAGGGTCAGGTGCTCCCGCCACTGCTCGAGGGTGCCGTGCTTGGCCAGGTAGGCCGACAGCGACGGGCCGTCGTCCGCCGCGATGAGGTCGGTGAGCTGCCGGTCGATCGCATCGGTCGCCTCGACCGGTCCGGTCAGCTCGCGCAGACCTGCGAGGTGTCGCTGCTCCAAGCCAGCCCGAAGGCCGAGCAGCGTCGGATCCCACTCCCACGTCTCCCCGACGTCGTCGAAACCGCGGTAGTGCAGCTCGTAGCAGACGGCCAGCGTGAGCTGCAGGTCGTCATCGGCGAAGGGGGCGGCGCTCACGGCGGCCACGCGCACGGCGTGCTCGAGGGTCGCGGCCGACACGGCGGTACCGGCCGTCAGGTCGCGGGCGAGGGCGGCACTCAGGGGGCCCCTGGGCTCGGGGAGGCGCATGGAGGCGACCATGCCCAGCCCAGCGGCCGTTGATGCGCCGCGAGAGGTGGTGTCGCCCACGTGGGTGGCGGTGACTCGCGCACGAATTATCGCTGGTTCCGGTGGGTATGCGGGGGCCCTCACGGACATCGGAGGTTCCCCATGACCACTGCTCCCGAGGCAACGGCGCCTGGAGCCATCCGCAGTCTCATCCCTGCGCGGATCGATCGGCTCCCCTGGTCGCCCTTCCACACGCGGATGGTCGTCGCTCTGGGCGTGGCCTGGATCCTCGACGGCCTGGAGATCACCGTCGCCAGCGCCGTCGTCGCCACGCTCACCGAGAAGACGACGCTTCACCTGAGTACCACCCAGGCAGGTCTCATCGCGACGGTCTACCTGGTCGGCGAGGTCGTCGGCGCGCTCTTCTTCGGGCATCTGTCCGACAAGCTCGGCCGCAAGAGGTTGTTCATCATCACGCTGGCCGTCTACCTGCTGGGCAGCGGCCTGACCGCGCTGACCCTCGGCAACGGCCCCGGCTGGATCCTCTTCCTCTACCTGACGCGGTTCATCAGCGGTATGGGCATCGGCGGGGAGTACGCGGCCATCAACTCGGCGATCGACGAGCTGATCCCGGCCCGCTTCCGCGGCCGCGTGGACATCGCCGTCAACGGCACCTACTGGGCCGGCGCGATCATCGGGACCCTCGGCACCTTCATCTTCCTCAACCAGCTGAGCCCGAACGTCGGATGGCGGGCCGCCTTCCTCCTCGGCCCGGTGCTCGGCCTGGTGATCATCTTCGTGCGCCGGCACCTGCCGGAGAGCCCCCGGTGGCAGGTCATGCACGGTCGCGAGGCAGAGGCCGAGGGCACGATCGACTACATCGAGCACGAGGTCCGGGAAGGTGGCCGGGACCTCCCGCCGGTGCCCGAGGACAAGGCGATCGAGATCAGCCCGGCCGAGCACATCGGATACCTCGCCCTGGCCCGCGTGCTGTTCCGCGACTACCCGAAGCGGGCCGTCTACGGCGCCTCGCTGATGATCACGCAGTCGTTCCTGTACAACGCGATCTTCTTCACCTACGTGCTGGTGCTGACCAACTTCTACGGGGTCTCGGCCAAGTCGGCGCCGCTGTTCCTCATCGCGTTCGCGGTGGGCAACCTGGCGGGTCCGCTGACCATCGGGCACCTGTTCGACACCATCGGCCGCAAGAAGATGATCTCCGGGACGTACATCCTGTCGGGCGTGCTGCTGGCGATCACGGCGTTCCTGTTCCGGGCGGAGGTGCTCACCGCCTTCACCCAGACGGTCGCCTGGTGCGTGATCTTCTTCTTCGCCTCGGCGGGCGCCAGCGCTGCCTACCTCACCGTCAGCGAGATCTTCCCCCAGGAGGTGCGGGCCAAGGCCATCGCTGTCTTCTTCGCCATCGCCCAGTGCTTCGGTGCCCTCGGGCCGGTCATCTACGGCGCACTCATCGGCGACGGCACGGACCGCGTGCCGATGTTCTACGGGTACCTGCTGGGCGCCGGCGTGATGATCGTCGGTGGTGTGATCGCCGCTGTCCTCGGTATCGCGGCGGAGGGCAAATCACTGGAGGACGTCGCCACGCCGCTGTCCGCGCGTCGTCCCGGAACCCGGGTGGAGGGCTCGGCGCGGCTCTCGTAGCCCTGCCGCTCCCTCGATCCAGCGCTCGACCAGCCGCCCCCGGCTCCGTTCGGAGCCGGGGGCGGTGGTCTGCGGCGGGCGGCCCCACCACGGCCGCGCGTCCGGGATGCGCCGTCCTGATCACGAAACGTCCGGAGTCCTTGCCAGGCCTCCTGCCGGAGGGGTTCCCTCTAGGGACACTTTCCTCGGGGGACAGCGAGGCACGGGATGGATTTCCTGCAACCGACGTCCTGGCAGGACGCCTTGGCGCTCCGGGGTGAGCGCCCCGATGCGCTGCCCCTCGCGGGCGGTACCGATGTCATGGTCGACATCAACTTCGACCGCCGGCGGCCGGGAGCGCTCCTCGACCTCGGCCGGGTCCCGGAGCTGCGCGAGTGGGGGCAGGACGACGGCCGGATCCGGCTGGGCGCAGGCGTTCCCTACGCAGGCATCATCGGCAACCTCGGGGCGCAGCTGCCCGGCCTCGCCATGGCGTCCCGCACGGTCGGCTCTCCGCAGATCCGCATCCGGGGCACCGTGGGCGGGAACCTGGGGTCGGCCTCCCCGGCCGGAGACGCTCACCCGCCGCTGCTGGCGGCCGGCGCTGTGGTGGAGGTGGCGTCGGCGGCCCGCGGCACCCGGGAGATCCCGGTCGCGGAGTTCTACACCGGGGTCAAGCGCAACGCTCTGGAGCCCGACGAGCTCATCGCCGCCGTCCTGATCCCCGCCGCGTCGGGACCCCAGCAGTTCTCCAAGGTGGGCACCCGGAACGCGATGGTCATCGCGGTGTCGGCGTTCGCCTGCGCGCTGCATCCCGACCGGCGGGAGATCGGGACCGGCATCGGCTCGGCCGCCCCGACGCCGCGCCGGGCTCCCGAGGCGGAGACCTTCCTCGCCGGGGAGCTCGACGACGCGGGTCTCTGGGACTCGCGGAACGCGCTGCCGGAGCCCCTGGCCGCCGCGTTCGGCGAGCGGGTCGCCGCCGCGGCCTCCCCGATCGACGACGTGCGGGGCAGCGCCGCCTACCGGCTGCACTCCCTGTCGGTGATGGCGCGGCGCGCGATCACCTGGGCCTGGAACGACCTGCGAGAGGCGGCCTGACCATGCGCGTCACCACCACCGTCAACGGCACCGAGCAGCACGTGGACGACGTCTGGCCCGGCGAGAGCCTGCTGTACATGCTGCGCGAGCGCATGGGGCTGCCCGGTTCCAAGAACGCCTGTGAGCAGGGCGAATGCGGGTCGTGCACGGTCTACCTGGACGGCGAGCCGGTCTGCGCGTGCCTGGTCGCTGCCGGGCAGGCCATCGGGCGGGAGGTGACGACCGTCGAAGGCCTCGCCGCGGGCGGGGCGCTGCACCCGGTCCAGGAGGCGTTCGTCGAGTGCGGTGCCGTCCAGTGCGGCTTCTGTACGCCCGGACTGGTCGTCGCGGCACACGACCTGCTCGAGCGGGTGCCGCGCCCCTCGGACCTGGAGATCCGCGAGGCGCTCGCCGGCAACCTGTGTCGCTGCACCGGCTACGAGAAGATCCTCGACGCCGTCCGGCTGGCGGCCGATCGCCAGGTGCGGGCATGAGCGCCGAGGCGGGGACCCGCACCACCAGGATCACGGCAACCCCGGGTGGGGTGGGCGACACTCCGCTGCGGCCCGACGGCACGCTGAAGGTGACCGGCGAGTTCGCCTACGCCAGCGACCTGTGGCACGACGAGATGGTCTGGGGCGCCACGCTGCGCAGCCCGCACCCGCACGCGCGCATCGCCGGGATCGACATCACCGAGGCGCTCACACTGCCGGGGGTGTTCGCCGTTCTCACCGCCGCCGACGTCCCGGGCGAGAACGCCTTCGGGCTCGAGCATGCCGACCAGCCGGTGCTCGCCTCGGAGTTCGTCCGGTACGAGGGGGAGCCGGTCGCGATCGTCGCCGCCGACCACCCGGAGACCGCCCGCCGGGCGGCGCAGCGCATCCGGGTCGACTACGAGGTGCTGCCGGCGGTCACCGACCCCCGCAGGGCGATGGACGCCGACGCCCCGGCCGTGCACCGCCCCGGCAACCTGGTGCGGCACCTCACGCTGCGCCGCGGGAACCCGGACCCGAAGGCACCGGTGGTGGTGTCGCTGGACTTCGAGGTCGGGATGCAGGACCAGGCCTTCCTCGGGCCGGAGTCGGGGCTCGCCGTCCCGGGGGACGACGGCGGCGTCGACCTGTATGTCGCGACCCAGTGGCTGCACGTCGACCAGCGGCAGATCTGCCTGGCCCTGGGACTGCCGCCCGAGAAGGTGCGGCTGACGCTGGCGGGTGTGGGCGGCGCGTTCGGCGGCCGGGAGGACCTCTCCGTCCACGTGCACGCCTGCCTGCTGGCGCTGCGGACCGGCAAGCCGGTGAAGATGAGCTACGGACGCGAGGAGTCCTTCTTCGGTCACGTGCACCGGCACCCGGCGACGATGACCTACGAGTTCGGTGCCGAGCGCGACGGCACCCTCGTCTACGCCAAGGCGAACCTCCTCTTCGACGGCGGCGCCTACGCGTCCTCGACCGCGGCGGTCGTCGGCAACGGCGGCACCCTCGGGCTGGGCCCCTACCGGTTCCCCTCGGTGGCCGTGGACGCCTACGGGGTGTTCACCAACAACCCGCCGTGCGGCGCGATGCGGGGCTTCGGCTGCGTGCAGGCGGCGTTCGCCCACGAAGCCCTGATGGACGAGCTGGCCGACGCCGTGGGCGTGGACAGGGTGGAGATCCGGCAGCGCAACGGCATGCGCGAGGGTGACGTGAACATCACCGGCCAGGTCATCGACTCCGCCGCGCCCGTGGCCGAACTCCTGCAGATCGTGCGGGATCTCCCCATGCCGCCACCCCTGGACCCGTCCGACATCCGTGCCCTCCCTGGCGCCGTCGGCAACACGACGCACGGCGAGGGCGTGGTCCGCGGCGTCGGGTACGCCATCGCGTACAAGAACGTCGGCTTTTCCGAGGGCTTCGACGACTACTCGACCGCACGGGTCCGGCTGGAGCTGACCGGTGGCGAACCGGTGGCGACGGTGCACACTGCGGCGGCCGAGGTCGGCCAGGGGCTGATCACCGTCGAGCAGCAGATCTGCCGCACCGAGCTGGGCGTCGAGCGGGTCGTCGTCCATCCGAAGACCACCGGCGTCGGGTCCGGCGGCTCGACGTCGGCCTCCCGTCAGACGTACGTGACCGGGGGCGCGGTCAAGGCGGCCTGCGAGTCCGTGCGCGCGGTGGTGCTGGAGCGGGCCGCCGCGTTGCTCGGCCGCTCGGCCGGGGAGTTGCGGCTGGACGGCGAGAAGCTCCTCGGTGCGTCCGGCGAGGTGCTCCTCGGGCTGGGCGACGTGCTGGGCACCGAGGCCGTGGAGGAGACCGTGGAGTGGCGGCACCGGCCCACCCACGCGATCGACCCCGAGACCGGCCAGGGGAACGCGCACGTCCAGTTCGCATTCTCGGCGCACCGCGCCGTGGTGGACGTGGACGTCGAGCTGGGGCTCGTGAAGGTCGTCGCGCTCGACTCCGCCCAGGACGTCGGAAAGGCGATCAACCCGGACGCGGTGGTCGGCCAGATCCACGGGGGCAGCGCGCAGGGCATGGGTCTGGCGCTGATGGAGGAGATGGTCGTGACCGATGGGCACGTCCGGAACCCCTCGTTCACCGACTACCTGATCCCGACGATCCTCGACATGCCGCCGATGCAGGTTCAGGTGCTCGAGTACGCCGACCCGCACGCGCCCTACGGGGTACGGGGGGTGGGGGAGCCGCCGACGATCTCGTCCGGGCCGGCCGTCGCCGCGGCGGTGCGGGCGGCCACAGGCAAGGCGCTGCACCGGGTGCCGATCCGGCCGGAGCACATCACCGGTACCTGACCCCGGACGTGCCCCGGCAGTGTCACGACGGACAGGCCGGCACCTCTGCGGGAGTAGCGTCCATCGGCGTACCCCTCCCCGTTCTCGGCGAGCAGAGCCGATGCGCCCGCTCGCGTGCCCACTGCACATGAGGAGAACGACGTGGATCACCAGACGTTCATCGACAGCGTGGCCCAGAGGGCCGGGGTCTCCCGGGACGTGGCGGAGACGCTCGCCCGGGTAACGCTGGAGGTCCTTGCCGATCGCATCACCGGCGGCGAGGCGAGGGATCTGCTGGCCCAGTTGCCGAAACCGCTCAAGGACGAGGTGCTGATCAAGAGCGAGGAGGCGGAGGCCTTCGACGTCCCCGAGTTCGTGCGCCGCGTGGCCGCGCGGGCGCACGTCGACGAGCAGACCGCGCACGACGGCGCCGTCGCCACCCTCGTCACGGTCCGGGAGGCCGTCACGCCGGGGGAGTTCGACGACATCACGTCCCAGTTGCCGCAGGAGTACCGCGAGCTGGTCGGCCCCATGCCCTGAGCGGACGTGTCTCGCGCTGACCCTCAGGAGGAACGTGGAATGGGTCGTTCGACGACTGGACGGTGGGAGCGGTGAGGGACCATCGTGGAACGGGTCGAGCACGCTCCTCTCGTAGCCAGGAGACACGCCGGTGACCGATACCCAGCTCCCGCCGACCACCCAGCCCCCGCCGACGACGACCGATGCCGGGATCCCGGTCGAGAGCGACGAGCACTCGCTCACCGTCGGTCCCGACGGCCCGGTCCTGATGCACGACCACTACCTCGTCGAGCAGATGGCGCAGTTCAACCGCGAGCGCATCCCGGAGCGCCAGCCGCACGCCAAGGGCAGTGGCGCCTTCGGGCGGTTCGAGGTGACCAACGACGTCAGCGCCTACACGAAGGCCGCCGTCTTCCAGCCGGGCAGCACGACCGAGTTGATGATCCGGTTCTCCACGGTGGCGGGGGAGCGGGGCAGCCCCGACACGTGGCGCGATCCCCGGGGATTCGCGCTGAAGCTCTATACGACCGACGGCAACTACGACATGGTCGGCAACAACACGCCCGTCTTCTTCATCAAGGACCCGCTGAAGTTCCAGCACTTCATCCGCAGTCAGAAGCGGCGCGCCGACAACAACCTCCGCGACCACGACATGCAGTGGGACTTCTGGACGCTCTCGCCGGAGAGCGCCCACCAGGTGACCTGGCTGATGGGTGATCGGGGAATCCCGCGCACCTGGCGGCACATGAACGGCTATTCCAGCCACACCTACATGTGGATCAACGCGAAGGGTGCGAAGTTCTGGGTGAAATACCACTTCAAGACCGACCAGGGCATCGAGTTCTTCACCCAGGACGAGGCCGACCAGATGGCCTCCATGGACACCGACTACCACCAGCGGGACCTCTTCGAGCACATCGCCGCGGGCGACCACCCCAGCTGGACGCTCAAGATGCAGATCATGCCGTTCGAGGACGCCGAGAACTATCGCTTCAACCCCTTCGACCTCACCAAGGTCTGGCCGCACGGCGACTACCCGCTGATCGACGTCGGGCGCATGACGCTGGACCGCAACCCGACCGACTTCCACACCGAGATCGAGCAGGCGGCGTTCCAGCCCAACAACCTCGTGCCCGGCATCGGGCCGAGCCCGGACCGCATGCTGCTGGCGCGCCTGTTCTCCTATGCCGACGCGCACCGGGCACGCATCGGAGTGAACTACCAGCAGTTGCCGAGCAACGCGCCGCGGGTGCCGGTCCACAGCTACAGCAAGGACGGCGCCATGCGGTACGAGAAGGTGTCGGACCCGGTATACGCGCCGAACTCCAAGGGTGGCCCCCGGGCAGACCCCCGGTACAGCGAGCCCGCGGGCTGGTACACCGCCGGGGAGATCACGCGCTCGCCGTACGTGCAGCACGCCGAGGACGACGACTGGGGCCAGGCCGGCACCCAGGTCCGCGAGGTGCTCGACGACGCCGCTCGGGGCCGGCTGGTGAACAACGTCGTCGGCCACCTGCTCAACGGGGTGACCGAGCCGGTGCTGGTGCGCGCCTTCGAGTACTGGCGCAACGTGGACAAGGACCTCGGCGACCGCATCGAGCAGGGCGTCCGGGCCAAGGCCTCCGAGAAGGACCCCAAGGCGGCCGAACAGGGCAATCCCGCCCGCGCGTCCGCGCAGGCGAAGGCCTGAGAGTCCCGCCTGCCCATCGAGAAGGAGCCGGCCCGTCCCGGCTGATCGGGGCTGCGGCGGTCGGGACCGTGGAGCATGCTCCCGGCATGACCGATGCCTCCGGACCGCCGTTCCGCGCCGACCACGTCGGCAGTCTGCTCCGACCGAAACCCCTGCTCGACGCCCGCGCCCGCCATGCGGCCGGGGAGATCGACGACGCGGAGCTACGGACGATCGAGGACGAGGCCATCGCCGACGTCGTCCGTATGCAGGCCGACGTCGGGCTGCGGACGGCGACCGACGGGGAGTTCCGCCGCGCGTCGTGGCACATGGACTTCATCTACGCGATCGACGGCATCAGCAAGGTGACCGACGAGAACATCGTCGTCCACTTCAAGAACGCCGACGGCACGCTCGACTTCACGCCGGCCGGCCTGCATGTCGATGGCCCGCTGTCGATCGACGAGCCGATCTTCGGCGCCGACTTCGGCTACCTGCAGTCGGTCGTGGGGGAGGGGCAGACCGCGAAGCTCACGATCCCCTCGCCGTCGATGGTGCATTACCGGGGCGGGGCGGCCGCGATCGATCCGACGGTCTATCCGGACGAGGACGCGTTCTGGGAGGCGCTGTCGGCGGCGTACGCCCAGCAGGTGCAGGGCATCGCCGCGCAGGGATGCACCTACCTGCAGCTCGACGACACCAGCCTGGCCTATCTCAACGACCCGGCGCAGCGGGCCGAGCTGGCCGCCCAGGGCCGGGACGCCGAGCATCAGCACGAGCGCTACATCCGGCAGATCAACGCGGCGCTGGCCGGGCGGCCGGACTCGCTGACGGTGACGACGCACATGTGCCGCGGCAACTTCCGCTCCTCGTGGGTGGCCGAGGGCGGGTACGACTTCGTCGCCGAGGCGCTGTTCGGCGGGTTGGACGTCGACGGGTTCTTCCTCGAGTACGACGACGCCCGGTCCGGTGGATTCGAGCCGCTGCGTTTCGTCCCCCCGGGCAAGCGGGTGGTCCTGGGCCTGGTGACGACCAAGCGGCCGCAGCTGGAGGACAAGGAAGACCTGAAGCGGCGGATCGAGGAGGCCTCGACGTTCGTGCCGCTCGAGCAGCTGGCCCTGTCCGGGCAGTGCGGCTTCTCCTCCACGGTCGAAGGCAACGCGCTCACCCGCGACGAGCAGATCGCGAAGCTGGCGCTCATCGTGGAGACCGCCGAGGAGGTCTGGGGCTGACCGACCGGCGGGTCGCGAGTGTGCGCCGGGGGTCGGGAGGAAACAACGAGCGCACGGTCGCGGAACGGCGGACGCCTAGGATCCGCGCGTGCGGCCCTTCCTGTTGCTGTCCTCACGCGCCGAGGACCTGGCCGCGGACGAGGAGTACGCCGCCTTCCTGAGCTGCACCGGCCTGGCCGCCGAGCAGCTCCGGCGCGTCCGCATGGAGGCCGCGCCGCTGCCCGACCTCGTCCTGGACCACTACTCCGGGGTATTCGTGGGCGGGGGCCCGTTCAACTCCAGCGACCCGCCGGAGATCAAGTCCGCCGTTCAGCGCCGGGTGGAGCGCGAGCTGGGCGCGCTGCTCGACGAGATCGTCGAACGGGACTTCCCTTTCTTCGGTGCCTGCTACGGCGTGGGAACACTGGGTGTGCACCAGGGCGGCATCATCGACCGCACGTACGCGGAGCCGATCGCACCGGCCCGGATCCGGCTCACCGCTGAAGGCTCCGCGGACCCGCTCCTGGCCGGCATGCCCGACGAGTTCGATGCATTCGTGGGGCACAAGGAGGCCTGTCGCGTGCTGCCCCCGACGGCGGTGCTGCTCGCGAGCTCGGCGGCGTGCCCGGTACAGATGTTCCGGGTCAAGAACAACCTGTACGCGACGCAGTTCCACCCCGAGCTGGACGTACCGGGGATCCTGACGCGGGTCCACGTGTACCAGGACGCCGGCTACTTCCCGCCCGAGGAACTCGGGGAGCTCGTCGCCCGGCTCACCCCGGCGGTAGTGACCGAACCCGGCCGCATGCTGGCCACCTTCGTCGCCCGCTACGGCTGACCACACGCGGGCCGGTACGCGCGATCGCGTCGGGCCGTCGGCATCTGGCGCCCGGGGGCGTCCCGTGGGCTACTTGCTCGTGGAGCTGCGCCAGCTCAGGTACTTCCTCACGGTGGCTGAAGAGCGGCGCTTCGCCCGTGCCGCCGAGCGGCTGCACATCGCGCCGCCCTCCCTGTCCCAGCAGATCCAGGCGCTGGAGCGCGAACTGCGGGTCACGTTGTTCGAGCGGACCCCGCAGAGGGTCGAGCTCACACCTGCCGGTGAGGCGCTCATGATCCGGGCCCGGGTGATCCTGGCCGAGGCCGACCGTGCGCGAGACGAGGTTCGGGCCGCGGACGCCGGCCGCCGGGACTCCCTGAGTCTTCGGGTCTGCAACATGGCCGACTTCGTGCTCGACGGCCCGCTGCATGCCGCCGCTCTGGGGATCCCGGGGGTGGAGGTCTCGGTGGCCTCCAGCCCAGGGGACGACGCCATCGAGGCGGTGCGACAGGCGCGGGCCGACGCGGCCATCGTCTGGTGCCGTCCCCCCGACCAACGGGATCTCGAGGGCGTCGTCCTCGGTGCGGTGCCCTTCGGGGTGGTCCTCCCGCAGGGCCATCCACTGACGGCCGAGCCGACAGTCACGGTCGCCTCGTTGCGCGACGAGACCGTGATCATGTTCCCTCGGGCCCCGTTCGCGGGGATCTGGGACCGCGCCATCGACCACCTGCTGCCGGCGGGCTCGGAGCACGGTCAGGTCGTCATCGAGCCGGATCTGCTCAATGCCCCCGAGGCGATGCTCAGAGCGGTCGCAGGTGGCGGCGGTGTCGCCCCCGCGATCCTGGGCGTATCCGAAGCCCTGGGCATCCCGGGGGTCGAGGTCCGGCCCCTGAACGACCCCCTGGAGATCGACCTCGAGGTCGTCTGGAGGGCGCCGGCCGGCCCGTCCCTTCGCGCGGTCGTGGATTTCCTGCTGACCGCGGTCCGCGACCCGACCGCCATGATCGGCCCGGCCGGCCGCCGGACACGGTCGCCTGCGTAGGAGGACGCCGCCCGGCCGCCGTGGGAGTTCCGCCGGCCCTACCGCGGACCGGTGGACCCGGTATCCCGCACCGACCGCACGCCGATGCCGCGCGGCGATGGCCCCGAGGACGTCCTGGACACCGCCGGGGAGGGCTGGCCGTGCAGGTTCCGGATCGGGGACCTGGCGGACACGGCAGCGGTCTCCGGCGTCATCACCCTCGCTGCCGGCATCCGCGGGGCTGAGCCGGCGCCGTCCCGGTGGGATCCGCCGGGGCTCCCGGACAGGGCGACCGTCCGGCCGGCGAGCAGGTCCGCGTAGACCCGGACGTGGTCGGCCACCATCCGCTCGGCACTGAACCGCCGGAGGGCGACCGCGCGGCACACCGTCCGATCGAGGTCCGCGGCGGCCGGCAACGCAGCAGCCAGAGCCGGGCACCCGTTCCGCAGATAGCCGGTCGTGCCGTCATCCACGATCTCGGGGGCCGATCCGGCCGGGGTCGCGACCACCGGGGTGCCGGTGGCCAGGGCCTCGATCATCACCAGGCCGAAGGGCTCGTGCCACTGCATGGGGTTGAGCAGCGCGAAGGAGGACCCGAGCAGCTCCAGCTTGTCGTGGGGGCCCAGCTCACCGACGTACTCCACGTCCGAGCAGAGCATCGGCTTCACGGCGCTCTCGAAGTAGTCCCGCTCGGCCGGCTCCCGGATCTTGGCAGCCATCCGGAGCGGAACCCCGGCCGCCCGCGCGATGAGCGCCGCCTCACGGGCGCCCTTCTCTGGGCTCATCCGGCCGAGGAAGCTCGCGTACCCGCCGTTCCCGCGGCCCTCCGGTACGTCCCGGACCTCGATGCCGTGATGGATGACGCCGACCACGGGCACGTCCAGGGCCGTCGACGCCTGGTGGTGGGAGATCGCGAGCACGGCCACCCCCTGCATCGCCTGGAGGATCGGCGTCCGCGCCGCGTCGAACGGACCGTGGTTCGTGGTGACCACGGGTGTGGCCGGATGCGCGCGGCGGTACAGCGGCCCGGCCAGCGTGTGGTCGTGGATCAGGTCGACCTCGCCCTGGCCCATCGCGGCGTAGCTGGTGATGACGTGGCGGAGCTCGACGACGGTGTCGCCGAACACCGGGGTCCCGTCGGGCGCCTCGTCCGTGCCGCTGACGAGCGGCACCGGGCAGGCGCTGTTGGCCGCCGCACTCAGGAGAACCTCGTGCCCGGCCCGGACCAGTCCTCGGGCCAGCCGGTCCACCACTGCCTCCGTGCCGCCGTATGCGGGGGGTGGCACGGGCAGCCACGGGGGAGCGATCAGACCGATGCGCATGACACGTCCTCGGGGAAGAGCGCGACGAGCACGCCGCTGACGGGAGCTGGCTGACTGCCATGACAGTCGACGGGCTCGCCGGCCTGCATCGGCAGAGCAACCCATTCCGGGATCCGCCGTCCGACCGCGGCGACACCCAGGTCGGCCTGGCAGGGCGAACGTGGCGGGCGCGGTTGCATCCAGCGGATCGATGCGCCGCGGGCAGCCGCTTGCGACGGTCGATCTGTGCCGCGGCCACCCGATACGGCTGGAGGAAGCCCATGACTCTCATGCGATTCGATCCCTTCCGGGAACTGGACAGGCTGGCCGAACAGACGCTGTCCGCCGGGGCGCGTGCCGTACGCACCCTGCCGATGGAGGCGCTGCGACGCGGTGACGAGCTGCTGGTGCACCTGGACATTCCGGGAGTCGCGCGCGACGACATCGACCTGACCGTCGAGCGCAATGTCGTGAGCGTGCGGGTCCGCCGCGAGCCCGCCCGCCAGGAGGGCGACGAGGTGATCATCGACGAGCGGCTCTACGGCGAGTTCACCCGCCAGCTGTTCCTCGGGGACAACCTGGACCCGGACCGCATGACGGCCGACACGAGTGACGGCGTCCTCACCCTGACCATCCCGGTCAGCGAGAAGAGCAAGCCGCGCCGGGTGTCGCTCGGCTCTGCCCCCAACATCACCAGCTCCGACGTGGACCAGGGTGCCGGCTCCACCGGTTCCCAGCCGGACGCCGGGTCCCAGCCGGACGCCGGGTCCCAGCCGGACACCGCTTCGGCGGCCGACCAGCCGTCCACCGTCCGATCCGGAGGATCACAGTGACCACACCTCAGGGGAACACGGGAGCTCCGGCCGGCACGTGGTCGCCCGGTAGTCCCGCCGGCCCGACCCGGTCGCCCCGGCGGACCGTCGCCTCGTTCTCCAGCTACGCGGAGGCCGAGCGGGTCGTCGACCGCCTCGCCGACCTGAACTTCCCGGTCGAGCGGGTCGCCATCATCGGGCAGGATCTTCAGGTCGTCGAGCAGGTCACGGGCAAGGTGAGCTACGGCCGGGCGGCCTGGCAGGGGGCGGTGAGCGGGGCGATACCCGGGGCCCTCATCGGCTGGATCTTCGGCCTGTTCAACTGGTCGCACCCATTGATCTCGGGCCTGCTCCTCGCCTTCTACGGCCTCATCATCGGCGCGATCGTGGGAGCGGTCATCGGGCTGATCGTCTACGCGATGCAACGTGGCCGGCGCGACTTCTCCTCCGTGACCGTGACCCGGCCGACGCGCTACGAGATCGTCGTCGACGACGAGTTGGCCGACGAGGCCGCCCGGCTGCTCGGATCGGCGGCGTGATGGCCCGCGCGGCAGGTATCGACCTCGGGACCACGAACTCGGTCATCGCTGCCTGGGAGGGCGGGGAGGCGAGCGTCATCCCCAATGCGGAGGGATCGCGGACGACGCCGTCGGTGGTGGCGTTCCTCGAAACCGGTGAGCGGCTGGTCGGCCAGCTGGCCCGACGGCAGGCCATCCTCAATCCCAAGGGAACGATCTACTCGGTCAAGCGCTTCATCGGCCGCCGCTTCGAGGAGGTCGAGGAGGAGGCGAAGCAGGTCACCTATGACGTGGTCCCCGACGAGCACGGGAACGCTCGGATCAAGGTGCGGGACAAGCTGTACGCGCCGGAGGAGATCTCCGCGCTGATCCTGCGGAAGCTCGCCGATGATGCGGGGCGCAACCTGGGGGAGCGGGTCACGGAGGCGGTGATCACCGTTCCGGCGTACTTCAACGACGCCCAGCGGACCGCCACCAGGGACGCCGGGAAGATCGCCGGCCTCGAGGTCCTGCGGATCATCAACGAGCCGACGGCCGCGGCCCTGGCCTACGGGCTGGACAAGCGCCAGCACGAGACGGTGCTGGTGTTCGACCTCGGCGGCGGCACGTTCGACGTCAGCGTGCTCGACGTGGGGGACGGCGTCGTGGAGGTGCGCGCCACCGCGGGTGACACCCACCTCGGCGGGGACGACTTCGACCGGCGGATCGTCGACCATCTGGCCGAGCAGTTCCAGAAGGAGAACGGCATCGACCTGAGGAACGACCCGCAGGCGTTGCAGCGGCTCTACGAGGCCGCCGAGAGGGCGAAGATCGAGCTGAGCTCGGTGACCCAGACCCAGGTCAACCTGCCGTTCATCACCGCGGACGCGAGCGGGCCCAAGCACCTCACGATGACGCTGATGCGCTCGACGTTCGAGCAGCTCACCGCCGATCTCGTCGAGCGCACGATGGGACCGGTCCGGCAGGCGATGTCGGACGCCAAGGTGGGGCCCGACGACATCGACGAGGTCATCCTGGTCGGCGGATCGACCCGGATCCCGGCAGTGCAGGCCCTGGTCCGCCGGCTCACCGGCGGCAAGGACCCGAACATGACCGTCAACCCCGACGAGGTCGTCGCCGTCGGGGCGGCGATCCAGGCCGGGGTGCTCAAGGGCGATGTGTCCGACGTGCTGCTGCTGGACGTGACGCCGCTGTCCCTGGGGGTGGAGACCCAGGGTGGGCTGATGACCAGGATCGTCGAACGCAACACGACCATCCCGGTCCGGCGCAGCGAGACGTTCTCGACCGCGGCGGACAACCAGCCCGCCGTCGACGTGGTCGTGTTGCAGGGCGAGCGCGAGCGCGCCGCCGACAACCGGGTGCTCGGCCGTTTCCAGCTCACCAACATCCGGCCGGCGCCACGTGGGGAGCCGCAGATCGAGGTGATCACCGACATCGATGCCAACGGGATCCTCAACGTCACCGCGCGGGACAAGGACACCGGCGCCGAACAGGGGATCACCATCTCCGAGAGCACCAACCTGGACCAATCCGACGTCGAGCGGATGGTGCGGGAGGCCGAGCAGAACAGGTCGTCCGACCAGCAGCTGCGCGAGGAGGTCGACGCGCGCAACCAGCTCGACAGCCTCGCGTACCAGGTACAGCGACGCCTCGACGAGCTCGGTGACGCGGCGCCGTCGCACGAGCGCTCGCGTGCGGAGATGCTCGTGGCCGACGCTCGCCAGGCGGTGGCCGACCAGGCACCCACGGACCGCGTCCGGGAACTGACCGATGAGCTGCAACAGGTCCTGGCCGGCCTGAACGCGGTGTCGGCCGGAGGCGGTGGGTCCGCTGACGCGTCGGTCGGCGCCGGTGCCGGTGCCGGAGGCGCCACGGGCGGCGACGACGACGTGATCGATGCCGAGTTCGATCGGAGCTGAGGCGCCTCATGACCGACCCCGGAGCGAACAGGCCACCCGGTCAGCCTTCCTCGGTCACTACCGCTCCGCAGGAGGCTGCCACATCGACGGAGGAGCGCACATCGACGGAGTTGCGCGGGCCGACGGAGGAGCGGACCGGTATGGAGGGGGCCGACGCGCAAGGCACGCCGGCCCGCTCCTCCGGGACCCCGCCGGCAGAACGATCCGACGCCGCCGAGTTCGAGGACCGCTGGCGGCGCGCGGCCGCCGACCTCGACAACCTGCGCAAGCGCTACGCGCGGGAACTCGGGCGGGAAAGGAGCGCCGAACGAGAACTGGTGACGACGGCCTTCCTGCCCGTGCTGGACACCATCGACCGCGCCCTCGAGCACGTCGACGCCGACCCACGGTCGATCGCCGAGGGGGTCCGCTCCCTCCGTGATCAGGCGCTCGCCGTCGTGGAGGGCCTGGGGTACACCCGGGAGGATGCGGCCGGAGTGCCGTTCGACCCGGTTCGCCACGAGGTCGTGGGTGTCGTCGACAGCGACGCCACCGGGACGGCCCCGGGGTCGGTCGCGCAGGTCCTCCGGCCGGGCTACGGCGCTCCGGGGCGGCAGCTCCGTCCCGCCTCGGTGACCGTGGCACAGCACGCCGGGGACTGACGGATGGCCCGCGACTACTACGAGGTGCTCGGGGTGTCGCGCGACGCAGGACCGGACGACCTGCAGCAGGCGTACCGGCGGCTGGCCAGGGCGAACCACCCCGACGTGAACAAGGACCCGGGAGCGGAGGAGCGCTTCAAGGAGGTCAACGAGGCCTATCACGTGCTGAACGACCCGAAGCTGCGCAGGAAATACGACCGGTTCGGGGATGACTTCCGGCAGGTTCCCGACGATTGGGAGGAGCGCGTGGGCGCATCCGCCGGCGGTCCCCGCGGAGGTCCTCGTCGCAGCCGCCGTGAGACCTACGCCGGTGCCGGTCCCGAGAGTGCCGACTTCGGCGGTGGTTTCGGGGGCGGCTTCGGCGGCGGTTACGGCGGCATCGACATCGAGGACCTGCTCGGTGGGATGTTCGGTGGACGCGGCCGCGGACGCGCCGGTCCGGTGCCCGGAGCGGACCAGGAGGCGGAGCTTCCCCTCACGGTCGAGGAGGCCTACCGCGGTGGTCGCCGCCAGATCACCCTCAACGGTCCGGACGGCCCGCGCACGTACACGGTCACGATCCCGCCCGGGGTCACCGACGGCAAGCGCATCAGGCTCGCCGGCGAGGGCGGTCGCGGGATGGGGGACGGCGCGCCCGGTGACCTGTACCTCGTGGTGCGGCTGCAGCCCGACCCGCGCTACCGCCTCGAGGGCAAGGACATCGTCGTCGACCTGCCGCTCGCCCCGTGGGAGGCAGCGCTCGGTGCGACCGTCCCGGTCCGCACGCCCGGGGGCGAGACGAAGGTGACGGTCCCGCCGGGGTCTTCCACGGGCCGGCGGCTCCGGCTGAAGGGGGAGGGAATGCCCGACCCGAAAGGCCGCCCCGGGGACCTCTACGCAGAGATCAAGATCATGGTTCCTCCCCGGCTCACCGACCGGGAGCGGGAGCTGTTCACCGAGCTCGCGGCGGTCTCGACCTTCGATCCCCGTCGCACCGGTTCCGATGCCGGTTCCGGTGCCGGCTCCGGTGCCAGGAGTCGCTCCGGTTCCGGCCGGAAGAGAGGCTCGAGATGACCACCCCGTACCTGCCCGTCCCGTCTCCGGTGCGCCGCGGCCGGATGGGCCAGGACGAGTTCGCCCGGCGCGTCGGCCTGCACCCCGACCTGGTCCGACGGTTCGTGGCGCTCGGCCTGGTGCCGGCCGTGCGCGACGACAACGGTGTCCTGTGGTTCGCCACGGCACAGGTCGCCGCCGTCGCCCGGCTGCAGCGGCTACGGGCCGCGCTGCCGTTGAACTACGCCGCGCTCGGGCTGGTCGTCGACCTGCTGGACCGGATCACCGAGCTCGAGACCCTTCTGCGCGTCCGCGGCCGCACCGAACCGGTGCGGCCACGGGGCGGCACGGGGCAGCCCACCGCCACCGACCAGAACCGGAGCCATCAGTGGACCTGAATCGCTTGACCCAGAAGTCGCAAGAGGCGCTCTCCGCCGCCCAGGACCTCGCCACCAGGCTCGGCCACACCGAAGTCGACGAAGAACACCTGCTGTTCGCCCTTCTCGAGCAGCAAGACGGCCTGGTACCCCGGCTGCTCACCGGGATGGGTGTCGACCTCGGCGGCCTGCGCTCCGATCTGGAAGCCGAACTCGCGCGCAAGCCGCGCACCACCCGGGCGGCTCCCCAACCGGGTCAGGTCTCGCTCACGCAGCGGGTGGCCCGCGTGCTCGACGCCGCCGAGCGCGAGGCCCGCCGGATGAAGGACGAGTACGTCTCGGTCGAGCACCTGCTCGTCGCCCTCGCCGAGGAGGGGGCGACGACCCCCGCGGGACGGCTGCTGGCGAAGCACGGTGTCACGCGGGACGCGTTCCTCTCCGCGCTGACCCAGGTGCGCGGCAACCAGCGCGTCACCTCGGCCACGCCGGAAGGGACCTACGAGGCGCTCACGAAGTACGGCATGGACCTCGTCGAAGCGGCCCGTTCCGGCCGGCTGGACCCGGTGATCGGGCGGGATGCCGAGATCCGCCGCGTCGTCCAGATCCTTTCCCGCAAGTCGAAGAACAACCCGGTACTGATCGGTGACCCCGGCGTCGGCAAGACCGCGATCGTCGAAGGGCTGGCCCAGCGCATCGTCAACGGGGACGTCCCCGAGGGCCTGCGCGACCGCACGGTCTTCTCCCTCGACATGGGTCTGCTCGTGGCCGGGGCGAAGTACCGCGGTGAGTTCGAGGAACGCCTCCAGGCGGTGCTGGCCGAGGTGAAGGGCGCCGAGGGGCGCATCCTGCTGTTCATCGACGAACTGCACAACGTCGTCGGCGCAGGCGCGGCCGAGGGTGCGATGGACGCCGGCAACATGCTCAAGCCGATGCTGGCGCGTGGCGAGCTGCACATGATCGGCGCGACCACGCGCGAGGAGTACCGCACGCACATCGAGAAGGATGCGGCCCTCGAGCGGCGCTTCCAGCCCGTGCCCGTGGATGAGCCCAGCGTCGAGGACGCGATCTCGATCCTGCGCGGCCTGCGCGAGCGGTTCGAGGTCTTCCACGGCGTACGCATCCTGGACGGCGCACTGATCGCGGCGACCACGCTCAGCGATCGCTATCTGACCGATCGGTTCCTGCCCGACAAGGCGATCGACCTCGTCGACGAGGCGTGCGCCCGGCTGCGCACCGAGATCGATTCGATGCCCGCCGAGCTGGACGAGATCACGCGCAAGGTGATGCGCCTGGAGATCGAAGAGGCCGCACTCGCGAAGGAGGAGGACCCCGCATCGATCGCCCGGCTCGACCAGCTCCGCCGTGAGCTCGCGGACCTGCGCAGCGAGGCCGACGCCATGCGCGCCCAGTGGAACGCGGAACGGCAGGCGATCAAGCGGGTCCAGGAGCTGCGTGCGGAACTGGAACAGGTCCGCCAGGAGATCCAGGAGGCGGAGCGTTCCTACGACCTGAACCGTGCCGCCGAACTGCGCTACGGCCGGCTCGCCGACCTCCAGCAGAAGCTGGAGCAGGAGGAGAAGAGGCTTGCCGAGAAGCAGGGCGAGCACCGGTTGCTCCGCGAGGTGGTCACGGCCGAGGAGGTCGCCGAGATCGTCTCGGCGTGGACCGGGATCCCGGTGTCCCGGCTGACCGAGGGGGAGCGGGAGAAGCTGCTCCGCCTCGACGAGGTGCTCCACCAGCGCGTCGTCGGGCAGGACGAGGCCGTGCAGGCCGTCGCGGACGCGATCGTCCGGGCGCGGTCCGGGGTACACGACCCGCGCCGGCCGACCGGTTCGTTCATCTTCCTGGGCCCGACAGGGGTCGGGAAGACAGAGCTCGCCAAGGCGCTGGCCGAGGCGCTGTTCGACTCCGAGGACAACATGGTCCGTATCGACATGAGCGAGTACCAGGAGCGGCACACGGTGTCCCGCCTGGTCGGCGCTCCCCCCGGCTACGTGGGTTACGAGGAGGGTGGGCAGCTCACCGAAGCAGTGCGTCGTCGTCCGTACTCCGTCGTCCTGTTCGACGAGATCGAGAAGGCCCACGCGGACGTCTTCAACACATTGCTGCAGGTGCTCGACGACGGCCGGCTCACCGATGCGCAGGGCCGGACCGTCAACTTCCGCAACACGGTGATCATCATGACGTCGAACATCGGGTCGCAGTACCTGATCGACGGCGTCACCGCGGACGGGCAGCTCAAGCCCGAAGCCCGCGACCTGGTGCTCGCCGAACTGCGGACCCACTTCCGGCCCGAGTTCCTCAACCGGATCGACGACACCGTGCTGTTCACGCCGCTCACCCTCGGCGAGATCGAGACCATCGTCGAACTGATGCTCGCCGACCTGCGCAAGCGGCTGGCCGGGAACAACATCACGCTGGAGGTCACCGAGGATGCCCGCCGCTTCATCGCGCGGCAGGGGTACGACCCGGTCTACGGCGCCCGTCCGCTGCGCCGGTTCATCGCCCGCGAGGTGGAGACGCCGACCGCCCGGGCGTTGCTGCGCCTGGGCGCGATGGCGGGTGCGACCGTGCGGGTGCAGGTCGACGGCGACCAGCTCGTCGTCAACCTCGTCTCGGCGGGTGACCAGGCAGGTGCCCAGACCGGGACGCAGGCGGGAGCGCAGGCATGACCGCCCCGACGAAGCCGCGGACCAGCACGGTCACCTGTCCGAACTGCGGGAAGCGCAACCGGGTGCCGGCGGCAGCCGACAGCATCCCGAAGTGCGGGAACTGCCACCAGCCGTTGCCCTGGATCGTCGACGCGGGGGACGACGACTTCGCCGAGGTCGCGGAACAGTCCCCGGTCCCGGTGCTGGTGGACATGTGGGCGACGTGGTGCGGCCCCTGCCGGATGGTCAGCCCGGCCCTGGAACGGATAGCCACCGACCGGCGCGGCCGGCTCAAGCTGGTGAAGGTCGACGTCGACTCCTCG
Source organism: Blastococcus sp. (assembly GCA_025465355.1). Taxonomy (GTDB): domain Bacteria; phylum Actinomycetota; class Actinomycetes; order Mycobacteriales; family Geodermatophilaceae; genus Blastococcus_B. The sequence continues at coordinate 39,564 of JAODNN010000072.1, read as the reverse complement.
CCCCGGCTGTCCCAGCGCTTCGAGGTGCGCGCCGTTCCCACGCTGATGGTCCTGCGCGACGGCGACGTGCTGGCGCGCCAACCCGGAGCCGCTCCGGAACCGGCTCTGCGGAACTGGCTGGACCAGGCGCTGCAGTCCGAGGAGACCCAGAGTGACCACTGAGGTGTCGGGAGTCGACCCCCATCTGGTGTTCATCCGTGACGACGTCGTGCCACGCACCCCGGAGGGGTGTGAGGAGTGCCTCCGCATCGGATCGCCGTGGGTGCACCTGCGGCTGTGCCTGACCTGCGGCCATGTCGGGTGCTGTGACCAGTCGCCCAACCGGCACGCCCGCCGCCATGCGGGGCTCGTCGGCGACCCCATCGTCGCGTCGTTCGAGCCTGGCGAGGACTGGCGTTGGTGCTACGTCGACGAGGTGTTCGTGTGACGGCCGGTGGGGCTGTCGCGGACAGCCACGCGATGGAGCAGCTGCTCGCGGAGGTGCCGCCGGGGGAGACCCCCGACCTGTCCGGAGCGTTCCCGCGGCTCGAGGAGTCGCAGCTGCGGATGCTGGAGGCGGAGGGTGAGCGCCGGCCCACCACCCGCGGGGAGGTGCTCATCGCCGAAGGCGAGCCGGAGGACACCTTCTACGTGGTCCTCTCCGGCCGGGTCGCGGTCGCCGAGGCCGTGGGAACGCCTGACCAGCGGGTGGTCCGGGTGCACGGGCCCGGGCGGTTTCTCGGCGAGCTCGGCGTCCTGACCGGCCAGCCGGCCTTCTTCACCAGCGTCGTCATCGAACCGGGGGAGGTGCTGGCGGTTCCGGCCGACCGGATCCGTGCCCTGGCCGGCGCGGACCCTGCGTTGGGGGACCTCGTCCTGCGTGCCTTCCTGGTCCGGCGCTGGCTGGCGCTCGGTGAGGGGCTCGGTTTCCGGATCATCGGTTCCCGGTACTCCGCCGCCACCCGGCAGCTGCGCGAGTTCGCCGCCCGCAACCGGCTGCCCCACCACTTCATCGACCTGGAAACCGACCCGACGGCAGAGCGACTGCTCCGCGAGCTCGGGCTCGGCCCCGATGACACGCCGATCGTGCTGTACCGGAACCGACTGCTCCGGAATCCGTCCATCGCCGAGCTGGCCGAGGTGTTCGGGCTCAGGGACGCCCGCCCGAAAGAGCAGGTCTGCGACCTGGTGATCGTCGGCGCCGGGCCGGCCGGGCTCGCGGCCGCCGTCTACGGCGCGTCGGAGGGCCTGGACACGGTGGTGCTCGACGCGGTCGCGGCGGGCGGCCAGGCAGGCCGGACGTCGCGAATCGAGAACTACCTCGGGTTCCCCGCCGGTATCTCCGGCGGCGAGCTGGCCGAGCGCGCGGTGCTCCAGGCGGAGAAGTTCGGCGCCCGGCGGACCGTTCCGGCGGACGTGGTGGGTCTGGGGCAGCGTGACGGCGCCTACGTGCTCCGGTTCGCCGACGGCGGGGAGATCGCCACGAGGTGCGTGATCGCCGCGACGGGCGTCCGCGTGCGCAGGCTGCAGGTGCCTCGGCTGGAGGAGTTCGAGGACACCTGCGTCTATTACGCGGCCACGCCGCTGGAGGCCCAGCAGTGCGTCGGTGACCCCGTGGTGGTGGTGGGTGGCGGTAACTCCGGGGGGCAGGCCGCGCTCTTCCTCGCCGATCACGCCGGGGTGGTGCGGCTGGTGGTCAGGGAGGCGAGTCTCGACGAGTACATGTCGCGCTACCTGGCCGACCGGATCGAGCGCGATCCCCGCATCCAGGTTTTCGTGCACACCGAGGTGCGCGAACTGGAGGGCGAGCATGGGCGGCTCGAGGCGGTCATCGTGGAGGACACGGCGAGCGGCGAGCGGCAGCGCCTGCCCGCCCGTGAACTCATGGTGTTCATCGGGGGGGTCCCGAGCACGTCGTGGTTGCCCGATTCGGTGATCGTCGATGCGGGTGGCTACGTGACGACGGGGGCGGACGTGCGCCGCGCGACACGGAACGACCAGCCCCCCGAGAACGACCAGCCCCCCGAGAACGACCAGGCCCCCGAACGGACGCCGCTGATGCTCGAGACGAGCCTGCCCGGCCTCTTCGCGGCGGGTGACGTGCGCAGCGGCTCGATCAAGCGGGTGGCCTCTGCGGTTGGGGAGGGCGCGATGGCGGTTCGCATGGTGCACGAGCACCTGGCTACGGCCCGCTGACGACGAGCGTGGAGGAGACGGCATGGCCGGCATACCGGAGTTGGAACGGTTCTTCCGCGAGGCGGGGGGCGTCGACGTCGACAAGGCGGACCTCGACCGCTATCGGGCGTTCGTCGACGAGAAGGTCGACGACATCGCGATCGCCGGCCGCGACAGCGCCCGCTGGAACAACCGGGACGTGATCGCCCCGCAGGACCTGCCCATCACCAAGGGCCTGCAGGAACGCATGCGCGAGTTCGCCAAGCTGGACACGTCCGACGACATGCGCGAGGTGATCGGCCAGAACCTTCGTCGTCCTCCGGACGACGTCACGTTCGGTGACGAGACCGAGGGTGTGCTCACCGAGGTCTTCGGCGGGCTCAGCCTGGCGCTGGCGCGGTCGTTCCGGATCATCGACCCCGAGGTGCCGAACCCGTCGAGCGCGCACTGGGACCGCGCCTTCGAGCTGTTCCGGATGGTGACCTAGGGGCCACGGTGCTCATAGCTGGCCGAGGGTGACCTGAACCTGCTTCTTGGTGCCCCCGTGCTCGATCGTGACGCTCACCTTCTGGCCGGGGCGGAACTCCGCGAGGGCGGCGCCGAGCGCCTGGGCCGTCGGGGTCGGCGTGCCGTTGATCGCGAGGATGATGTCCCCGGGCTGGATGCCGGCCTTGTCTGCGGGCCCCCCGGGTGTCACGGCGACCACCCCGACGCCCAGCGGCTGCCCTGCCTGGTCGGCGACCGTCGTGACGTGGACGCCGAGTGCCGCGCGGCCCGAGTTCGTGACCGTGCCGCTCGTGGCGAGTTGCCCGGCGATGCGCCTGACCTGGTTGGCCGGGATGGCGAACCCGATGCCGGGCGCGGCGCCACCCTGCTCGCTGTTGACGGCGGCCAGCGTCGGGATCCCGAGGACCTGGCCGCTCATGTCGACGAGGGCCCCGCCGCTGTTCCCCGGGTTGATCGGCGCCGACGTCTGCAGCATGTCCGGCAGAGTGGCGCCCGGGCTCCCAGGGCTCGCCGGTTCGGTGACCGTGCGGCCGGTCGCGGAGACGATGCCGTTGGTGACGGTGGCCGACAGACCCAGTGGGTTTCCCATGGCCAGGACGATCTCCCCGACCTGGGCCTGCGATGAGTCGGCGAACGTCGCCGGCTGCAGCTTGTGGGCCCCCGAGACCCGGATGACCGCGAGATCGTTGGGCGGATAGCTGCCCACCAGGGAGGCCTTCATCGAGGTGGCCGACGCGGCGGACAGCACCTCGAACTGCTTCTCGGTGCCGACGACGTGTGCGTTCGTGACGATGTCGCCCATGGAGTCGAAGACGACTCCGGAGCCCAGTCCGCTCGTGCTCCGGATCTCGACGACTGTGGGCAGCACCTTCCGGATGACCCGCTCGTAGGCCGTCTGCTCGTCGAGTGCGGGGGCGCCCACGGCCGGCGATGAGGGGGTGGGCCCCGCGTCGCCGCCGCCGGTACAACCGCTCAGGACGAGTGCGCCCACCAGGACTCCCGCCGCTGCGCCACGACTGCGGCGTCCACCGGGAGGGCCGCAGGGGAGGTGCCGGGCGGGGTCCGGTCTGCTCACGGTCGCCTCCTCGTGGCGGGGCGCCGGCCGGCGACCGCGTTCATGTCACTGCGAGTGGTGGCCGCTGTCCATGGGCAGGATTACGGATCTGCCCACGCGCCGGAGCGCCCCCCCGTCGGACACCGCCTTAGCCCCAGGCTCATCCACGTGTGCCGATGCGTCCCGCTCAGATCCCGTAACCGCCCGTCTCCGCGGGGTATACCCATCTGTACGGCCGCGCGTCCGTGGCTGGTCGAAGGGTCCGGCCAACTGCGCACCCGCCCGCCGGGGGGTTCGATATGCGGATAGATCCGACAGCAACCCTGGAGCTGAGCGAGGTGGCCGCCTCCTCGGGACCCCTCGGCCGCCGCGCCGAAAGTCTCCTGGGTGCGCTCCGCCGGGTCATCCCGTTCGACAGTTCCTGGCTGGCCCTCGCCGATCCGGTCCGGAACAGGTACGTCTGCCTGGCCAGCACGGACCTCGACGACTCGACCCTCGCCTACCTCAGCAGCTCGACGCCGGGCATCGGTTCCCTGGACGGTGTCCGAGGCCGACCGCCGTCCAGCCGGCCCACCCGCTTCCCCCCGGCCGAGCAGCCGCCGGTCTGGGGCCGGTTCCCGTTGCCGGCCGGCTTCAGCGAGGCCCTGGCGTCCGGCTTGTTCGGCCCGGGCAGCCGGCACGTCGGTTTCGTCGCACTGCTGTTCAACCAACGGGACGCCCCGCCACCGGAGGCGCGCCGCCTCCTCGGCCGGCTCACCCCGGCCCTGGCTCACGGCATCGACCCGATGCGGTCGCTGCTGGCGGCGGCCCGTCTGGTCCGCGGCGCCACCGCGGGCGTGGCGCTCCACGAGGACGGCGCGACCGAGGTGCTGCCCGGCCTGCAGCGGCACCCCCTCCTGGCCGCCGGCTCTCCCGTGCTGGTCGCGGCGCGCGCCGCCGTCAGCGCAGGACACATCCACACGTCTTTCCTCTGGCCCCTCGGTGGTCGCCACGCTCCCTGCGGCCATGTCCGTGTCACCGCGCTCACCGCCGCCGACGACGTCCCGGCCCCGCGGAGCGGCGTGGTGCTCGTGTCACCGGCGGGAGACCTCCACGGCCTCACACCGCGCGAGCTGGAGGTCCTCGGCCTGCTCGTCGACGGGTGCACGAACTCCGAGGTCGCGAGCGCCCTGGTGGTTGCCCAGCGGACCGTGGCTGCCCACATGGAACACATCCTGGTCAAACTCTCGGCCCCGACCAGGACCCTCGCCGCGGTGCGCGCGGAACGCGAAGGCCTCTACGTCCCGTGGGTCGACGCCATTCCCCGCGGTGCGACCTGACGGGGCGGGAGGGGCTGACGGGGTGGGAGGACGAGGAGCGGAATGATCGCGTCGAGCATGGGTGTGTTCGGCGAGAGATCCGCCGTGATCGGGCACCGGGGCCTCGGCCGGGGAGTCGTGACCGGGCACCGCCAGAACACCCTCGGCTCGTTCGAGGCCGCGGTGCGGGCCGGTGTCCGATGGGTCGAGGCGGACGTGCGCCGGACCGGCGACGACACGCTGGTCGTCGTCCATGACCCGGCCTATCCCGACGGCACGGCGCTGGCCGACGTCTCGGGAGCCGAGGTGGACCGGCGCGGCACCCTGCGCCTGCGCACCTTGTTCGAGCAGCTGCCGCCAGAGGTCGGGGTGAACGTGGACCTCAAGTCCTCGATCGGGGACTGCTTGCGACCGCCGCGGCTGACGACGGCCGGCCTGCTCTGCCCGGTGGTGGCCGACGAGGCGGCCCGGAGGCCGCTGGTGGTCTCCTCCTTCGATCCGGCGGCCCTCGTCCGCTTGCGGCACGAGGCGCCGCAGGTCGCGCTCGGCTTGCTGACGTGGGACCGGTTCCCGCTGGAGATGGCGGTGGCCGCCTGCGCGCACATGGACGTCGAGGTGCTAGCTCTCCATGTCGGCTCCCTCCCACGCGACCCGCGTACCCGCCGGCTCGACCCGCATTCGGTGGAGCGGGTGTCGGCGCTGGTCCACCGCAGCGACCGGGAGTTGATGGTCTGGTGCCCCGGGACGGGCCCGGCTCGTCGTCTATTCGCTGCGGGAACCGACGCCATCGTCGTCGACGAGGTGCCGCGCGCTCTGCGCGCACTTCGAGCAGCGGGGTAGCCGGGCCCTCCGTACCCCGCGGGCCTCGGCTACTTCCCGGCATCCACCAGCGCGGCGAAGTCGTTGTCCAGCTGCGCGAGTACGTCGTCGAATTCGCCGGGAGTCACGGCGTCGCGGAGCGTCGACAGGACGGCGGCCACGGCGGCGCGTGCGGTGATCTCGTCGGTGCCGGCCTGCTCCGCGACGCGGCGGGCGAACTCCCGCGGGCCGAAGGCCTGCGCCTCGTCCTGCGGCGAGACGAGCTCGTCCTTCAGCTCCTTGGGCAGCTGCGCCCTGAGGTCCTCGGCCTCGCCGGCACTGAGGCGCTCGGCCAGCACGCGCAGGCACGCACGGGTCAGTGCCTCGGCCTCGTCGGGCGGAACCCCGGCACGGCCGGCGACAGCGGTGACGAACTGGTCGTACTTCACGGCTCCTCCTCGGGTCCGTCGCACGACCACGTTTGCCGCACAGAGGTTGGGTCGGCACCGGCCCGGGCCGGTCAACTCCCGTGTCCGGGTTGGACACCCGGGGTCAGGAGGAGCCCTGCAGGACGTGCCAGGCCCGCGTCGCGACCTGCAGGTTGAGGCGGCCGTCGACGGCGCCGAGGTCGTGGCCGGTCAACTCACGGATGCGCTTGAGCCGGTAGCGCAGCGTGCTGCGGTGGATGTGCAGCGCCGTCGCGGTGGCGTCGTAGTTGCAGCCGCTGTCGTAGTACTGCGACAGCGTCGTCACCAGCTCGGTCCTCTTCGCCGTGTCGTAGTCGATCAGTTCGCCGAGCCAGTCCCGGACGAACTGCCGCACGCCTCGGGTGTCGTCGGTGGTGAAGAGCAGACGGAGGACACCGAGCTCGTCGAAGGTGGTCAGTCCCTGCGCCTGCGACCTCTCCACGATGGCCAGCGCGTGCAGCGCCTCGGCGTAGGAACGGGGCAGTTCCGACGGCGTCTCGCGCACCCCGCCCACGCCGATGCACCCCTCGGTGCCGCGCAGGAGGTCGGTGAGCGCGTGCTGCAGCTCGCTCCAGCGGTGCACCCGCCCCCACGCGGCGGGTCGGGCCGCCACCAGCACCACCAGGCCGGTCCGGACCGCGACCAGCGCATCGATCTGGCACAGCCGTGCCGCACGCTCCACGGCCGGGACGACGTCCGCGTCGTGCGCGCCCTGCCACCGGACGACCAGGATCTGGTGCGGCCCGCGGAGGTCGTGACCGAGCGCGGCGGCGCGGGAGTGGGCGCTCTCGGTCCCCGTACCGGCGAGCAGGTCGGCGACGAGGTCGCCGCGCAGGCGGAGTTCGGCCTCGGCCAGGTCTCGCTGGTGCGCGAGCTCGATCGCCAGGACGACAGCGGCGTGTTCCAGCGCGAAGACGTGGTGCGGATCGGCCCGCCGTTCCGGGTCGATCAGAGCCACCACCCCGAGGACCTCGTCGCACGGCTGAGCCAGGGCGATGAGCCGGTCCTGGCTCCGCAGCGGCCCCGGCGTCCGCCGGGCCTCGGCCAGGAGTTCGGCCTGGCGTCGGGGGGACGGGCTGGGGTACCGCTGCGGTCGGCCCGGCCCGGCCCAGGCCAGCGCATTGCCGAATCGGTCCTCCACGGCGACCGGGAACCCGGACACCGCGTGCAGCGCCGCCGCGATCCCGGACTCGCCTCCGCCCGATGCGGCGGCGGTGGTCAGCGCATCCTGGATGTACTGATGCCGCTCGAGGTCGGCCACCGCGGCCCGCAGGCGGTCGTTCGCAACGACCAGCTGCGCATTCGCGGTCCGCAGCCGGGCAGCGCGGCTGCCGTCCGCGGGGGCTCGAGCAGCGGCACCGGCCGATGCGGCCTCGGTCTGCTGGGCGGCCCGGGAGAAGAGGAACCGCCAGCCCGCATCCGGCTCACCGGCCGATTGTCGATCGACCGGGCCGATCGGCAGCGTGTCCAGCGGGTGAGGCCGCAGCCTCGCCTGCTCAGCATCGTCCATAGGGAACTCCCGCAGTGCCGGACGCCTCGGTCGGACGGCGGAGCTGCTGCCGCGGCAGCGCCCCACCCCCCGGGAATCGTCCCGGGGGGCTTCTCCCGAACCTGCCCCGGCCGGCGACCGGCGTCCATCGCCAGATCTGCCCATACGGTCAGGTGCTCCGAGAGGGCCCTTGATACGGCGTGGGCGTGCGGTTGGCCGGCCGCAGCGGCGCCATCGTTGCGTCCCCGGTGCGCCGCGGGCCGGTCCACGGTGCAGGCACCGCGTCGAGGAGCGCGGCGAGGGCATAGGCCACCGCCTCGTAATTCACCCGCCATCCACGGAAGTCGGGCCACGCCTCCTCGGGGGTGCGGTCCATCGGGAAGGTCGTGGAGGCGATCCGCTCGATGCCCTCGAGGTACTGCGCGTAGGACAGCTGCAGCGGCGCGTCCGGATGCGGGTCGTGGTCGACCTCCAGTCCGAGGGCCTCGGCGATGGAGCGCAGCGCCGTGAACCCCATGCGCAGCGCCAGGCGGGCCGCCGGTCTCGGCGCGCGCGTCGGTGACAGCGCCAGCCAGAGTGCCGCGGAGTCCATGACGGCCACGAGCGCCACGAGCCAGGAGGAGTACTTCGCCGGGGAGCGGAAGCGGATGAGCACCGGGTAGTTCGTGTGGCTCTCCGAGACGTCGGCGGCCCACCGTTCCCACTGCAGGTAGAACTGGTCCAGCACCGCGCCCTGGTCCTCCGGCCCGAAGGCGAACCGGGTGCGCGCCAGGACCTCCGGCCCCCAGGGCGGCGTGCCCGCCCTGCTGGACAGCAGGGTCACCTCCGTCTCGCGGCGATTGAAGGCGCCGTACAGCGTGGGCAGGTAGCCGATCTGGAGCGCGACGACCACGAGGCCCGAGGCGGCGGCGAGGTAGTCCACGACGGTGAGTGGCGCATCACTGGGGCCCGCGTACCCGAGTGTGAACAGCGACGAGCCGGCCTGGGCCAGGGCGTGGCCCAGCCCCCGCCGGTCGAAGGCCCCGAGCAGCAGGGCGAAGCCGAGATAGAACAGGGCCAGCCAGACGAGCAGCTGCACCAGGATCGTCATGGGTGCCTGGGTGGCCAGTATCCCGTCCCGGGTGGCATACGCGCGGGTCCGCATCGTCGCGAGGCGGTAGATGTGGTCGACGGTACGGCTGACCGTTCGGCTGACCCGGTCGCGGGAACGCCGGGGGACGACCAGTGCGGTGATCACGCTCATCCACGTCCGCACCACGATTGCGGTCCCGACGATCACCAGCACGATGGCCATCCGGGGAGTGTGCTCTGCGCCCGGCCGGTGCGACTCAGCTGCGGCGGCGCCGCTTGGGTCCATCGTCCGGCGGGCCGGCCCCTTCCGCGGCTGTCCGCAGCTGCGCGGCTGTCTCCCGCGCCAGCGGCCGCGGCCATCCGTCGTCCCGCGCCAGCAGCGTGAAGTGCGCACGGATGATGTCGGCGACCTCCTCGGCCGGCAACCGAGAGGGGAACAGCACGTGGCGCAGTGCCCAGCCGCGTCCGGCCACCTCGCTGGACGCGACGACCACCGCGAGCCGCTCCACCTGGCGGACGCTCATCGGCTGCGCTGCCCGGCGCAGTGCCGCCGCCAGCGCCGGCTCCGGGGTGATGGCGCCCAAGGAGCCGAACCAGTCGGCGTCGTAGCGCAGCAGCTGGACGAGCAGCTCCTCGTGCGCGTGGGTCCACGCGCCGGAGGCGAACGCCGATGACCACTCCCGCAGCAGCGCTTCGCGCACCAGCGGCCGCCGCGCGGCGAGGGTGGCCAGGCCGGCGGCATCGTCGCTCAGACCCACCAGCGGGACGTCGTGGCCGAGCCCGAGCGCCTGCTCGACGAGCAGCGCGGCGTCCGAGCCGATCCGGTCGAGCCGGCGGCCGTGCGCCAGCTCCCGGGTGAACCCGGCGCACAGGTCGCCCTGGGTCAGACCGGCGAAGTCAGTGGTCCGCGTCCGGCCGGCGTCGAAGACGGCCCGCAGGACGGCGTCCAACTCGACCGCGCGGACGCCGCTGCGGGCTGCCGGATCCCGGGTGATCGCCGCGCGCAACGCCTTCTCGATGCCGGCGTCCTGCACGGCGAGCTCCGTGGCCACGGACGCCGCCCGCCGCGATCCCAGCCACCGCCCGGCCCCCGACGAGACCAGGACGGCGGTCACCTGCGAGTCGGTCAGCGAGGCGGGGTCGAGCTCCATCCAGGTGTCGGCGAACAACCAGGCGTCGAGCTCGCCGACACTCTTCACCCTGTCCGGGCAGAGGTCGCCCTTCGCCGCCGCTTCCAGCAGGGCGCGTGCCCGGGCGCAGTTCTCGTCGCCGGGGGCAGCGCCGGCCGGCTCGCGGTAGGGCCCGACCAGCACGCGCACGGTCGCCGTGTCACCCATCGTCTCCGACGTGCGCACGTGCACCGAGACACCGGAGGCCAGGGCGCGCGGCAGCACGTCGAACATCACCTCGGCCACGGACCGGCCGGCCGGCATCCAGTCCGGCAGCACGACCACGCCCGCACCGGCCTTGACCGACGCGAGCACCGACGCGAGACCGCGTACCAGAGCGTCGACCTCGTCCGCCGACAACGCCGGCGCGCTCCGCCGACCGGACGGCACGGACACGTCGGGCGCGTCCCGCGACGGCTCGCCACCGGGAGGCAGTTCCTCCAGGAAACCGCCACGGTGGTGAAGGGCGAGCACGTCCCGCGCGACCAGGCGTGCGCCGCCGTCCCACAGGAGCTGGACCACGTAGTTCCCCGCGCGGCCGAAGTCGTCGGCCGCGATCGGGACCTTGTGGTACGCGAGCCGCCCGTCGGCGCAGTGCAACAGCCCCACGGCGTCGCCGGCCGTGGGCTGCCCGACCAGCGACCCTAGCGAGGACCGCGACGTCCCGATCGCCCGCGGCCAGTCCCGCGACAGGGCGAAGACGCCGAATCCGGGCCCCTCGAGCGTCCGGCTCGCGGAGGTGTACACCAGCTGCGGGCAGGTGGTCATGGCTGCGGCCATTCGACGAGCGCCTGCTCCAGCTCCAGCCCTTCCCGCGGGAGGAATCCGTGCCGGGCCAGCACCACCAGGAGCGGATCGAGGACCCCGCGCGGCGTGATCGCCGGATACCGGCCGCCCTCCGGCTCCGAGCCGGTCGCAGACACCGCGTGCACGGTCGGATCGGGCAACCGTCCGAGCAACGTGGTGAGCAGGTTGCTACCCCCGTTGAGCTCGAGGAAGTCGACCAACCGGCCGCTGTTCACCCGCACCTCCTCGAAGAGCGGCGCCAGCAGGGCGGGAGAGAGCTCGGCGTCCCGCAGCACTTCCGCAGGGAAGTCCGGCCGTGAACAGAGCTTGTCGGCCTTGCTCAGGATCACCGACGCGGAGACGTCGGCGAGATAGGCGTCCTTCTTGAGCCCGCGCGCCGAGCGCAGCAGGTCAGCCAGGTTCACCAGCATCTGGGTGGGCCGGGCCAGTCCGATCGAGGCCTCACCCGGGTCGGCCGCCGACGCCAGACCCGGGAACATGCCCGGCGAGAGGACGACGATCACCGAGCTGGCGACGTACAGGAACTTCCCGAACCGGCCCAGGTCCTCCTTTCGGTAGAGCTGCTCGCCGGACGCGTCGAAGAAGACGACGTTCATCGACTTCTCGGGTGTGCCTCGGCTCGACCGACGAAAGACCAGCGTGAGCGGCTCCGGTGATTGGCCCTCCTCCAGCAGCAGCGGAGTCAGCGGCAGTTGCCTCCGGTCCACCAGGAGCGGCTGGCGGTAGTTGATCTCGAACCTGTCGGCGCTCTCCTCGTCCATCTCGACGGAGATGTCCAGCGGCGCGAGTGCCCCCGCATAGAGCCGGTCGAGCAGCACCGTCAGGTAGGTGCTCTTCGAGGCGCCGGTGAGGCCGACCACGCCGACGACGACGGTGGGCCGCTCCAGGTAGTCCGGCGGCAGGCGGTGCCCCCTGGGGCAGACGGCGGACAGCCTCCGCGCGTCACCCATCGCTGCCCTGAACTCCGTCGACGGAGCCGGGCCCGGCAGGCTCGGGTCGCGGCGCGGTTCGGTGAAGCGCTGCCAGGCGCTCCGCCGGGGGGCCGGCGGCGCAACGCGCTGGCCCGCCGAGTTCTGCCACGAAGCGATGAAGAAGCGCTCGAGGCAGCGGGGACAGACGAAGCCCTTGTTCGGCATGTCAGCGCACCATCAGCAGGAAGAACAGGACGGTCGACACCGCGAAGACCAGCAGCAGCACCCGCTGCCGCCCCAGGTAGCGGTGCCGCCGCGCCTCCAGCGCCTGCTGCGACAGAGCCCGCTGGTACATGCCGGACACGGTGCCTCCTCAGAACACGACGTAGAACAGGACCGCGAGTACCAGCCCGACGAGCGAGCCGAGCAGGACGGCGCCCGCGAGCGCGGCGCCGAAGCCGATGCGGGTCTCGCCGATCGCCCGCTCCAGCCGGGACCGGTGGTACCGGGCAGCCTCGAGGACGGAGTCGACCGATCGGAGGTCGCCGATGACGGTCCGGGGCGACGGGATCTCCGATGTCTGGCCCAGCCAGCGGGTGCTCTGCTCGACGTCACGGGCGAGGTCGGAGAGGGACGGACGTCGCTCCGGCACGAAACGCAGCGCGTGGGTCACGCTGTCCAGGAGGTTGTGCGGCACGGGGGAGAGGTCGATGCGCCCCGCTCGAAGCTCCATCCAGTAGTCGGCCGGGGAGAGTTCGTCGTCCGGATCCACCGGGTGCCGGGCGCCCGCCGCGTAGGCGATCACCATGCCCCAGCTGTAGACATCGCTCGCTTCGGTGAGGGGCAGTCCCTGCAGCTGCTCCGGGCTGGCGAAGAGCTTGGACCCGAAACCGGCCAGGCCCGAGGTGACCGTCCCGTCGGGTCGCTCGGCACCGATGTACCGGCTGATCCCGAAGTCGACGAGGTAGACGTCCTTGTCCGAGATGATGATGTTGCCGGGCTTGACGTCGCGGTGCACGACCTTCGCGGCGTGCGCGTCGCGCAGCGCGCGCAGCAGGCCGATCGCGATGCGGCGCAGCTCCTCGGCGTTGAGGCCGCCGTGTTCCCGCTGGGCGAGGAACTCGTCGAGGGGGAGGCCCAGGACGTACTCCTGCACGTAGTACGGGCTCGGCGCGTCCAGTTCCTGGGCCACGATGCGGGCGACTCGGGGGCTCTTGATGCGAGCCGCGTTCTCCACTTCCCGGGCGAACCTCCGCCGGGTCAGTTCACCGGCCGTGTCGGGCAGGCATTTGACGACGACCAGCGGCCCCGGGGCATCGGTCCGCGCGACGAAGACGTCGGCGCCCTGTCCGCCGCGGGGGAGCCGACAGAGCACGGTGTAGGGCCCGATCCGCGCCGGGTCGCCGTGCTCGGGTGGATGCACGCGTCTGCTGCCGACGAGATTCGTCAGCTCCTCGAAGGGGGGAACCGCCTCTTCCACCAAGCCGGGCCTCCACTCGCCGGAATGGCCGACGGTAGGTCGTCGCCGTCGCGACCACCATGCCTCTCATCCCCACGCGTGGACCGGCCCGGTGGTTCCCGGCGGTCAGTTCGCGCAATGCTCGAGGTAGGCAGCGAGGAACGCCCGGCCCGCTGCCCCCCGGAGCGCCTCGTCCCGGCTTGCGATGCCGAGTTCCCACAAGGGGCCCCCGGCCAAGGTGGCGACGCCGACGCCGAAGGCCTCCACGTCGATGCATTCCCGGGGGCCGTAGGAGATGCCCATGCCGCGCTGCGTCATGGCCAGGACGCTGAACCAGTCGTGAACTTCGAGACTGACCTGCCGCGCCAGGCCGTGCTCCTCCATCACCCCGTCGAACAACGTTCGGGCCTGCCAGCCCTGGGGCAGGTCGATGATCGACTCCTCGACGAGCTCCCTCGGGTCGACGTCGGTGGCTCCCGCCAAGCGGTGACCGGCGGGACACACCACGGCCAGCCGCGTGCTCAGCAGCGGCTCGAAGTGCAGTGTCGAACCGATGCGATCGGTCCACGGGGTGATGGCGAAGTCGACCCGGCCGTCGGCCACCAGGTCGACCATCGACCTCGCGTCAGCGGGGAGCACCTGCACGTCCACGCCGGGGTGTTCGGTGCGGAATCGGCGGATCGTCTCGATGATGTCGATGCTCCGGGGCACGGACAGTGCGGCGATGCGGACGGACCCGCGGAGCAGTCCGCGCACCTCCCCGACGGCGTCGCGCGCCCGGTTGGCGTGCGCGAGCACGGTTCGAGCCGGCGTTACCAGGGCCAGGCCGGCGTCGGTCAGTTCGGCGCCGCGGCGACCACGGATGAACAGCTCCGTGCCGAGGTGACGCTCGAGGGCGAGCACCGACGCCGACAGACTCGACTGCACCAGGAACACGCGGGCCGCGGCACGAGAGAACGAGCCCTCCTCGACAACGGCCAAGAAGTGCTCGAGCTGTCTCAGTTCCACGAAATTCGCAACGACAGAGGTAGCAGGTCGGTACCGGAGAGTGATCGTGAGCGTTCGTTGGGTCCCATCGACGCAGACGATAGATCGCCGGGCGTGATCGGCGTCGACTGATTGTCAGGCGGCCGGGGGGATCAGGTCCCCGATGAGCCGGTTGCGACCCTCGCGCTTGGCGCGGTACAGGTGACCGTCCGCACGGCTGAGCAGCTCGGCCGGCATGGGGTCACTCAGCCGGGCGGTGCTCGTGGCGCCGATGCTGACGGTGACCGGGAGTGCGCCGGTCAGGTCGGCCCAGAGGTGCGTCGCCACGGACTGGCGGATGGCGTCCAGCTGTCGGGCGGCCACCGACGGATCCCGGCCGATCAGCACGAGGAGGAACTCCTCACCGCCCATCCGGGCGGCGAACGAGCCGACCTCCCGGTCCAGGTCCTGGGGTGACTCGATCACCTGCAGCAGTTGGGCGACCGTGCGCAGGACGTCGTCGCCGATCTCGTGGGAGCACGTGTCGTTGATGCGCTTGAAGTGGTCCAGGTCGAGCAGCGCAAGGGTCACCTCGTCGGCGGAGCCGGCGGCCCGACGCAGCAGCCGGGGGAGCTGCTCGTCGACGTAGCGACGGTTGTAGAGACCGGTGAGCGGGTCCCGGAGCGAGAGCTCCCGATAGCGACGGCTCTGCTGACGCGCTTCGGCCGTCTCGTACATCGCATGCAGTGCGCGGGCCCGGGCGTCACGCTGGGCGGACTGCAGGTCCACGAGCGCCTGGGTGTACCGCTTGTGCTCCGCGAACGCTGCCCGGAAGTCGCCGCCGGCGGCGTGCAGTTCGGCCTGCTCCCGCCGGGCGCGCACCCGGATCGAGGTCAATCCGTACCGGTCGCACCGGCGCACGCACTCGTCCAGGGTGGCCTGCGCGCTGGGGACGGAGCCGCGCTGGCGCTGGACCTCGGCGAGGGTCAGCAGGAAGTCGGCTCCCGCGTCGCCGTCCCCGGACGCGTCGAGTGCCTCCGGCGCCAGCCCCGGGAGCAGCACGGCTTCGGCCTCCTCGAGCCGCCCCAGCCCCATCAGGGCTCGCGCGACGGTGTCGAGCCGGCCGACGTGGAGCGTGACGCCGTGCGCGGCGCCGAGGGTCTGTAGTTGCGTGCTGAAGGCCAGGGCGGCATCGAACCGGCCGCACACCGTGGCGCTGTAGGCCCGGTTGTTGAGGACGACGAGTTGACGGTCGACGTCACCGATCTCCTCGGCGAGGCGGAGCACCTGGTCGTAGCGTTCCTGAGCCGCGTCGTCGCCGGCGAGCCCCAGGGTGTCGGCCAGCCGGGTGTGGTGGTCGATCTGCATCGCCGGCTCGGAGTCCTCGACCAGCAGATCGACGGCGCGGACGGCGTGTTCCAGGGCCAGGGACGCGTCGCCCAGCTCCTGGAAGACGGCGGCCAGCACGAACGAGCTGCGCGCGAGGAGATGGCGGGAGTCGTGGTCGGAGGCCCACCTGTGCACGTCCTGGGCGAGCCGGCCGGCCGCCGCGACGTTGCCGCGCATCCGGGACAGGTCGGCCTCGACCAGGCGGGCACGGAGCTCGAGTTCGGTCAGCCCCAGCTCGGCGGCCGCTGCCCCCGCGCGCTGCGCGCGGGCTTCGATGCCGTCGTGGTCGAACCGCGAGAGGGTTTCGAGCGTCCTCAGCTCCGCCGCCAATGCCCCGGCGTCAGCCGCATCGGCCGCCGACGGGGGCACCAGGGGAGCGCCGGGGTGGTCAACGATCCCCGTGCCGCTCACATGCTTCCATCGGCCGACCGCGGGACGCCCTTGAGCGAATCACCGTGATCCACTCGCTTGAGCGAATCATCGTGATCCAGTTACCCCGAGTGATGAGGGGCCGCCCGGTGCGGCCGTGGGCGATCGCCCGAGACCGACGCCGGCGCGCGGCAGACGCCGGTCACGGGGTGGCCTGCCCGTACCAGCGCCGGGCGTGCTGCGCAGTGATGTAGCCGTCGGCGAGGTCGGCGCGGACCAGCTCGGCGGGTCGATCCGCAGGGTCGCCGTAGCCGCCGCCGGAGCCGGTGCGCAGGTGCACCAGTGCGCCCTTCGGCAGGGCGACCCGGGTACGGAGGTCGTACGACGCGGTGCGGCCGTCCGGGTACTCGACGGTCAGGCCGTTCGGCCGTCCGGGCTGCCCTCCGCGGAGCCCCCAGGGCAGCAGGCGCGTCCGGGCCAGCGCGGAGGTCAGGTAGCAGTCCTCGAGCATCCGGAACGACAGGTCCAGCCCGAGGCCGCCCCGGTGTCGCCCCGGTCCGCCCGAGTCGACGGCCAGCGCGCATCTTTCGATGCGCCAGGGGTTGCGGACCTCCCAGATCTCGGCCGGGGTGAACCGCGTGGCCGACTCGGAGAGGTACATCAGCGCGTTCGCGCCGTCGGCCGCGGCCGTCGCGCCCTGGCCGACGGGGTGGGGGGCGCCGTCGGCCCACGGCGTTCCGCCGGCCTCGCGGGTGCCCCACCAGACGAGCGCGTTGATGTCGCCGCCGCTCGCCGCGGGGACCGCGTCGGGCAGGGCCGGCGCCAGGGCCCGCAGGATCAGCTCGATGGCGTGATCGGACGGGATGCCGTACATGAAGCACGGGGCGGGGGAGACCGGGTGAAAGAGGGTGCCGGGGCGGGTGAGCACTTCCAGCGCCCGGAAGTGACCCTCGTTCGGGGCCTCGCCGGCACCGGCGAGATAGGCGACCGCGAGCCGGCTGGCGGCGACCGTCGAGGGCAACGGGCAGTTGATCGGGCCCGGTCTCTGGTCGGGGGCCCCGGTGTAGTCGACCCGGACGGTGGATCCCTCGACGTGCACCTCGAGGGCGAACGGCACCGGCTCGTCGACCACGCCGTCCCAGTCGATGATGCTGTCGGCGCGGTAGCGGCCGTCGGGAAGGCGGGAGAACCACGCGCGGATCAGCGACTCACCGTGGTCGTACATCCGTGCCACGCAGCGGCGGAACACGTCCAGGCCGTGCCGGCGGACGAGCCGGGTCAGGGCCTCGCCACCCGCGCGGGCACCGGCCACCATCGCGTTGATGTCCCCGATGACGGCGTCGGGGAGCCGGCTGTTGGCCAGGATCATGCGGTAGATGCCGTCGACGCGGTTCCCGGCGTCGTACAGCTTGACGCCGGGAAAGATCGTGCCCTCCTGGAACACGTCGACGGTGTCGGTGCAGTACGGGTCCTTGCCGCCGATGTCGAGCCAGTGCGCCTTGATGACGGAATAGGCCACCAGGTCGTCGTCGACGAAGATCGGTACCACCATCGCGGCGTCCTGCGGATGGGAGCCCGTGCCGTACGGGTCGTTGTAGAGCACCACGTCGCCGGGACGCAGCGCCGCGACCCCGCCGACCGCGGTCACCGCCTCCCGCACGCAGAAGCCGAGGGTGCCCATGAACGCGGGCAGCGTCGGGGCCTGGGCGAGCATGCACAGGTCGGCGTCGTAGAAGGCGACGGCGAAGTCGAGCGCCTCGTAGATGATCGGGGAGAACGACGTCCGGATCAGTGCCGACTTCATGTGGTCGGCCGCGGCGTTGAGCCCCTGCCGGATGATCTCGGTCGTGACCGGGTCGGCCCCCTGCCCGAGTCCCGGCCGCGCATCGGTACAGCGGGTGAGGACGGTCTCGCCGCTGCTCATGGGCAGTCCTTCCTCGTGAGGATCAGGCAGTCCTCGCCGTCGACCTCGGCGAGGAAACCCAGGGACACATACGTCGTGGTCGTGGGCTCCACGACCAGCAGCGGACCGGGGAGCGGCCCGCGGGTGGCGAGCTCACCCCGGCTGACGACGTCGGCCTCGGTCCAGTCGCGCCTCGAGAAGCACCACACCTTCGCCGTGTCCGACGTGGGTGCGCTCTCGCGGGGCGCGGGCACCAGGCCGGTGGTGACCGACAGCGGGGTCCGCGCGCTCACCCGGACCGTGACGAGCTCGACCGGGCCGGGCAGCCCGTGACCGAAGACCCGGCCGTACTCGCGCCGGAAGTCCGTGACGACGTCCTCGACGCCGGCGTCCGGGGCGAGGCCGCGGGTGAGCGCGTGCTCCTGACCCTGGAACCGCAGGTCCAGCTGTACCTCGCGGAAGGGGACCGTGCCCGACGGGTCCAGCTCGTCGAGCAGTCCGGTCGCGACGGCCCGCGCGCGCTCGAGGGCGGCCGCGTCGAGCGGCGTGACCACGGTCCGCGCGGCGTTGCGCGTGGCGTCGGAGGACAGGAGTCCGACAGCGGAGAAGTTGCCGGCGTTGGGCGGGATCACCACATGGGCGACGTCGAGCTCGTCGGCGACCAGGCAGGAGAAGAGCGGCCCCGCGCCGCCGAAGCCCACGATGGTGGCGGTCCGCGGGTCGATGCCCCGCTCGACGGTGATGCCGCGGATGGCCTGCGCCATGTGCGCCGCGGCGATCCGGACCACACCTTCGGCGACATCGACGGCGTCGTCCAGCCCGCTGGGCGCGGCCAGCGGCTCCAGCGCCTCCCGGGCACGTTCGACCGACAGCCTCACGCCCCCGGAGAGCTCTCCGGGCACCAGCATCCCCAGGACGAGGGCCGCATCGGTGACCGTGGGCCGGGAGCCGCCGCGCTGGTAGCAGGCCGGCCCGGGATCCGCCCCGGCGCTGCGCGGTCCGACGCGCAGGAGCCCGCCCTCGTCGACGAAGGCCAGCGACCCGCCGCCGGCACCGATGGAGCGGACGTCGACCCACGGGCTCTGCAACGGCATGCCTTCGACCCGGCCCTCGAAGAGCAGCGGGGCGCGGCCGTCCTCGATCACCACGGTGTCGAAGCTGGTGCCGCCCACGTCGGCGCCGATGACGATGGGTAGCTCGAGCCGCTGGGCCAGGCGCCCGAGAGCCGCCGCGCCGGCGACCGGCCCGGACATGATGGTCTCGAACGGCCGCTGCTCCACCTCCGGGAGCGTGAGGGCGCCGCCACCGGAGCGGGTCACCAGCAGGTCGCCGGAGAACCCGCGATCGGCCAGGCCCTGCGACAGCCGCGACAGGTAGGGGCCCATCCGCCGGCGGACGAAGGCGTCGACCACGGTGGTCGTCGTCCGCTCGTACTCGCGGTACTCGCCGGACACGCGGTGGGACAGGGAGATGTCGCCGTCCCAGCCGCAGTTCCGGAGCAGCTGCTCGATGCGCAGCTCGTGGTCCGGGTTCGCGTAGGCATGCAGCAGCACGACCGCGATGCTGTCCACCCCGTCGCGCCGGAACGTGTCCAGCGCGTGTTGCACCGACGCCTCGTCCAGGCCGGCGACGACCGACCCGTCGGCCGCGATCCGCTCGTCGACCTCGAGGCGGAGCCGGCGGGGGACCAGGGGTGCCGGGGGGCGCCAGTACAGGTCGTAGGGATCGTCCCGGTCGCCGCGCCGGATCTCCAGGACGTCCCGGAAGCCGCGGGTGGTGAGCAGGCCCACCGTGGCGCCGCGTCGCTCCAGCAACGCGTTGAGGCCGACCGTCGTGCCGTGCATCAGGTAACGGCACCGGGCCAGCGCGTCGGAGCCGACGGCCCGGTCGATGGCGGCGAGCACCCCGCGCTCGGGGTGCTCCGGAGTGGTGGGCTCCTTCGCCACGACGATGTCCCCGCCCGCCTCGTCCCGCAGGACCAGGTCGGTGAACGTGCCCCCGATGTCCACCCCGATGACGGTGGACGGGTCGGTCTTCCCCCGGGACGGGGCCGGCCGCTGGTTCATGAGGACAGGACTCCTGGGTTGCCGGCCTCGACGACCTGCTCGGCATGGTGACAGGCGGCTGACTGCGTCCCCACCCTGCGGAGGACCGGGGTCTGCAGGGCGCACACCTTGGTCGCGAACGGGCAGCGCAGCCGGTAGGCGCAGCCGGTGTCGGCGGCGTCAGCTGTGGCGCCTTCGACGACCTCGGGAAGAGCGCCGCCCATCGTAGGCACCGCGTCACGGAGTGCCTTCGTGTACGGATGGGCCGGCTGGGAGAGCAGCTGTCGGGTCGGGCCCGACTCGACCACGCGACCGGCGAACATGACGTGCGCGGTCTCGCAGAGCCGCTCGACCACGGCGAGGTTGTGGGTGATCAGCAGCAGCCCCAGGTCGTGCTCCTCGCCCAGCCGCTCGAGCAGTTCGAGGACGCGCGCCTGGACCGTCACGTCGAGGGCGCTGGTGGGCTCGTCGAGGACGAGCAGCCGGGGCTGGATGGCCAGGGCGCGGGCGATCACCACGCGCTGACGCTGGCCGCCGGACAGCTCGTGGGGCCGGCGCGTGGCGAGGGAGCCGGACAGGCCGACGTCCTCGAGCAGGTCGGTCACCACGGAGGAGGCGCTCCGCCCGGTGAGCCCGCGCATCGCCAGGGCCTCGCGGATGGAGGCGCCGACGCGCATGCGCGGGTCGAGGGCCTCGTTGCCGTCCTGGAACACCGGCTGGACCTGCGACCGGTACTCCCGTCGCTCGGCGCGGCTCAGCTCTCCCAGACTGCGACCGCGGAAGGTCACCTCGCCGTGGTGGGGCTCGAGCAGGCCGAGCAGGGCGCGGGCCAGCGTGGTCTTCCCCGAGCCGCTCTCACCGATCAGGCCCACCCCTCGGCGCCCCGCGTAGAGCGGCAGGTCCACCTCGTGGACCACAGGCGTCCGGCCGTAGGCCACGGTCAGCCCGACGGCAGCCAGCAGCGGGATCTCGTCGCTCACCCGGCGGCTCCCAAGGTCGGCACGGCGGCGAGGAGCTCGCGCGTGTAGTCGTGGGCGGGGGCGGCCAGCACCGAGCGGGCCGTGCCCGATTCGACGACCTCGCCGTGGCGCATCACCAGGACCCGGTCGGCCACGGTGGAGACCAGCGCGAGGTCGTGGGAGACGAGGAGCAGGCCCATGCCGCGCTCCGCGCGGAGCCGCTGCAGGACGTGCACCACCCCCGCCTGGACCGTGACGTCGAGGGCGCTGGTCGGCTCGTCCGCGGCGATGACCTCCGCCCCGAGCGCGACGGCGATCGCGATCCCGAAGCGCTGCGCCTGTCCGCCCGACACCTGGTGGGGGTACCGGCGCGCGACGCCCTCGGGGAGCCCGACGCTGGAGAGGGCCTCGGCGATGCGGTTCCGCGCGGCCGGCCCCTTCACGCCGTGCTGGGCGAGGGCGCGCTTCATGAGCGTGCCCAGCCGCATCGTCGGGTTCAGCGAACCCTGCGGGTTCTGCATCACCAGGGCGATCCGGGAACCACGGACGGCGGCGACCTCCCGCTCGTCCGCCCCGATCACGTCGACGCCGCAGACGCGGGCCGCTCCGGACACGTGGAAGTCCCTGCCGAGCAGGCCGAGGAGGGCGAGGAGGGACGTCGTCTTCCCGGAGCCGCTCTCGCCCACGATGCCCACGCATTCGGCGGCCGCCAGCGTCAGCTCGGGGATCGAGGCGATGCGCCGGTCCCCGTGGGTGACCTGGAGGTCGCGGACCTCGACGAGGTGCTCGACGCTCATCGGGCGTTCCGCCTGGGGTCCAGTGCCGCCCGCAACCCCTCGCCGAGCACGTTGAAGGCGAACGCAGTCACGAGGATCGCCAGCCCGGGAAAGGTGACGACCCACCAGTCCGTCGTGAACAGCGCCTGTCCCTGCTCGACCATCAGCCCCCATTCGCTGGTCGGTTCCTGCGCCCCGAGGCCCAGGTAGGACAGCGCCGCGGCGGTGAGGATCACGCCGCCCGCGTCGAGGGACAGCTGCACGAGCACGGGGGTGAGCGAGTTCGGCAGCACGTGCCGGAGCATCACCCGGGCCGGTGAGACCCCGAGGCAGCGGGCCGCGTCGACGTAGCCGCGGGAGCGGATGGACGAGGCGATCGACGCGGTGAGCCGGGTGTACCAGGGCCACCATGTCGCGGCGATCGCGAGGATCGCCGTCCGCACGCTCGGCTGGAGCACCACCGCGAGGGCGAGCGAGAGCAGCAGCGCAGGGAAGGCGAGGAAGACGTCGGTCACCCGCATGATGACGTCGCGGACGACCCCGCCGGCGTAGCCGGCGATCACGCCGAGGGCGACGCCGACCGCGGCGGCGAGCAGGAGCACGACCGCCGCGATGAACAGCGAGGTGCGCCCGCCGTAGAGCAGCCGGCTCAGCACGTCCCGGCCCACCTGGTCGGTGCCCATGAGGTGGCCACCGCCCGGGGGGAGCAGCGACTGCGTGGCATGCGTCGCCGTCGTCCCGTCCTGCGGGAACGGCGCGAGCCACGGCGCGGCGAGTGACGCCAGCACGATCAGCACGAGCAGGACCGCACCGACGGCGGCGAGGAGGTCCGCGCGTACCAACCGGCTGACCCGGCCGAGCCGGCTCGGGCGTACCGCCACGGTCGCCAGGCTCATCGCAGGCTCACTCTCGGGTCGACCACGGACTGCAGCAGGTCGACGGCCAGGTTCACGAGGACGTAGAGCATGGCGACCAGGAGGGTGACGCCGGCGATCGCGGGTGTGTCGAGTGAGCGGATGGCGTCGGCCGCGTATCTGCCGAGCCCCGGCCAGTTGAACACGGACTCGACGAGGAAGGCGTTGACCAGGGCGTAGGCGAACACGAGGGCGAGGAGGGAGAGCACCGGGTTGAGGGCCGGCCGCAGCGCGAAGCCCACCAGCACCTGGCGCTCGCGGAAGCCCAGCGCGCGCTCCATCCGCACGTGGTCCTGGCCCATCTCCTCGATCAGCGCGGCCCGCGTCAGCTGTGCCACCACGCCCATCGGATAGGCGGCGATCACCAGGGCCGGCAGGACGAGGTGCCCGAGGGTGCTGGTGAAGATCGGCCAGTTCCCGGTGATCAGCGCATCGACCAGCGTGATGTTGGTGTAGACGTGCAGCGGGCTGGTGCTGTCCAGCGAGCTGCTGTACTCACCGGCCACCGGGAACCAGCCCAGCGTGGTGGCGAAGACGTTCTGCAGCACCAGCGCCAGCCAGAAGACCGGCAGGGAGACGGCCAGCATGGACTGGACCCTGACGGCGACGTCCGTGCCCGTCCGCCGGTAGCGGGCGGCCAGGACGCCCAGCGGCATCCCGACCAGTACCGCCAGCAGCAGCGCCGCGCCGACGAGCTCCAGCGAGGCCGGAAATGCGACGCCGAGATCGTGGGTCACGGCCTGGTGCGTGTGCAGGCTCGTGCCGAGATCCCCCGTCAGCAGCTGCCGGACGTAGTTCCAGAGCTGGACCGGGATCGGTGCGTCCAGGCCCAGCCGGTGGTGGGCCTCGGTCAGCTGTTCAGGGCTGGCGCGGGGCCCGACAACCGACACCGCGGGGTCACCGGGCACCACGCGGACGATGAGGAACGTGAGCACCAGTACCCCGACCACCACCAGCGCGGCCTGGCCGAGTCGCCGCAGCAGGTACCTCCCCACAGGTCACCCGCCCGGCGTGAGGTCGTGGGCGAAGACGACGTTGGGGTACGCCGGGTTGTCGGTGTAGCCCCCGACGTTCGCGGAGTAGGCCCGCTGGTACCGCTGCACGTAGAGGGGTGCGACGACCGCCTGCTTCTCGATGAGCTCGCGCTGCACGTCGACGTAGGCCTTCTCGGCCTGCGGACGGTCGTTGGCCGTGAGCTGGGGGAGCGCATCGATCCTGGCGTCGACGGACTTGTCAGACAGATACGTCAGGTTGAACGACGGCGGGTTGGCGCTGTGGAAGATGTTGATGAGCCAGGAGTACGGGTCGGCGTAGTCCGGGTACCAGTACATGACGAAGATGTCCTGGCGCTTGGCCGGGTCTGCCGACTTCCCCCGCTCCCACTGGGCGTTCCACTGCAGCGGCTGGGCGTGCAGCTTCACGCCGACCTCGTCGAGCGCGGAGGTGAGCAGCGTGGCGAACAGCTGCTGGTCGTCGTCGCCCTGGGCGTAGGTCATCTCCAGGGTGAGGGGCTTGCCGGGTCCGTAGCCGGCCTGCTGGAGCAGGGTCTTGGCCGCCGCGACGTCGTGCGTGAGACCGAGGTCCGTGGCGTGGCCGAGCAGCCCCTCCGGCACCAGGCCGGTGGCCGCTGTGTCGGCGCCCTTGAGTGCGGAGAGCAGACCCTTCGAGTCGATGACCCGCTGCACGGCCTTGCGCAGCCGAAGGTCGCTCATCGGGCCCTGCGCGGTGTTGAACAGCGCCAGCAGGTTCTGGAACGAGGGTGTCGAGGACGTCTGCAGACCCTGCTTGTTCTTCTCGGCCTGCGCGAAGAGCTGCGGGTTCAGGCGCTCGACGAAGTTCACGTCACCGCGCTGAAGCAGCTGCCACGCGGTGGTGAGCTGCGGGGTGACCCGGAACTCCAGGTCGGTGTAGTGCTTGCCCTTCCAGCCGCCCCAGTAGTCGGAGGAGGCGCGCAGCTTCACCTCTGTCTCCTGGCCCTTGGCCCACTGCGCGATCCGGTACGGGCCCGTGCCGGCGTCCTTGCCCGTGCCGAACCACTTGGTGAGGTCCTCGGAGCCGGCGGCCTTCGTGTCGTAGATGTAGGCGGCGTAGGCCGAGGAGCTGATCAGGTCCAAGGGCGCGGCGTACTTGAGGTGGAACACCAGCGAGGTCGGCTTCGGGGTGTCGATGGTGGCCACGGAGTCCCAGATGTAGGCCGGGCCGCCCTTGAGTGAGATCGTCCGCTCGATCGCTTCCTTCGCCGCGGTGGCGTCCATCGTCCGGCCGCTGTGGAACTTGACGCCGGAGCGCAAGGTGAACGTCCACGTCTTGCCGTCGTCGGCGCTGGACCAGGACGTGGCCAGCCGCGGCTCGACCTTCTGCGTTGCGCTGTCGTACTTGGTCAGGGACTCGTAGACGTTCTCCATCGCGATGATCTCGTTGGAGTACGAGGTGGCAGGGTCCCAGTCGGTGACGACGTCGAGGTTGGCCGCGTAGACGAAGGTGCTGCCCGCGCCGCCGTTGCTCGCTGTCGAGTCACCCGCCCCGCGAACCGTGCCGCCGGAGCAGGCCGAGAGTGCCAGCACGGCGACCGCCGCGGACGCGAGCACTGACGGGATCGGACTGAGGGGACGCATCGTTCCTCCGGGGCGGGTGACGGGCGGGGCTGGGCTGAGGGTCAGAGCCAGCCGAGGGGGCCGGCGGCCTTGACGTGCACCCGGATGGCGGGCTCGGGCAGGTAGGAGAGCGGGACCTCGGTCAGCTCCACGATCTCGACGCGATCGGGCTCGGCGCCGGCCTGCACCGCACGACGCACCGCCATCTCGCAGGCCTGGTCGATGGCCTTGCGCCGGCCCTCACCGGCCGGCGCGATGGCATCCCACCGACCGCTGACCAGTGCGATGGCGGCTCCCACGGCGTTGGCCACGTCCCCGTGGTCGGGGCGGAGCACCTCGGTGGCACCCGGCACGTCGTCCGGGATGACGAAGGCACCACCGCCGACCGCGACCAGCGGCCGGTCGGCCTTGCCGAGCGCGACCTGGTCGACCGCCTCCACGACGCGGACGTCGGCAGCCTGCAGCGCCGCGGCCAACAGCTCCTGCAGCTCCACGGGCGCCGACGCCGGCTCGACGTGTCCGACGCGGCCGCGCCCGGCGAGGACGGCGGCGTCGGTGAGCGTCGGCACCGATCCGCCGAAGACGAGGCCGCCCTGGCCGATGCGGTAGCCCAGGGACTCCGGGCCCACCTGCGGGTCGGTCGCGGAGCCGGAGAGGATCGTCCCGCCCCCGATCGCCAGGCTCAGGATGTCGGGCATCCGGAAGTTGGTGCGGACGCCGCCGATGTCGACCGCGGCCGCGGACTCACGGGGGAAGCCCCGCACGAGGACGCCGAGGTCGGTGGAGGTGCCACCGACGTCGGCGACGATGGCGTCCTCGACCCCGGAGAGGAACGCGGCGCCGCGGATCGAGTTGGCCGGCCCGGAGCCGATCGTGAGCACCGGATAGCGGGCCGCGTACTCCAGGGCCATGAGCGTGCCGTCGTTCTGGGCGAAGAAGGGCGCCGCGTCGAGGTTCCGGTCACGCAGCACCTCGTCGAGCGCGTGGGTGACATCCCGGGCGACCCCGTACAGCGCGGCATTCAGGACGGTCGCGTTCTCCCGCTCCAGCAGGCCGAGGGAGCCGATCTCGTGGCTCATCGACACGGGGTGCTCGTGGCCGAGCTCCGCGCGCACGAGCTCGGCGACCTCGAGCTCCTGGTCGGTGAAGGCGGGGCTGAAGACCCCGGTGACGGCGACGGCGTCCGCCCGGCCGGCCACGCTGCCCAGGAAGCGGCGCACGGCGTCACGGTCGAGGGGGGAGATGGCGTAGCCGTCGACGAAGTGACCGCCGCCGACGATGACCGCGCCGACCGCCACGGCCTCGCGGAGGTCCTCCGGCCACGCCTCCAGGGGCGGCACCGCCGTGGTGGCGGGAGCGCCGAGCCGGATCACGGCCACGTGCCCGAGGTTGCGCCGCTCCAGGATGGCGTTGGTGGCGTGCGTGGTGCCCAGCATGACCCGGCCGACGCGGGTGGCGTCCTCCCCGACCTGCTGGAGCACGTGGGAGAGGGCGCTCCGCATGCCGCTGGTGACGTCGGCGCTGGTGGGCTGCTTGGTCCAGGCGAGCACCTGGTTGCGCCCGTCCAGGACGACGGCGTCGGTGTTCGTCCCGCCGACGTCGATGCCGATCCGCAGGTCGCGGCGTTCAGGCGTGGGCACCGGAGATCTCCTCCACGGGCACGTAGTCGATGTCGTAGCCGAACGCCTTCGGCCCCGCGACATCCAGGCCGCGCGGCGTCCGCCACAGCGGGTCGCAGGGCCAGGCCAGGACCGTCACGCGCTGCCCGTACCGCAGGGACTCGGTGGAGATGGCGCCCCCGGTCTGGGTATCCACGACGGTGATCAGGTCGGGCACGCTGGCGAGCACCTTCCCGTCCTCGAGGGCGAGCAGGTTCTCGTTCTGGATCTCCAGGCGCAGCAGCCGCCCCCGGTCGTCACCGACACCCTCGAGGACGACGGAGCCACGGACGAAGCCACCGCCGGTGCGCCGGTCGATGTCCACGATCTTGCCGCTGATCAGATTCCGGGCCCCGAGCTCGGCGATGAGCGACGCGAGGGGGTCGGTGGCGCCCACCGTGCAGCGGCCGATCCCGAGGGCCCGGCTGACGCTGCCCTCGATGACCGCGCCGCGGGCCTCGCTGGCCAGGAGGATGTAGTCGGCCATGAGCGCGTGCGCACCGCTGGCGACGCACAGCGCCCGAGCCAGCCGCTCGGACCACAGCCCGTCGATAGGGCGCAGCGTCGACACGTTGCCGACGACGTCGGAGAGCACCACGGCGTTGACCGGGAGCCCGGCGACGTACATCGAGACCATCTGGACCTCCGGAAAGGCCCGGCCCATGCCGTCGGCGTCGACCAGCGGTACACCGAGGCGCGCGGCCCAGGCGACGGGGGCGACACCGTTGGAGCCACCGATCTCCGACGACATCACCGCGGCGACCGGCCGGTCCATGACCCGCTCGACCTCGTCGCGCAGCCGCAGCACGTCGTCGGAGCTGGCGACCATCTCATGGCTGACCGTGGGAGCGCCGATCCCGGAGAGTGGGACGACGACCGCGTCGTCCTCGAGGTCGGCGAGCTGGACGAGCGGGACCTCGCCGCACTCCCGCACGGCCCGACCGGCCAGCAGCAGCCCGGTGTCGACGCTGCCACCGCCGCCGGTTCCCAGCACGGCGCAGCCGCGGGCGAGCGCGGGAAGGTCCTCTTCGCCGATGTGGGTCACCGCGGTTGCCTCCCGGTCCAGGTCGAGCATGGTCATGAGACTGTCGATCGAGGACGGTTCTCGAAAGTGGCGAGACGACAAGATTACGGTCGGGCTTGTGGGCAGGTCACAATGAGGTGTGGCAACCGCGACGGACCTGCTCGGCCCCGGGGCACGGCTGGGGCTCCGGTTGCTCGCCGGGCCCTCCGAGGGGCCGGTCATCTACGACGTCGCCGCGGTGGAGTCCCTGGCCGGGGTCGCGAGCTCCAGCCGGGGCAGTCTCGTCGTCGTCATGCAGGCGGCGAGCACGGCGGCTCCGGCGTACGAGGTCGACGTCGCCATCCGGCACGCCGCCGATCACGGGCTGGCCGCGCTGCTGCTCGTGGGCCGCTCGGACCTGCCGCTGACGTCCGTCCGGCTGGCCGAGCGGGCCCGCCTGCCCGTGCTCACGGTGGAGCGGGACGGTGACGTCGCCGAGTTGCTCGTCCGCATCGACCGGACGCTGCGGGGCGGCGCCTCCGACACGCTGGCCCGGGCGAGGGCGGCGGTGCGCGCCGCGCAGGAGGCCGAGGCCGGCGGCGACGTCCCGGCACTGCTCCGGGCGGCGTCCGCCGCGCTGGGTGTCCCGATCGCTCTGGACGAGTCGGTCGGGCGGGGTGCGCCGCAGGACCGGTCGGCCGGGGTCCACGTGCACGGCCGGGTGGTGGGCCGGCTGCGCGTCGAGCGGCAGGACGAGGCCACGGAGCTGGCCCTGCCGACGGTCGCGGCGGCCGTGGGCCGGATGCGGCAGGCGGAGCTGGAGAAGCGGTTCGCACCGGGCCAGACCCGGGCCGAGCTGCTGACCCAGATCCTGGTCGCCGAGCGGACGCAGCTGTGGCCCCTGGCGGAGCAGGCGCGGCAGCTCGGTCTGCCGATCGACGACACCCACGTGGCGGTGACCGTGCAGGTCGACATCGGCGACGGGACGTCGAGCGAGGCTCTCGTCCGGCAGCGTCGGGTCCTGGACACCGCCGAGCTCACGGCCCTGCAGACACTGCCGAGCAAGCGGGCGCTCTGGCATGTCGCGCGCCTGGGGGCCAGCCTGCTGTTGCTCTGCACGGAGCGCACGACCGACGGGCAGCTGGCCCAGCGGGCGCAGGCGGACGTGCAGCGCCTGCTCGACTCGCTGGTCCCGCACGAGGACGCGGCGGTTTTCGCCGGGATCGGCACGACGCAGCGTGGGGTCGAAGGCATCCGGCAGTCGGCGATGGAGTCCCGAGCGGCCACCGAGTCCGCTCAGGCAGGGGCGCGCCGCGGAGTGGTGGTGATGTTCGACGGCACCGGGCTGCGCCGCATCCTCGTCGACGTCTCCTCCTCGCCGCTGAGCCGGCGTCTCATCGCCGAGTTGCTGGCGCCGCTGGACGAGGAGGGGCCGGCGCGCTCACGGCAGTCGATCCAGACCCTGGCCGCCTACCTCGATGCGCAGAGCTCGCCGACCCAGGCCGCCCGCGTGCTGCACCTGCACCCGAACGCGGTGAGCTACCGGATCCGGCGAATCACAGAGTTGCTCCGCGTGGATCTCACCGACGCCGACACCCGGTTCACCCTGCACCTGGCCTGCCGGACACGGCTGCTCGACCGCTGACGTCGTCGCCAGCCGGTCTCGCCGGGGGCGTGCGGCCGGCCGCGACCCGCGTTGACGGAATCGACCGGATCGCCAACGGCAGGGGGCGCTGCGATGCCTGTCGAGTGGAGAGGCTCCCCGAGCCGACCGCGGTCGATGTCGGATCGGAGGTCAGTGTCGGTTCATTCGTCGCCGTGAAGCCGCGGGCGGCCGCCCCACGGGGCGATAGGGTCACCTCACCGTCAGCGTCTTCCGTGCGGTGAGCCGCCATGGGGGTCGAGATGCCCTGGTTCCCGGAGTTCGTCAGCGCAGTCGAGCTGGCGCGCAGGGAGACGCGTCAGGCCGGTCTGGATGATCCGGTGGCGGCGTACTTCCATGCACTCAGCCGGGGTGACGTCCACGCTCTGGAGACCGTGTGGCCTGGCGAGGTGGTGGTCTACGACCCCCGTGCGGGCGAGGTCCGCGGCCACCGGCAACTGCGGCGATTCGTCCGGCACAATCAATCCTGGCTGGCCGAGCGTCATGCCCGTATCGAGACCGTGGCCGCCACTGTCGTGGACGGCCGGGCCGTGGTGGAGGTGCTGGCTCACTTGGCCGGGGATGGGCCGACCGTGGCCTGGCCGGTGGCGGTCGTCGCCGAATCTCCCGATGAGCGGTCCGTGCTGTTCCGGACCTATTGCAGCCAATGGCCGGTCGACGGACAGCGCCACCTCAGGCCGCCCATTCTCGGGACGGGGGACGTCCACCCGGGTGATGTCGTGGGCCGCTATCAGGCCGCTCTGGACCAGGGCAATGCCGAAGCGATCGTGGAGACCTTTGCGCCGGACGGGTATCTCCGCGAACCGGTCGGGCAGCATGACACGCATCGCGGCATATCTGAGCTCCGCTCGTTCTTCACCTCGTGCTTCAACTCAGGCGGCGGCATCGGCCTCCGGCAGTGCGCGATGACCGACGACGGGGTTCGCTGCGCGCTGGAATACAACTGCGTCCGTTGGGGCAGCCACGACCTGCCGCCCCAGGCCGGGATCGGCGTCTACGAGCGCGCCCCGGACGGTCTGCTGGCTGCTGTCCGGATCTATGACGATGTCGAGGCACCCTTCGAGCGCTCGTGAAGCGCAGGAGCCGGGGCCGTTCCCGAACCCGTGCTCGCAGACACACCTGCCTGACGAGTGACTGCTCGGCGCCGAGAGACCTGACCGCTCACCAGGTGTCCGCCGTCTGCTCCGGTGGATGCGGACGAAGCTGACCAGCCGGTCCGAACAGCGGGTAGTGGGGCAGGGGCTCAGCAGGTTGGCGTCGACAGTCGCCGGCGATAGCCTCGTCATGGCTAGCTCCCCGGTCGCTGGGTGTGACGGGCTCGGCTCCACCGCGAAGTTGTGCGCTTGACGCGACGAAAGAGGCGGTGTCCGTGAGATCCGACATCCGACCTGGCGGCACGTTCCCCGACTATGCCCTGCCCGACCACACCAACACGGTGCGCAAGCTCAGCGAGCTCCAAGGCGACGACCCGTTGGTCCTCACGCTGGCGCGCGGCCATTACTGTCCGAAGGAGCACTGGCAGCACCTGGAACTTGCTGCGAACTATCCCAAGGTCGCCGTGGCCTATACCCACATTGTCACTATCACGACTGACGACCACCACACGACACAAGAATTCCGCGCCTCGGTCGGCGCCGAATGGACCTTCCTGTCTGATCCTGCGCGGACGGTTCAGAGGGACCTCGAGATCCAGGAATACACCGACCCAGAACACGACCCGATGATTCCGCACACTCTGGTGCTGAAGCCGGGACTGGCAATTCACAGTGTCTACAACGGGTACTGGTTCTGGGGCCGCCCGTCGTTCGACGACCTGTGGCACGACCTGCGCGATGCGTCCAGGGAGATTCGCCCCGACTGGGATCTGAGCAAGCCGGGGTTACGCGAGGCCTGGGATGCCGGCGATTACTCGAATTTCCACGGATGGAACAAGCGGGCGCGACAGTCGATGCCGACGCCGTATGAGTCATAGCGGTCATCAACGACGCAGCGCACGTGCCGGTCGGGCCTGATGTTGCTCATGATGACCTCCGTTGTGGGGGTCTCCGACCTTCATGAGCCGGACGCTCGATCACAGGTCGAGCACGAGTTCTCCGCGCGCCTGTGAGCAGCAGATGAGGACACTTCCATCGGGCGGTGGCTCCACCGGGTCCGGGCTGTAGGCGACCCTGCCGGCGATGAGCGTGGTTTCGCAGGTCTGGCAGACGCCGGTGCGGCACGACCAGCGGACCGGTACGTCGCAGGCCTCAGCAAATTCGAGCAGGCTGCCGTAGTCGTCGCTCCACGGGATCGCGAGGTCGCTGCGGGCGAACGCGATCGTCGGGCCGTTTCCGGCCTGGCCGACCGGTGGGTGGGGCGCGCGGATGGGCGCCGCCGCGATGCCCGGGGTCGAAGTCGGGGCAGGACCGAACGGCTCGGTGTGGATGTGGGCGGCCTCAACCCCGAGGCTCGACAGGCCGGCGCTGATCTCGTCCATGAACGACGCGGGCCCGCACAGGTATGCCTGCGCGTCACGGGGCAGCTCGAGATCTCCGAGAACCGACCCGGTGAGCCGGCCCGTGCCGTCGAAGTCGTGACCCTTCAGGTCATCCGGACCGGGGCGGCTGTAGTACACGCGGCTGCGCGAGTTCGGGAGCGAGTCCAGGAGAGCTCGCGCCTCGGCGGCGAACGGGTGCTCGGAGCCGTTGTGTGCGCTGTACAGCCACCAGATCTCTCGGTCGGAATGCTCCTGCACCATTGCGTGGAGCATGGCGAGAACGGGAGTGGCACCGACCCCGGCGCTGATCAGCAGCACCGGTGCGCGCGTCCGGTCAAGGGTGAACGCGCCACGGGGAGCCGCGATGTCGAGCCGGTCGCCGACGGAGAGACGCGTGCACAGGTAGCCGCTCACCGCGCCACGGAGTTCACGCTTGACACTGATGCGGTAGTCGTCCGCCCCCGGCGGTCCGGACATGGAGTAGTTCCGCAACAGGGGGCGATGCCCCTCGTCGGGGCGGACTCGTACGGTGAGGTACTGGCCTGGGCGGGCTGCCGCCAGGTGAGCGCCGTCGGGGTCCTCGAGACGTATCGAGATCACCGAATCACTCTCGCGGGTGATCGTCGTGACGGTCATCGGCCGGAAGCCGGCCCACGCAGGCGGGGAGCGTGTGCCCCCAAGGCCGGCGTTGCCACTCCCGGGCTCCTGTTCGAGCAGAGCCCGGAAGGAAGCCTGCCAACCCGGGCTGAGAGCGGGGATCCGGAGTGCGCGGAGCAGTTCCTGGCGCCCGTGCCCGGGGAGATAGAGGAGCGCGTCGACCTCGGTAATCGGCATCTGCTCGGGCCCGGAAGCGAGCTTGATGATCTCGTCTCCCGCCTGCACGTCGCCCTCGTCGAGCACGCGGAAGTAGAAGCCCGGTCGGCGGTGCGAGACGAGGAGGGCGGGAATCCGCGGGTCGTTCATGCGGATGCCGACGCGGTAGCAGGTCACCCGCGGTTGGGTTACCTCGAACGTCGCGGTGCCGATGCGGTAGCGGTCACCGACGCACACCTCGTCGTCGGGGAGTCCTTCTACGGTGAAGTTCTCGCCGAACTGTCCGTACACGAAGTCGGTGCGCCCGAGCGCGCGCTCCCAGTACCGATACGAGCCCATCTGGTAGACGAACACCGCACGCTGCTCACCACCATGACCCGCCAGATCGCCCTGACCATCGCCCTCGAGGTTGAGCTTGCCGACCCGGCGTTGACCGTCGACGGTGCTCTTGAACACGCTGGTGAAGACCGTTCTCCCTTGCCACCTCACGTCCTTCGGCCTTCCGACATTGACCGACAGCAACCTCCCGACCCGCTCAGCGGCAGGCTGGGATGAGGCAACGACGCGCTGAGACCGTGGGCCCAGGCTCACCGGGTCACCGTAGCTGGCACCGACGGCACCAACGGGAGCGTGAACGCCCCGCCCGTACCGCTTCCGCGGTCCGCAACCTGGACAGCCCTACGCCGTCGCGCACGGTCGACGGCGCCCCGCGCGGCCCCGGCTGGGTCGTCGCACCGCCTGTTCGGCCCAATGCGCCCGCGGCCGAGACGCTCAGCGGGGAGCTCCTGCCTGCCGTCCACCGGCGGCGAGGACGAGTAGAGAGAACATGAAGATCAACCAGCTCGTAGCGAAGCTGACCCTGCTTCGCGTCGTTGTTGATCGCCTCCGGATGGCGGCCCGTGGGGACTCGTCGGGGACTGCTAGCGCCACCGCGCCGTAAAGCAGCAGGTCAGCGGCCTGTCCGACGCACATGTCGTAGTACATCGGGAACTCGCTCTGCGTTTGGCTGTTGATGGTGGCCGTCGAAATCGACTGTTGACCTGCGCGTTCAGGTTCGAGCGAGGTTGGTCGATGAGGGGTGCGATCGAGAATCGTGCGGACAGGGTGCGGCCTGGCCGCGTGGCCCATCCCGGGCGCTGAGGTGGGTCTGCTGGTCTGTGACCGGCACTCGGCAATGACCGCGACAGTGGTCGCTCGCCCGCCAGTGGCTGCAACATGGGTATGGCGAAAAAGGGCCCGAGCCGCACGTGTGACTCGCACGGCCGAAAAGGGAATCTCTCCGCGAAGTTCCCCCGTCAGGCGCCTTCGCCCCTCGCGGCTCTCAGGGCGGATAGCTGCGGGCGCTCCGCCTAGAGTCCTTCGCATGCTGACCCCGCCCGCCCCGGGCCGCCTGGACGTCGGCGTGCTGCTCGATCGGGTCCAGGTGAGAGCGCCGATCGAGGCAGTAGAGGCCGCCGCAGAGGCGCTCGCGGAGATGCTCGACGCGCGCGAACTGACCTTCCTGATCGCTGACTTCAGCGGCCGCGCCGTCGTACGTCTCACCACGGGTGCTGCCGGTGCCGAGGGCGCACGGACGCAGGCCGGCTCAAAGGCGGCGTCGCTGCCGTTGCACGGCACCGTGTACGAGCGTGTGCTGCGAACCCAGCAGGTCGACGTCCACGCGCTTGAGGACGGGGCCAGGTTGATTGTCCCGGTCACGGACCGCGGAGATGCGATCGGGTTGCTAGAACTGGTCCTGCCGACCTCGCCGGTCCCAACGTTGATCGCCGATGCCGCCGCCGCCGCCCACGCCCTGGCCTACGTCGTCATAGCCGCCCGCCGGTACACCGACGTGTTCGAGTGGGGACAGCGCACCACCCCGTTCTCGCTGGCCGCCGAGATCCAGCGTCGGCTGCTCCCCTCCTCGTACACCTGCGAAGCCGGGCAGTTCACCCTCGCCGGCTGGCTGGAGCCGGCCGCCTCCGTGGGAGGCGACACCTTCGACTACACGCTCAATCGCGATTCGCTCCATGTATCGATCACCGATGCCGTCGGTCACGAGATCGAAGCCGCACTGCTGGCCACACTGCTCGTGGGAGGCCTGCGCAACGCCCGCCGGCAGGGACTGGACCTCGACGCGCAGGCCCGATACGCCAATGACGCCTTGGCCGAGAACGCGCCCGCCGGACAGTTCGTCACCGGACAGCTCATGCGGGTGAATCTGTCGACCCAAAGGGCCGCGATCGTAAACGCTGGTCACCCGTTCCCCCTCCGGCTGCGCGGTGGCCGGGTGGAGGAGATACAACTGGATATCGAACCGCCCTTCGGTGTCGTGCCCGGGAAGTCGTTCCAGCCGCAGCGCTTTTCGCTCGAAGCTGGGGACCGCATCATCTTCCTCACCGACGGCATGCAGGAGCGCAATGCCGCCTCTCTGGACGTCGCGGCTGCGCTCGCGGCCACGGCGGACCTCCACCCCCGGGAGGTCGTCCATGAGCTGGGCGCGGCGATACTGCATGCGACCGGAGGCCATCTCCGCGACGACGCCACGATGGTGTGCCTCGACTGGTACGGAGGACCCCCGCGCCGCAGGGAGAGCGAGAACGGTGCCGACGCTGACCTCGCCTCGCCCGTCCGCCCGCCCGCCGCGTGACCGACCAGCGTGAACACCGCATAGCGGCATTGCTGCGCGATCCCAGACCGCTCGGGCCGCGAACAGGACGGCGGGTGGGACCCGCCCCCGATACCCGCCATCGACTCTCCGCCCACCCCGTCGGTCGGTCAGCCGCGATCCCCGCCTGTGGCGGCCACGCCTGCACCTGGCGGTCGCGAGGGAGCCGTACTGGTGGAGGACTGCAGCACGGCTGGCACGACGCCTGGAGCCGGCGATGGGCGATGGGCGATGGGCCACAGTTTCACCCGGCCGCAGCGCAGTTGTGCCGATGCTTTCCCGGCGTCCGGGACGGATTGCGCTCAGATCGTCTCGGACGGTGGGTCACCCGGGGGTCCTCGACCGGGACGTCTGTAACCGGGTGGAACGTGACGTCGACGTCCTCGAAGCCTTGATGTCGACTTTTACGTGCAAATGCGTCATCGGTGCAACGAGGCCCGGAAATGCGAGGCCGACGTTATCGGGGGAACAGAACCGCGGGTCGCATCCGCATGGAGTGCTGAATGTAGCCATATGGTTACCGTGTGCTTCCCTCATCGGTACCGACGACCTTGGAGCTCCGGCATTCACGCCGGCGTCCTCTTCAGCGCACCGCCGGTCCGAGGGTTGAGGTCGGAGAACGGAACGCCGACGTGACGTCGGTCCCGAGCACCCGGTCCCGCACCTGTTCGGGCCCCGGAAGGGCCCGACGGGTAGGGACCCGCACCGGGCTGAGCCTGGTGGTGATCGTGTCGGTCGGCCTGTTCGGCGCCCTGACCGGTACCGCGCAGGCCGCAGCCACGACAGTCCCTCTCGGCACCGCCGGGAGTTTCGCTGTACTCGCGGGCTCGGGCATCACCAACACCGGCCCGACCACGATCACCGGCGACATCGGCACCTTTCCGACGACCACCGTCACCGGAGGTGCCGGCATCACCCAGACCGGGACGAACCATGCCGGTGACGCGGTCACGCAAGGGGCGAAGCATGACCTCCTCACCGCCTACGGGACCGCGGCCGGGGAAGGGCCGCCAGCGGCGGTGACCACGGACCTCGGTGGCCAGACGCTCACGGCCGGTGTCTACAAGGCATCCAGCTCGATGGGGCTCACCGGAGCACTCACCCTGGACGCCGCCGGCAATCCCGATGCGGTCTTCGTCTTCCAAGCCGGCAGCACGCTCACGACCGCCTCGAGCAGCAGCGTCGTACTGCTCAACGGCGCGCAGGCATGCCATGTCTTCTGGCAGGTCGGCAGCTCGGCCACACTGGGAACGACCACCCACTTCCGCGGCAACATCCTCGCCGACGACAGCATCACACTGACCACCGGTGCCACCGTCGAGGGCCGGGTGCTCGCCAGCAACGGAGCGGTCACGCTGGACACAAACACGATCACCGTTCCGGCCTGCACTCCGCCGGTCAGCCCGCTGTCGAACCCCACCACCCCGCCCACCAGTGGAGCAGGCGCCGGACACTCCGGCGCAGCGTCGGCCGTCGGGAAGTCCGGCCACCGACAGGTTCCTCGGTTCCCTGTGGGCGCCGTGGACACCGGCGATGGCAGCACCGTTGGGAGGACCACGTGTCATCTCCCACCTGACGGGCGCACCGCGCGCGCTGACGCGGCCGTGGTCCCGATCCAGTCTCTGAGGTGACGTCGGTCGGCGGTCGAGTGCGAAGACCGGCGCGCCTCCGACCGTGGGACCGACGACTTATCCGGTCCGTGCTCGTGGTCTTGCTGGGCGTTCTGGCCCTCACGACCGCGGGATGTGACAACGGACGGCTCGCCGTCTCAGCCCCATCAATCGTCAAGTCGTCCAGCCCGCCCTCGTCGGCCAGCCCGACAACGATGGCACTGGCCGCGTCCAAGCCGGTGCGCGTGCTCATTCCGGCGATCGGCGTGGATTCGCCTCTGATGGACCTCGGGCTACAGGCTGACGGCACGCTCCAAGTTCCGCCGTCGGGCTTCCCGGCCGGCTGGTTCACCGGCGGGCCGACTCCGGGCGAAGTCGGGCCGGCCGTCCTTGCCGGGCACGTCGACTGGGGCGGCTCGGCCGGAGTCTTCTACCGCCTCCACGACCTCGTGGCCGGCGACGACATCACCATCGCCCGACAAGACGGCAGCACTGTTGTCTTCCAGGTGCACCAGGTTGAACGGTACGCAAAAGATGCGTTCCCCACCGACGCGGTGTACGGCGACATCAATCACGCCGGACTCCGGGTTATCACGTGCGGTGGCGCGTTCGATCACCAGGCGCGTAGCTATGTGGACGACATCGTTGTCTTCGCCGACCTGGTCAGCATTCGGCGCAGCTGAGCCGGCCGGCCGCCTGGCGAAGATTGACCTTGCCGAATCGCGCCGGCCGGCGTCCCCGGACCGTCATCCAGGCGAAGGTGCACATCGCGCAGATCTTCCGCTTCCACGACCTCCGGCACCACCTGGCCTCGCTGCCTCGTCGGCAGCGGCCTCGACGTCAAGGTCGTCCAGCACCGGTTACGCCACGGCAGTGCCAAGACCACCCTGGGCACGTACGGGCGCCTGTGCCCCGACAGCGACGAGTCCGCACGGGCCGCCGTTGCTGCTGTGCTGGCGGACCGTGGGGACTCGTCGGGGACTGCTAGCGCCTCTGCGCGGCTCAGCGGACCGCCCCGGAGCCCCCTTGTTCCCGGACGAGCTGTGCCGCCTGACGGTCGACCAGGCCCAGTTGGGCCGCGATCGGGCGGCTGACCAGGTTGGTGATCCAGTCGTTGGCCACCCGGATCCGGTTCGCGCCCGAGGGCAGGGCGTAGAGGTGGTAGCCCTTCGTGACCACCTTCGCCACGGGACCGGTGAGCGGGAGGCCCAGCGGCCGGGCGACGGCCGAGACGCCGCCGAGGTCGGCGACGAGCCCCAGGTCGCCGTGCCGGTAGCGCCGTGGGCGCCCGTAGCCGAGGCTCGCCGCGATGTTCCGGCCGATGATGACGCCTTGCCGCTGCGCGTGCTGGGCCGTAGGCGGGTAGTCGGCGTCGGTCTGGCTGAACGGATCGCGCGCAGCGGCACTGTCTCCCGCGGCCCAGACGCCGTCGCGCAGTCGGAGTTGCTCGTCGACGACGAGCCGGCCGCGGTGCACCGGTAGGGCCAGCTGCCGGATCAGCGGCGGCGGGGTGACGCCGACGGTCCACACGACAGTGCACGCGGCGAGGGTGTCGCCGTCGGACAGCGTCACGCTGTGGTGGTCTATGGCCGTGACGGTGGTGCCCAGCCGCGTCTCCATGCCGCGCTCCCGGATGACCCGCATCGCGGCGCGGCCCAGCCGGGTACCGAGCTCGGGCAGGATCGCGGGTGCGAGGTCGACGAGGAGCCAACGCAGGTCGTCGGGCCTCAGGCGCGGAAAGCGGTCGAGCTGCGTCATGGTCATGCGCTGTAGTTGCGCCGCGGTCTCGGTGCCGGTGTAGCCGGCGCCGACGACGACGAAGGTGAGTCTGGCGCGACGTTCGATCGGGTCGGGGGTGCTGTCGGCCAGCTCCAGCTGCCGCAGGACGTGGTCGTGCAGGTACTGCGCCTCGACCAATGTCTTGAGGCCGAGGGCGTAGGTGTCCACCCCGGGCGTCGGCAACGTCCGCGTGATGCTGCCGGTGGTCAATGCCAGCCGGTCCCAGGACACCGGACCGATGGGGCCGTGGTCGGCCACGACCTCCAGGGTCCGCTGGTCGAAGTCGACGTCCTCCACCCTCGCCTGCACGATGCGGGTACGGCGCAGCCGCGTATGCAGGGGGACAGCGATGCGGCGCGGGTCGAGCCGGCCGGAGGCGACCTCGGGCAGGAGTGGGCTGTAGCAGAGGTGATCCGTCGCGCTGATGAGCGTCAGGTCGGCCGCCTCCGGGGGCAGGAGACGCTCGAGGACGGAGGAAGCGAAGAAGCCGGCGAATCCGCCGCCCACCACGACGACGGAGGAACGCGGCACGGTCGCCTCCCCTGCTACCGGCTAGTGCCGCAGGCTAGTCCCGCCGGCGTCCGCCGGGCCACGGCCTCATCCGCGCTGAAAGCAGATCGAGAGCAAGAGAAAGGCCGGTGACCTGAATACGCAGGTCACCGGCCCTCCTCTGTCAGATGTCGTCTCTGTCAGATGTCGTAGTACATCGCGAACTCGTGCGGGTGCGGGCGGAGGCGGATCGGGTCGATCTCGTTCTCCCGCTTGTACTCGATCCACGTCTCGATCAGGTCGGGGGTGAACACCCCGCCGTCGAGC